>JASMLW010000001.1 GCA_030748485.1 Pirellulaceae bacterium
CGTCGCCCCGCGCCATCGCGTCCCACCTCACGAGCCGCGCCGCCTCGTCTTCGCTTCCGTCGGGGGCTCCAACCCGATTCGACAGCCACCCCGGGAGCTTCCGGAACTATCTCCAAAGGAAACTCAATCGCCGGGTCTGGACTCTCGCTCGGCTCGGGATCGTCGATTGCTGGCTTGCGCGTCGATTGCTCGTTCCATTCGACGGGCCTGGAGACCCGTCCTACGACCTACGATTACTGTCCAATTAGTCATTAGTCATTCCCTTTCCTGCGGCGTCGCTGTGCTCCTGGATCCGGCCTACTACCGGACCGACTCTTGTTGGCGACGTCAACTTCTCTCACAATCACTGCTTCCGCCCGCTTGGCAATAACGGAGTTCGATGGATGGCTGAGTCGCCAATCGATGGCCCGGCAACTCGAAGCGATTGGTTCATGCCGTGGCCGGAGTTCGAGGTCGACTGGCTCCGCGCCGGCGCGCTGGTCATCGACTTTCAAAACTACAGTTCGCATCCGGACATGGGCGTGCTGCGGATGTTGCGGCGGCAGTTCCCCGAGGTGGCCGAGTACTACGGGCCGCGAGTTTTGGATGTGGCGATTCCCAACGCCGCTCGACTGGTCGCCGCCTTTCGCGACGCCGGCCGCGATGTTGTGTTCACGCGTCACGGCGCATTGCTGAGCGACGGCCGCGACATGATCGCCCGCCGCCGACGCCGCGACGAAGATTCCGTCGATTCGACCGACACGCCCACGCTCTGGTCGCGGGGCAGCCGAGAGCACGAGATCGTCGAACTCCTCACGCCGCTTTCGGACGAATTGGTGATCGACAAGAACGCCAGCAGCCCGTTCAACGGCACGGGGATCGACCAACTGCTGCGCAATCTGGAGTTGGAAACGTTGGTGATCGTCGGCATGGCGACCGACATGTGCGTGGAAACTACGGCCCGCGATGCGGCCGATCGCGGGTACAACGTCATCGTCGCCGAAGACGCCACCGCCACGTTCTTCGCCGCCGACCACCGAGCCGCGCTGTCCGCTGTGGCCCGCGTCTACGGTCAGGTCTGGAGCACGGACGACATTCTGCAACAGCTGACTCATTGACGCGGCCATGCGGCGCTAGTCCTCTTCCGCCGCCAAGCGGTCGACTCCGTGTTCTCGCAGATAGCGTTCGCTGATCGCGAAGTTATCCCAGACCATCGGACCCGGCGCGACTTCGAACAGGCATGGGCCGCGATAACTCAGGCGCGCCAACCGCTCGATGCACGCCGGCCAATCGACATCGCCGTCGCACACGGTGTCGGCGAGTTTTCGGCGGTGGACCTGTTTGAAGTGGACCATCGAAATATCATCCGCGGAAAGCTCGCTGGGAAACGCCCAACCGCCCTCCCCTGTCGCCAGGTTGCTCGGGTCGTAGCAGACCTTGAGGCATCGCGGTTCGGCTACCTCCTGTTTGGCTCCTTCGTAGACTCGCCAGAAATCAGACCACGTCTCGCGCGAGTGTTCGACTGAAAGCCGCCCTCCCAGCCGGCCCAGTTCATCGGCGACGGCGGCGACAGCGAGAGCCAACTCCCGCCGTTCGAGAGGAGGATCGACCGCCCTCGTCAAATCAACCAGCCGCAAATGGGGCCGACGCGGATTCAAGGCAACCGCTGCGTCGATCGCCGCACTGACTAAGTCGCTCCCGCGATCCAACGGTCGCTTCACAAAAGACGTGTTGATCGCCAGGTTGAACATGGAGTGCACGCGGCCGTCACTCAGTCGGCTCAGACGATCGGCGTCGGGGATGAGATCCAGCGACTCGCATTCGCCCAAGCTGCCCTGCCGAAACTCGAGCGTGCAGTAGCCGCGGTCGAGCGCCGTTTCGACGAGCGATTCCAGCGCCGCGCCCCGATCGAGTTGGTGTTTCCAACAATTGGTAACCGCGCCGAACATATTCTCTGCAGTCGCTAGCCGAAGAAGAGTGAGAGTGAGCGCGTGACCCGGCAGTTGGCCGTCTATCGTCTCGCGGCGAATGGAACGCTACGATACAGCTTCTCGAAATCACCGGCAACGCTGAGGTTCCAGGGGCGAGCGTGACTGACGAAAGAATTGACCGTGTGTTGGAGGCTGTCGACGGCGGCTGGATCGCCGACCGCGCGGAAGAATTAGTGCGCGCGCCGAGCGTCACGCTGGCGGAGCAGGAAGTCTGCCTGTTGTACGAGCAGCAACTTCGCGCACTCGGGCTCGACGTGGACGTCCGCGAAGTGACGCCGGGTCGCCCCAATCTCTACGCGCGAATTCGCGGCGGTGGTTCCGGCCCCACACTGATGCTCAACGGTCACCTCGACACGATTCCCGACCAGAACAATCAACCCGTCTATCGCGACGGCGACCTGTTGTACGGGCGCGGCACGACGGACATGAAGAGCGGGATGGCCGCCATTCTCGGCGCAGCAAAGGCCCTGTCGGAGACAGGCGTCATGCTGCAAGGCGATTTGTTGTTGACCGCGGTCGTCGGCCACGAGGAGCCCGAGGCGGCCAAGGACGGCCCGCTCGCATTGGTCGACGACATCAATGCCGGCAGAGTTGCGTGCGACCGCATCGTCATCGTCGAAGGCCCCGACTCGCTGTGGGTGATGAGCATGGGATCGATGGTCTTCACCATCACTCTGTCCTCGGAGTTGGGAGGCGCGCACACACAGTACGTGCCGTTCGCGGAGAACCCGATCCGTTTCGTTGGCGATCTGATCGGTCAGCTTCATCGGCTCCAACAGGACTTGGACGCCGGCCGGACTCATCCACTGGCCGGACCAGAGCGAATCGATGTGGGAATCGTCGAGGCGGGTGACTACTTCAATCGCACGCCTCGTGTGTGCCGACTCACTGGCACGCGGCGCTGGACGCCGGGCAGGCGAGCAGAAGAAGTTCTCGCCGAACTCCAGGCTCTCGTCGATCCGATTGCCGCGGCGGGCGGATTGGCCGCGACGGTCAGTATGGAACATCAACGCGAACCGTTTGAAACTGGGGCGGACGATCCGGTCGTGAGAGCAGTCGCCGCCGCCCACGAACGGGTCACCGACCAGCCGGCTGAATTGATCGGCAAACGCATCGTCGGCGACGCCAACCTCTACGTCCACGGCAGCGGCGTTCCGACCGTCTACTACGGGCCCAGCAACGAGACGGCTCATGCAGATGTCGAGAACGTCTCGATCGAGCGCATGCATTCAGCCGCGCGGGTTTACGCGCTGGCGGCGATGAACTTTTGCGGCGTCGAGGGGCAGGCGTGAATGATTCGCTCGATATCGCGGCGATTCGCGACGAGTTTCCGGCGCTGCAGAAATACACGTGGTTTCAGAACGGGAGCGTGAGCATCACTCCGCGCTCCGTCACCGCCGCGTTCGACGCGCGGATGGCTGAGATCCACCAGCGCGGCCCGCTCCACATCGTCTATCCGGACGAAGAGTATCCACGGCGGCACGCGTCGAAGCAGATCGTCGCGACGTTCCTTGGCGCGGCGGCGGAGGACTTGGCGTTGGTCCGCGGTGTGAGCGAGGCGTTTCAAGTGGTGCTCAGTGGAATATCGTGGGAGGCCGGCGATGAGATCGTCGTCAGCGCGGACGAAGAGGCTGCGCTGCTGTTGCCCGCGCTGCATTTGTCCGAGGCGAGGGGAGTCCGCGTGCAGCGACTCGAGCTGGACGAAAACCTCCCGCGTCAGGCGGCGCAACTGGACAAGCTGCTCTCGCGACGCACCAAGTTGCTCGCCATCAGCCATGTGACCACCGACTGCGGCCATCGCCTGCCGATCGACGATCTCTGCGGGATCGCTCGCCGCCGCGATGTTCTCTCATTCGTCGACGCGGCTCACTCAGCCGGTGTGTTTCCCATGCGACTCGACGAGTTGACGTGCGATTTCGCGGCCGTGCTTTCCTACAAGTGGATGTACGCTCCGTACGCGGCGGGAATGTTGTACGCCGACCGCGAGGCCGTGTCGCGCCTTGGACTCACGTTCGCGGGAGGTCGCAGCGAGCAGAGCCTTGACTTCGAGAAGCAGTCGTTCGAACTGCGGGAGACGGCCGAGCGTTTCCAGTACGGCCCCTGGTGTTGGCCGTTGGTCCACGCCTGGGCGGCGGCCGCCGAGTGGCTCGACTCGATCGGCGTCGCCGAGATTGAACGCCGCACGCGTCTGCTCACCAATCAACTCAAGGATGGACTGCTGACGATTCCCGGCCTCCGCCTGCTGACGCCGCGGCCCTGGTCCGCGTCCGCGGCGCTCGTGACCGTCGAGTTGACGGAGAGAAAGGGCGAGGCGATCTCGCAACAATTGCGTGACGAATATCGGATGATTGTCAAACCGTTGCCCCACACTCGCGAAGGGCTGCGGATCAGTGTACCGTTCTTCTTGCTGGAAGCGGAGATCGACGGATTGCTCACCGCTCTGAACGAAATCTTGCGTTGAGAAAGGGAACCGATGACGAGCAACGAAGTGCGACTCGGCAAATTGACTCGACGCGAATTTCGGGAGGCGCGCCAGGCGGGCCGCTTTCAGGCTTGTGTGATTCCCACGGGAGCCGTCGAACAGCATCTCGAACATCTGGCGATGGAGCACGATATTCGCTCCGCCTGCTGTGTCGCCGAGGAGGTCGCGCGGCGAATGTTCCCCCAGGTCATCGTCGCCGAACCGCTCAACTTCGGCATCTCCGAACACCACATGGTCCACCCGGGCACGTTGTCGGCGAAACCCGGTCCCTGGCTGTCGTCGCTGTTCGACGCGATCGAGAGCATGGTGCGGCATGGCTGCGGCAACGTGTTGGTCGTCAACGGACACGGCGGTAACGAAGCGCCCGTCTACGGGATGCTGCGACAATGGCAGCTGTTCTTTCAGAACCAACATCCCAACGTCAACGTGCAGTTTCATTCGTACTGGAACCTCAGTCGCGTCGAAGCCGAGGAGATCTGCGACACGGGGGTTCCCGGGCATGCGCAGGAGTACGAAACGTCGATCGCTCTGCATCTGTTTCCGGAGAACGTTCGGTCGGACGCCATGAATGACCAAGAGGACGCCCTGCCGCTCACGGCAACCGCCGAGAAAGGTGAGCAGTTTTTCGAGGTGGCGGTCGCCAAGACGGTGGAATACCTTGAGGGCATGATGGCGGGCGGGAATCGCGAGATTCGCCCGCACTTGATGTCCCATCAACTGGACCCGAAGGTCGATCGCGATTGAGGCGCCTGAATACCCCGATATCCCGCGGCGTCGCCCCCTAGGAGCAACAGCCATGCTGAATCAGCCACACGTGTTGACGCGACGACAACTTGGTGAGGCGACGGCGGCCGCGGCCATCGCCGTGAGCGGTCGAGCCGTTGCGCGAGCGGCCGCCGCTCCCGAAGCCCAGCGCCGCAAGCCGTATCCGATCTATCGCGCCGGCGGCGACCACCGCGCGCTCGGCCGGCAGCACGGCGAGCAGGCGCGCGACCAGATCGTCGCTCATCGAGAATACATGCGCCGAACGATGGGACTGACGTCGGCCGAGTTGCGGCGGCGGGCGCTGAGCTTCACGAAGCTGTTTGAGAAACACTGTCCGCACCTGATCGAGGAGATCCGCGGACTGGCCGAGGGCGCGCGCATTGAATTCGCCGACGCGCTGGCCGCCAACATCCGCGGCGCATTGACTCAATCGCCCGAGGGCGGCTGCACGGCGTTCGTCGTCGCCCCGCAAGGAGCCACCGATGGGAAAGTCCTGATCGGACAGAACAGCGATATGTTGCCGGCCGTCATGGACTTCGCCTACGTCCTGCACCTCAAGCCCAAGGGCAAGCCGGAAATGCTGATGTGGTCGTTCGGTGGAATGATCGGCTACCACGGGATCAACGACCGAGGCGTTGGGCAGTTCGCCAACGACGTGGGCGGCGGTCCGCAGCCGCGTTTCGCCATGCCGCACTACCCGCTGAAGCGGCTGATGATGGAATCCAGTTCGTTGGCCGAAGTGAAGCGCAAAGTGCGCGGTTTCCCCGTCTGGGCCAACGGCAACTACGTGCTCTGCGATGGCGGCGGACGCATCCTCGACCTCGAGACGACGACGGCGGGAGCCGTTCCCGTCGACGACCGCGGAGCCGGCTTCATCGCCCACTCAAAT
The DNA here is from genome assembly GCA_030748485.1 of Pirellulaceae bacterium. GTDB lineage: Bacteria > Planctomycetota > Planctomycetia > Pirellulales > Pirellulaceae > JASMLW01. Next base: position 6,107 of record JASMLW010000001.1, read on the forward strand.
CACTTCGTCGCGCCTCGCTACGCCACGAAGAAGAACTTCGAGCTGTCGGCTCCCGACTCGTTTTCCCGGCTCAAGCGAATGAACCAATTGCTCGCCCAGCGGTTTGGAAAGCTGAGCGCTGCGGATGTGAAAAAGATGCTGCGAGATCGCGCCGGCGACCCGACCGGCATCTGCCGCTCCGCGCAGACGACCGACAAGGACGCCAGTTGGGTGACCGCGGGGATCACCGTCGCTTCGATTGTCGCCGAACCAGGCGCGGGAAAGCTCCACGTCGCCGCCGGCAATCGCCCGGATGCGGTTTATGTCACGTACAGCATGGATGAGTAGGCGATGAGCAGGCGATGAGCAGGCCATCGACCGCGCACCTGCAGGAGAACAGCCAGCAATGAGCGATTCCTTCGTGGCGTCCAGTCAACCGCTGCCCAATCCGCCGGTCGGGTTGCCCACCGATTTGATCGACGCGCCGACGGGCCCCCGCAAGCGGCTCGCCGCGATCACTACCGCCTACTACAAGTACTCGCACGCCGACGACATCATCACCAAGTTCATCGAAGGCTATGGAGTTGTCGGGCGAGTTCATCTGCCGCACTGCGACGTCGTCAGTCTGCACGTCGAGCAGTTTGTCGACAGCGATATCGGCTGCGGGATGGCGTCCAAGTACGAAATCCCCCTGTTCGACAATGTGACCGATGCGCTGACCTTGGGGAGTGACGAACTGGCGGTCGACGGCGTGATCGTTGTCGGTGAGCACGGCGATTATCCGATCAACGCCAAGGGACAAAAGGAATACCCTCGTCGGCGGCTGTTCGAGTCGATCGTCGAGCAGTTTCGCAAGTCGCGCCGCAGCGTACCGGTGTTCAACGACAAGCATCTCGCTTTCGATTGGGACGACGCGACGTGGATGTATGAGCAGTCGCGGGAGCTCGGCTTTCCACTCATGGCCGGCTCGAGCGTCCCGGTGGCGTGGCGCCTGCCGCCGCTCGCCTTTCGCAACGGTGTCGAGCTGGATGCGGCGCTGTCGGTTTACTACGCCCCTTCGCATATCGAGGACGGTGTTGACTACGCGTCGTACCACGCTTTGGAAACGCTGCAGTCGTTCGTCGAACATCGCAGCGGCGGCGAAGTCGGCGTGCGAGCGGTCGAGTTGCTCGAAGGCGCAGCCGCCTGGCGAGCGGCGGACGAAGGCCATTGGTCATGGCGGCTGCTCCCCGCCGCGCTCGACACGGTCCCCGCCGCGACGCATCCGTCTCACGTCAGGTCGGATCTCGAGGCGGCCGACCCGAATCCGGTGGTCGTGCTAGTTGAGTACAGCGATGGCTTCCGCGGCGCTGCCTATCTGACGCGAAGCATGGTGGAGGACGAGTTCTGCTTCGCGGCCCAGGTCGCCGGCCAATCGTCTCCCGTGGCGACGAGGTGCCACATGGTCAAGCCGGCGCGGGATCACTTCAGCTTTCTCTGCAATCACGTCGAGTGCATGTTCCTGACAGGGGAGTCGAGCTACCCCGTCGAACGCACGTATTTGGTA
>JASMLW010000002.1 GCA_030748485.1 Pirellulaceae bacterium
AACAGATCTTGGTAGGCCAACAGCGGGTTCGCGTAATAGGACAGCGGCTTTCCCGGGCCCGCCGCGGAAAGAACTGGATTGACCACCTGCTTGCCACTGGCCGCCAACATCAGACCCAGGTGAGGGAAGATTCCAGGGAAGGCGCGCGCCAGCTTCGCATCGATCGTTTCGTCTTTGGGGCCGCCCCCGTCGCGCATCGGATAGACGCCCAGCGCCCCGTAATGCGACGAGTGGTTGCCGCTGCACATCTGCGCTGACAATCCCTGCACGATGTTGATCTTGCGCTTCAACGGTTCGAGCGCCTTCATCGTGAAGTGCAGCTCGTAGTCGGCCAATTTGAGCGCCGTCATCTCGGTATTCCGGACAATCTTATTCGCCGGTCCGTTGACACGGTCTTCCAAACCGACCGGCTGGACGCCGTAGGGAAGCAGACCATTGGCGCGGGCGATGAAGACGAAACGTTTCGGCTGCTGGGCGGCGTCGTCAGCCGCGAAGGCTCGCATGTTGGCCAGGAACGGAGCCAAAGCTGCACAACCTGAGGCGTGCGACAGGTTTCTCAGTAGCTCGCGACGGGTGAGATTGTTCATGGTTGGCGGTCTGTCTCTAGTTTGGTCGGTCGCGGCGAAACAAGAATGAATCGGAAGTCAACAAGGTGACAAGGAGCTCATCAAGACTCCCGCCGCTGTCCAAGTAGGCGCGGTCCATCGCCATGAGTGTGGGCGAGTCACTGAGCATTTCATTGCGGCCCATCCAATAGCGAAAGACGTGCCGAATGATCGATTGACGGACCCGTTCAGACTTCGCCAAACGGTCGATGAGGTCAAACGCCCCGTCGACCGGCCCATCCAGTTCGGCGCTACCCGTCCCGACTAGTTCACCTCGCGCATCGACCGAACGGGCGACCTCGGCGACGATCACCCGGTCGCGCTTGCGTTGCTCTTTGATCAGCACGATCTCTTTGCGGAATGAGCCGAAGTCGTCGTACTCTTCGAATGGAGTTCCCAGCGGGTTCATCTGTCGATGACAACGCCAGCAGTCGTCGACTTTCATCACCTCCATCCGCTCGAGCAACGTGGCGTGCGGGTCCTCCGGCAGCTTCGCTTCGACGCCGATCGGCAAATCCGGCACGTTACCGGCCAGCAGGCGTTCGCGAATCCACTTGCCGCGGCGAATCGGGTCGTTGTCAAAGTTGCCGGAGTGGGCGACGAGCCAGGCTGGATGAGTCAGCATTCCCGCGCGATGCGGCAGAGCGAACGGTTGTTCAGTCGCCCAACTCCACGTCGCGCCGTTCAGGTTGTAGGCTCGGATGTAGCCGCGGTAACGATTGGGGACGGGTTTCTCTCCGCGATCGAGTCGCGCCTGGACCTCCGGAATAATCAGCTTGCGCTTTGTTCGCAGGGAGCGGTTGATCTCGCGTTCGACAAGTCGAGGCGGCGCGTAGGCTGCGAAGTAGGCGTCGCTGGTCAGCAACTCGCGAAACACGTCTCGATCGCGGTCGAGAATCTCGAGAACGAAGCGGTCGGCGTCTTCGACGAGCCAATCGGCTCGATGGCTTCGGCCCTTGCTGTGCTCCTCATCCTTAAAGACACTCGGCGCCTTGTGATACTCGAAGAACTCGCGAAAGAAACGCAGCGGTCGCGCGTTGTAAGGTGCGCTTTTCGAACCGAGCCTCTGCATCGGTACGGTGAAGTACGTATGAACGTCGTCGAACTTTCGCATTACCCGCCGCACCTCGCGCTCGACATCCGCCCGCGTCTTGAGCCGGCCGGTGGCGGCGGCCTGCAGCAGGGCGTCATCGGGTGGTCGATCATCCAACGCATAGGCCAGCGCGTAGGCCAGTTCGCGTGGTGCGAGCATGCGCCGCCCGTCGGGCAGCTTCTCGCCGAGTCCCAGTTCCATGCGGAAGATGAACTCCGGGGACATCAACAGCGCCATGAGCAAGTTTTGGAAGCCGGCCATTGGGCCGCCCGTGTCGACGGACCGCCGGAGAAAGTTTCCGTATCGCCGCCGTTCCTCTGCCGTGGGCCGGCGTTGCATGAGTCGCCGAAACGCCTGTTCAAGCGCCTCGGCCAATTCGTCGTCAGACGCTTCTTCGGCGTCCAGCATCTGCAGACTGCGAAACACCCGCTTGCTGCGGTCGACGCCGCTCTTCTTGTCGCGATCTCGTCGACGAGTCACCGCTTTGCCGGCAGCCATGCGGATGGCAATCGCGCGACTGCTGGTGACGAGCGTTCGCAATGTGCCCTCATCCGCTCGCAATAGAGCGAAGTCTTGGAAACCGTCGCCGTCGATCGACGCCAGCGCGTCGGCCAGGGAATCGGCGAGTCCGGCGGAGCTCGTGTGCCGGACAATGCCATTGTCGGCGGCCATCTGGGCGTAAATGGAAGGGCTGATTCGCCACAGACGCGAATAGGAAAACGCCGGTCCCTTTTGTTGTCCGCTGAAGAGATCTTCATGCCGCACCCGGTTGCCGAACTGCGGCATCTGCAACCGAAGCGGGTCCGGCGCGCGACCGATCTTCGTTAGCTCGGCGGTGATCCACTCAACCACGCGTCCGGATTCAGCGCGGCTGGGTTGCTCTGATTCCGGCGGCGGCATGAGCCCGAGACTGAGCATCTCATGGATCTTCTCCCACCGCTGGAGTTCTTCGCCGCGGCTTACTTCGTCACTCAAGTCGGCGACGCTCAAATCCGCTTCCGGCGACTCGTCGCCGTGACAATCGGAGCAAAACGTCTTCAGGAACGGCGCCACCTGACTCGTGAACCGCGCGGCCGGGTCCGACTCGGCGGCAACCACGGGTTCTCCCCACGCACATAGGACGGCCAGCGCCATTGACGCCGACGCGCCGAGTTGGGATCGCACGTTCTTCGATCGTAGAGGAGTTTGTCGCATCGCAACATTATAAAACAAACTCACCGAGACGGACCGGCGGAGACGTCGCTGCGGTCTGTCAATCGGCCGTTTTCTGTTGATGACTCGCAAAAACGAGCCAATAAATGGACATAATTGTCCAGTTTTGACCGAGGCGCCGTTTCCGTCAAGACTGCACGTATCGGCGGCGGTGACGAGCGGCGGATCGACACGACATCGGAACGCGCTCGGCGACATGTTGGAACGGGGTAGAGCGGGGTGGCGCGGGAATGGAACGAGGCAGAGCGGGGCCACCCGAGAATGGAACGCGCAGGGCAGGGCCACCCGAGTGTGGGACGTTTGGTTGCAGCCGCCGCGACTGGTTCACCCGTGCTCAAGCACGGGCCTAGTGCCGCCTGCGGCGGAGGAGGGCGTAAACGCCCTTGCCTCTTAGAATCCCGTCATGAAACGCTGAGCGAACTGAGGAAACCCCCTCGCGCCAACGACGGGTGAACTTGAAATGTTCTCTTCTTAACACTGAGGGCGCGGACGTTCGAATTTTGAGTCCTCCCCAAATGACTGGTACGATGTGCCGACTTCACCTTCTCAAACTCTCGCCAGGCGAGGAAACGTAGGTATGAGCATTCTGATGCGCAATACGCGTCGCGCGAGGGAATTGGCGTACGCCGCCGCCTTCGCTAACGGCGCCGCTGACGGGCGGCCAACTGATCACAAAGCCCCTGAAGTTTGCTGGGGATCGGTTGTCGTTGAATCGCTCGATTTGGCGGCTGCCTGGAAGGAACGCGACACCGATGTCGGTCCGTTGGCCGGCAAGACCGTGCGACTGCGATTCGTCGTTCGCGACGCCGACCTATTCTCTTACCAGTTTCAACCGAAATAGCGGCGCGGTCTCGCGACTTACGACGCTCATACCATGACTTCCATTGATTGGTCCATTGTCGTTGGTCTCAACGCGCTGGTGTTCGGTTTCGGCGCGTTCTGGTCGCTGCGGACCAAGTCGGACGTCGATTGGTTTCTGGCCGGACGCAGCCTGCCGTTCTGGCTCGTCGGTGTTTCGATGTTCGCCACCTCGGTCGACGGCGGCGAGTACGTGGCGGTCAACGGAGCCACTTATCGCGACGGCATGGCGATGTTGGTGGGCCCCGTATTTGGAGTCGGCGTCGGAGGAATCATCGCCGCGTTCCTGGTCGTGCCGGCGCTCTATCGCGGCGGATTCTACACGAACGCTGAATACCTGGAGTCGCGGTACAGCGTATCCGTGCGAGTCATCAGCGTCCTCGTGCAGATCCAATACCGCACGGCCGTGGTGGCGATGATTGTTGTCTCTCTGCACTTGATGTTGACGGAGGTTTCGGATCTGGCGTCCACGACGGCGTGGCTCGTCATCGCGGCGATCGCCTTGGCCACGACGTTGTACGCCGGCTGGGGCGGTCTCAGCACGGTGGCGGCGACCGATCTGCTGCTCGGCGGCATCATGCTGGCCGCCACGCTAACCCTGTGGTTCGTCATCTTCGGCCAAGTCGGCGGCTGGGCTGGAGCGGAACAAGTGTTGGTTGAGCGGGAAGGCGCCGAGGCCGCCAACATGATGTTCAAGATCGGCGTTCAGCGGGAAGGGGCCAGCATTCCATTGGTCGGCGTGGTGGGTTGGATCCTGATCGCGACGGGATACTTCGTCGTGAATCACACGCAGACCATGAAGTTGCTCGGCGCCCGCTCGTTGTGGGACTTGCAGATGTCGGTCATCGTCGGCGTCAGTCTGATCATGTTGTCGGGGTACTTCAGCAGCACGCTCGGCATCTTCGGCCGCGCGCTGCAGCCCGGTTTGCAAGAAGCGGACCTGATCTATCCTCGGTTGGTCGATCGCTATTTGGCGACCGGCGTCAAGGGACTGGTCGTGGCCGGGATGCTGGCGTCGTCGGCGAGCACGTTTGAGGGAATCGGCGCGGCGCTCTCGGCTCTGTTCACTCGCGATCTCTACGCCCGGCTGCTTGTCAGGAACGCGTCGGAACGGCATTACCTCAACGTCGGCCGAGTGACGACGGTCGCTTTCGTCGCGATCTCCTTCGCCTACGTGCCGTTTGTACTGCATTCGCGAGGCATCGTCGACTGGTTCGTGCGGATCACGAGCGTGTTTGTCACGCCGCTGCTGACGGTCTACTTGGTGGGAGCACTTTCACGAGTGGACCGTCGCAGTGGACTCATCGGCCTGGCGTGCGGGTCCACGTACGGCTTGCTGGCCATCACATTGGGCGGCACGCCAGATGAACCCGGCTTGCTGCCTTACTGGCTGACCGAGAAATTCGCGTCCTACCCCTGGAGTGTGGCCGTGACTTCGACGTCGATGATGCTCTCGACTGTGATACTTCGCGCTTGGCCTGAGAAGAAAGCCGCCGCCGTGGCCGCGACCGGCTGGTTGGCCGATTCACAGCGTCAAGTCAGCGAACTCGATCGACGCTCCAGTCACGACGATACGACTCCTGCATGGTGGGCGAGGCCGATCGTATGGGCCATCGCGCTCGTACTGTTCGCCGTGTATGAGGTCTTCGTGGTTCTCTGGTGACGCGGCGTAGGGATTGAGTGATTCACGGTCTTCCGAAAGTACTGTTCGCGCCTGACTCCATGACTGAACGAAAAGAAGTTCGCTTGCTGCACGGTTTGCGAGTTCCCATGCGCGATGGCGTCGAGCTGTCGGCGGACGTCTACCGCCCGCGCTGTGGGACGACGTTTCCAGCCATCGTAACGCGAACACCCTACGAGAGCGGTCGAGATGTCTTCATCGAACTCGGAGTCTGGTGGTCCCAGCGCGGCTACGCCTTCGTCGTGCAGGACTGTCGGGGACGTTTTGAGTCGGGGGGCGTGTTTCATGCTTACTTCCCCGACATCGACGATGGCGTCGACACGATCTCATGGGTCGCCGATCAGCCTTGGTGCAATGGGAAGATCGGATCGTGGGGGCGGAGCTACGGCGGGCTGACACAGTGGCTCAGCGCTCCCCAGCAAAAACACCTCACGTGTATGGCTCCCCACGTCATTTGCGATGACTTCTTCGGCGATTGCCATTACGTGGGCGGCGCATTTCAGTTACTGCTCTCTCTCGGAGCCGCTGCAATCTGGGAGACAAATCTGGCGACTGTCATCGGCAGCCAGGCGGGTCGGCTATTTCAGAATCGCAAGTTCTGGAGCCATCTCCCGTTGATCGAACTGGACGAGCTGGCCATCGGCCGCCGGATACCGTACTGGCGCGAGTGGCTGGAACATCCAACCTACGATGAATACTGGCGGAAATGTGACACCGTGGGGCGCCACGCCGAGATCGAACTCCCCGTGTTTCAACAGTGCGGTTGGTTCGATCCGTACACGGGCTCCGGGTTTCGTAATTTCAAGGCGATGACTGGCGACTCGCGAGCGGCGACACGACAGCGAATCCTCGTCGGTCCTTGGTCACACGAAGTGCCCGACAGCGCGCAAATGGGCGATCTGGATTTTGGGCCCGAGTCGTTGCTCGACGTTCGCGAAGAGGAGCTGCGCTGGTTTGATTGGCAGCTGAAGGGAGCGCCGGGAGGGATGGCGGACGAGCCGCCGATTCGCATCTTCGTTTCCGGAATTAATCAGTGGCGGTTTGCGAGTGAATGGCCCATTCCCGACACCAACTTCGACCCCTACTACTTGCACAGTCGTGGACGAGCGGGCTCGCAAGTCGACGACGGCCGACTAAACCGCGAGCCGCCGGGCAATGAACCGCCGGACCGCTTTGTCTACGACCCGCAGGAGCCCGTCCCGACGAAAGGCGGCAATCTCTCGGTCCGGCTCATGACACAACACGCGGAAGAACCTCTCGAGGGCGGCCCGGTCGATCAGCGATCGATCGAAGGGCGCCGCGACGTGCTTGTCTACACATCGCCGCCGCTGTCCGAACAGCTTGTGGTGATCGGGCCGGCGCACGTCGTGCTGTACGCCGAGTCGTCCGCCCGCGACACCGACTTCACGGCTCGAGTCACCGATCTCTTTCCGGACGGCCGATCGGTCGTGCTGACCGAAGGTATCCTGCGGGCTCGCTATCGACACAGCTTCAGCAAGACGGAACTGCTGGCGCCCAATGTGGTCGAGCAGTTCTGTCTCCGTCTCTGCCCGCTGAGCCACGTGTTTCTGCCCGGCCACTGTGTGAGGCTCGATATTAGCAGCAGCAATTTCCCTCGCTTCAGCCGCAACTTGAACACGGGGGAATGCGTCGCCACCGGCACGCAAATGCAAACCGCAACACAGACCGTGTTGCACAATGCGGATTGTGCTTCACATCTGGTGCTGCCAATCATCAACCATTGACGCCCTCCTTCTGCGAAACTCAATCATCGATGACCGCCGAGTTTGCCGACCGAGTGAGAATCGACTTTATCCGCGTGCGGATGCGCGACGGCGTCGAACTGTGCGCAAAGATCACGCGTCCGGATTCATCGAGTTCGTTCCCGGCGGTCATGGAGTACAACCCGTATCGACGGCTCCGCAAACCGCTCCCGGACTACCGGCTTGAGTATCCTCCGGTCGTGCCGTACTTGGCTGAGCGCGGTTATGCGGTCGTTCAATTCGACGCTCGCGGCACGGGCAATTCAGGCGGAGCGACGACTGACATCTACAACGACGCCGAGCGGCGCGACGGTGTCGAGATGGTCGAGTGGGTCGCCCGGCAACCCTGGTGCTCGGGCAACGTCGGCATGATCGGCAAGTCGTTCAGCGCGGTGGTCCAATGGCAAGTCACCGTGCAGCGGCCGCCGGCGCTCAAGGCGATCATCGTCCGGTCGGCGAACGACGATGTCTACACGGAGTGGGTCTATCCGGGCGGTTGTCTGCGGCCCTACATGTTCGACAGCTACTCGGCCAACATGAACACGTGGAACTTCGCGCCGCCCGATCCCGATGTGGTCGGCGACGATTGGGAGACTTTGTGGCGAGAGCGATTGGCGGAGAACGCTCCTTGGGGGATCGGCTACCTGAAGAACCCGCTGCAGAATGACTATTGGCGAGAGCGATCGCTGTCAGCTGACTACAGCCGGGTCCAGTGCGCCGCGTTTGTCATCGGCGGCTGGTCCGACTGTTACCCGACCGCGCTCTTGCGGGCGTACGAAAACCTCACATGTCCCAAGAAGGCGCTGGTGGGTCCGTGGGGACATTGGTACGGCGAGGAGTCGATGGCCGTGCCGGGCCCGCGGATCGACACGCGACCACTCTACCGCCGCTGGTTTGATCATTGGTTGAAAGGGATCGACAACGGCGTGATGGACGAACCTCCCGTCACGTTGTTCGTGCGCCGCTACAGTCCGCCGGCGGCTCGCATGCCGCTCGAAGAGCGCGGCGAGTGGCGGAGCGAGAACGAGTGGCCGATCGCTCGGCGAGAAGAACGTTCGCTCTACTTCGGCTCCGGTAGTCTCGACGAGGCGGCTCTGCAGCCGGACTCGCGCGACTCGCTGCCGTATCGAGCCGGCGCGGGCGGGGCGTCGGGCATTCATTGGGGTGGAGGCGTGCTGCCGTGGGGAGCGCCGACCGACCAACGAGTCGGTTTCGCTGACTGCCAAGTCTATCTGTCGACCCCGCTGGAAGACGCCTTGGAAGTGACCGGCACGCCGCGGGCCAAGCTGTTTATCTCGTCCACAGCGCCCGTCGCGTACCTGCGAGTCAAGTTGTTGGACGTGGCGCCTGACGGCGCAGCCAAACTCGTTCGATACGGAGGCCTGAACGCCACGCACCGCGACTCGCACAAAACAACCAAGCCACTCGAACCGGGCGTCGTTTACGAACTGGACGTGCCGCTCAAGGCGGTGTCGTACACCTTTGAGCCTGGCCACCGCCTGGGTGTAGCCATCGCTGCGGCCGACTTCCAAAACGCCTGGCCGGTCGCCGCACCGGGCGAGCACTCGATCCATCGCGGCGGCTCCACCGCATCGCGTATCGTCTTGCCCGTCGCGCCTCCACAGACGCCGGCATTGCCGACGCCCGAGTTGGAGTCGCTCCCGCCGGCCGACCCCGCGCTGTTGCTCGAGCCGACCGAGTATTCAATCTCCCGCGACCACAGCAAGGCGACGACGACAGCGCGGCTGGAGGTCGAGTCGGGCGATGCGAACAATCGGCTCGTCCTCAAGTCCGCATTCACTGTCAGTGACACCGCACCCGCCGACGCCGTCTTGCACGCGGAAGGTCGCTATCGCGTACGCCGCGACGAGTTTGACATCGAAGTTGTCTCGACAGAGCAGACTCGCAGCGACGCCGATTCGTTCTTCCACTCAGTGCACATCCAGATCACCCGCGACGGTGAGCCGTATTTCGAGAAAGAATGGAACGCGAGCCAACCGAGGCGCATGAACTAGCGGTCACGCGATTTCGAGCGATCCCCAACTACAACTTCGGCGCGACCCACTTGGGGATCCCGCGGTCCTTGAGTTGCTTTTCGTAGCGTACGGCTTGCGGTTGGCGGGGCGCGTAGGGAGCGTCTTCGTTGACCATCAGGGGCAGCGTCTCGGCCCACCAGGCGTCGTACGCCTTTCGCAGCGCGGCGACGACTTGCGGGTGATCGTCGGCCACGTTGGTCTTCTCGAACGGATCGGCGGCGATGTCGTAGAGTTCTCGGTTGTTGACGAATCGCCACCGTTGACTCCTGACAGCGCAGTCCTTGAACTTACTGCCGTTGGGGTCGGCTCCCTTGGCCCAGCGCCCCTTGTGAACGAACAAGCGCCGGTCGGGCCAATCGGCTTTTGAGTTCTCGAGAAGCGGCAAGAGGCTTCGTCCGTCGATCTTTTGAATGTTGTCGGGGATCTTCGCGCCGGCCAATTCGCAGATCGTCTGGTACAAATCGATATGAGCCGTCAGGGCGGGGATGTCGACTCCGGCGCCCAATTTGCCCTGCCATCGCCAAAACGCCGGCACGTGGGTGCCGCCTTCGTAGGGCGATCCTTTGCCGGTCTTGAAACCGGCCGTGTACATCGGCGTTCGCTTGCCGTTGAGCTGCCCGCCGCGTCCGGCCTGCCCATTGTCGGTCATGAAGATGACCAGCGTGTTCTCCCAGAGCGACCACTCGTCGAGCTTTTGCATCAGCAGTCCGAAGTTGTCGTCGATATTCTCGATCATCCCGTAGCGACCTTGCGTGCTGGCGTCCCAGCCGAGATCGGCGAATCGCTGTTTGTATTTGGGCGGTGCAATCATCGGGCCGTGCGGCGCGTTGGTCGTGATGTAAGCGAAGAAAGGAGTCTTGGAATCGTGTTGCCGCTTGATCCAGCCGAGTGCTGCGTGAAAAAAGACGTCGGTGCAGAAGCCCAGGGTCTGCACGATCGTGTCGTTGTGCAGGATCACATTGTCGAAGTAGCGGCCGCTGCGGCCGCGGTTGGGCGGGAAATCGGCGCAGCTGCCCTCGTACGATTGGCCGATGCCGCCGGCGCCGTGAATGAACGTCTCACTGAACCCGCGGTTGTACGGTTGATACGCGTCCTCATCGCCCAAATGCCACTTGCCAAAGATCCCCGTTTGATAGCCGGCAGTGCGCAGCAACTGAGGAAAAGTGGTTGTCGAGAGCGCCATCCGCTCGCGTTCCTTGATCGTGTGCGTGACGCCGTTGCGGAATTCGTGACGGCCGCTGAAGATGGCCGAACGAGTCGGCGCACACGTCGGGCTCACGTGAAACTCCGTGAAGCGAGTTGAGAGTTTGTAGAACCGGTCCAGGTGCGGCGTCCGCAGCACTTTGTTGCCCAGGCACGACAGATCGCCCATCCCCTGATCGTCGGTCATCACCAAAATGATGTTCGGACGCGATCCGGCGAGCGATTCGGCCCCGCGGGCGGACAGCGGTGTGAGGGCAAACGCGAGAGCCAGAATCCAAAGGCGTCGGTTTCTCATGGTGTTTCTTCTTAGTGTTGTGATTCAAGGTGTAAACTTACGCCAACAGCTCGGGGATCAACTCGCCGCCGAATTGAGAGAGCTGTTTAAAGCGGCCGCCGTGGAAGTATGTCAGTTTGTTGTCGTCGAGTCCCAATAGGTGCATCATCGTGACGTGCACATCGCGGATGGGGTGAACGACATCGACGGCCTCGGCGGCGATCTCGTCCGTCGCGCCCACGACGCCGGGCTTCACGCCTCCGCCGGCGAACCACATGTTCATCGCGTCGACGTTGTGACCGCGTCCCAAGGCGGTCACGCCGCCGCGGTAGTTGTTGTCCGGAGTTCTCCCAAATTCGCCCGTCCAAACAACCAGCGTCTCGTCGAGCAAGCCGCGTGCCTTGAGATCTTTGATCAGCGCGGCAATCGGTTGGTCGACACTGGCGATCCGCGACGAATGGCCGCGCTGGAGATAATCGTGACTGTCCCAGCCGCCGGAGAAAATCTGCACGAAGCGAACGCCCTCTTCGACCAGCCGTCGGGCCATCAAACATTGCCGCCCGAACGCCGCCGTCTCGGGGCGATCCAAACCGTAGGCTGTCCGCAGTTCCTTCGTCTCTTTTTCAATGTCGACGATCCCCGGCACGGACGTCTGCATGCGAAACGCCAATTCATAACTCTCCATCCGCGCCTGAAGTTCGGTGTGCTCGGGGTGAGCGGCCGCATGTCGCGCATTCAGTTTGGCCAACTGGTCGAGCGCAGTTCGTTGGTGTTGGCGATTCTTGTAAGCGGGCGGGTGGAGATCCAGAATGGGCGAACCGGTGGAACGCAGCCGCGTTCCCTGGAAGTGCGCGGGCAGGAAACCATTCGTCCAGTTGGCCGGTCCGGCCTGCGGCAGAGCCAGCTCGGTCATCACCACGAAACCGGGTAGGTTTTGGTTTTCCGAGCCGAGCCCGTAGGTGATCCAGGAACCGACGCCCGGGTCGCCGCCCAAACGGCTTCCCGTGTTCATGTGCAAGAGCGCTTCGGGGTGGTTCAATGAGGCGGCCTGGCAGCCCCGGTAAACACACAACTGGTCGGCCACCTCGGGCTCGGCGAGGAACTTCCACGGGTCCGACATGGCGACGCCGTTCGCACCCACCTGGCGCGACTTGAATGGGCTGCCCACATAAAATCGCTTGCCCGTCGCCAAACCTTTGGTTCGCGTCGATTCGCTCAGATGCAGATTGTTCAGCTTCTGCTTGGGGTCGAAAGTATCGGCTTGCGAAGGACCGCCCTCCATGAACAGCATGATCACCGCCTTCGCGCGGGCTTTAAACATCGGACGCTTCGGCGCGAGCGGTCCTGTGGCTTTCTCCTCCGCGGCGCACAAGTCGGTCAACGCCAAGGCGCCGAGCGACGAGCCGAGTCCGAACAGGAAATCGCGTCTCGGCACAGTCGGCATGGAAAGTTCGTTCTTCATCGGTCGGCTCAGCGTTCTGATTCGTAGGGGCGACGGCTCATGTTCAAGCGATGGTCAAGTGGCGCTAGTAGACATAGAGAAACTCATTGGAGTTGAACAGCAGCAGGCAAACGTCGGCCAACGCGCGGGTGTCGGCGTCCACCGTCCACGGCTTGGCGTCGGGAACATAGTCCTCGAACACGTTCAGCTTCTCAATGAACTCGAACGGCTTACCGGTGAGCTCCTCGACCAGGGATCGAGTGACCTGCTTCGGATACTCAACCGGCTTTGGCTGACGCCGCCGGTGGTAGTCTTGCATTTCCGTGAGATAAGCCAGCAAGCTCTCCTGTTCGCGTCGAGTCGGCACGCGACTGTAGGCAAGTTGCACCGCGCGGCGAACCCAAAGCGCCTCGTCATCGGGTTTCTCCTTCTTCACTCGCAACGCGAACGCGATCGATCGGTCGATCATCGTGAGGCTGTTGATCAATGTCGATGCTTGCGGAGTAACCGCGGCCGATTCGCGGCGCTCGCACGACTCATTGGGATTGGGGAGATTGAGAATCTCGAGGAAAGGATCGGCCTGGCCCCGGACGCGGTAGGTGTAGATCGTGCGGCGATTTCGCTCCGCCGGTGTTCGCGATGGCTGGTGGGCCGGGGCGATTGAGAACTGAATCATCCGCGGTTGCAGGGCCACTTCCATGTTGATCTCGGGCATGATCGGCACGCCGCCCATCTCGCGATTGAGCTCGCCGCTGACAAGCAGCGTGCTGTCGCGCAGCTCTTCGGCGGTGAGCCGTCGCGGCGGGAAGGAGGCGAGCAGGTCGTTGTTCGGATCGACCGTCGATTGCCGCTGCGGGTCGACCGGCCGCGACGAACGGCGGTAGGCTTCTGAAGACATCAGCAGCTTGTGCAGCCGCTTCAGTTTCCAGCCGTGTGAAATGAAATCGGCGGTCAGCCAGTCGAGCAATTCGGGATGCGTGGGCTTGCCGCCCTTGGCCCCGAAGTTGTTGGCCGTCTTCACCAATCCGACGCCAAAGTGTTGCTGCCAGACGCGATTGACAATCGAGCGGGCCGTCAATGGGTTGTCGTCGCCGGCGATCCACCGCGCCAGTTCGAGTCGTCGTCCGTTTAGTTCGTCCGTAATGCGGTGAGGTACGTCGCGACTCGCATCGACCGGCAGACGCGCGGCGCTGAGCACACCCGGTTCGACTGTCTTTAGCTTCGCCACCAAAGATCCGCCACCCAGAATGAAACTCTGAGGACGCCACTTGTTGTCGATCTTCTTCGGGGGGCGAAGTTTGCGGCCATTCTTGTTGTCATCCTGTCCGTTGTAGACCGCTTGGGCGAGCGGCTGATAGCGCTCCAAACGGCGAGTCCAGATCCAGACGTCCTGCCGCCTGACCTTCATGATTCCCTTCTCTTCCGGCGTCAATCCGATGTGCCGCGGCGGCTTCTTGTCCTCCGGGTCCTTCTTTCGCGCATTTTCGTCTTTGTAGGGGAGTTTATGTTCGGCGTACCAAGCCCGCGCCGCCTGTTCTTGTTTGTCGTAAACCCGGTTGAATTCGGCCGTCGCGAAATCGAGCAGCTCTTGAGTCAGCTTTCGTTTGGCGGCGAAGCCTTGGCGGTTCTCTGCAGGCAAGAAGGGCGCGGGCACTTCCGCCGGCTGAGTAGTCGCGAACGCCGCGTACATGCCGTAGTAATCGCGAGTGGGAATCGGGTCGAACTTGTGATCGTGACACTTGCAGCAACGCAGCGGCATCGACAGGAACGACTGCCCGACGTTGTGGACGAGATCGTCGAGGTACAGTTGCCGAGCCTCCGGCTGCGGCACCATGGCCGTTCCCCACGGACCCATGCGGAGGAACCCGGTCGCGATGATCGCCTCGGGGTCATCCGGCCGCAGTTCATCGCCGGCGATCTGTTCGACGATGAACTCGTTGAACGGTTTGTCCTCGTTGAACGAGCGAATCACATAGTCGCGGAACCGCCACGCGTTGGATCGCTCGTAGTCGTTTGAAAATCCGGCCGTGTCCGCATAGCGAACGACGTCCAGCCAATGCTGCGCCCAGCGCTCGCCGTAGTGTTGGCTCTTCAGCAGCCGGTCGATGAGATCTCGCCACGCCTTACTCGAGTCTTTCTCCCAGGCTTGCCGGAAGAGGAAGACTTCGTAGGGCGTCGCCGGCAGCCCGGTCAGGTCGTAGGTCGCTCGTCGGATCATGGTGCGAAAATCGGCTTGCGGTGACGGCCGCAGTTTGGCGGCGGCCAGCTTCGCTGCGACAAACGCGTCGACGGGGTGGTCGGCCCCCTTTGGGATGTCCTGGCGGCTGAGCGGCGCAAACGCCCAGAGATCCTCGCGACGGTAGCGGCGGTACGTCCATTCGTCGGCCAACCCGCCGCTCGTGTCGACAATCAGTCCATCGGCCGTTTCGCGAATCGACCATTCCTTTTCCAAGATCGCCCGCTGCGCCTTCGCATCGGGCCAAGGAGCCCCAGCGGCGATCCACTGCCGCACGGTCTCAACTTCCGCCTTTGTCAGTCGATCGTTCTCCTTGGGCGGCATCTCCATCTCATTCCAGAGGATGGCTTGAAAGAACGGGCTCTGCTGCGGCTTCCCCGGCGCCAGCGCGACTTCACCGGACTCCCCGCCCGCCAACATGGCGGCGCGAGTCAACATGTTGTAATCGCCGCGAACGTCCTCGGGGTCGCCGCCGTGGCAGCCGAAGCACTTTACTTTCAAAAGAGGCAGCACGCGCAATGTGAAAAGACGTTCGGCGGCCGAGCGATCGAGCGCCTGCGTGGCGTCGTCAGCTCGACTCGGCGCCGCGGCGACGGCCGGGGCGCAAAGTCCCAACGATAGGAAGAATAGTCGAGCAACGTGGCGGCGAGTTGGCATTTTGGTGGATCTCCCTGACTCAATCCGCCGGCGGACGCGAGATAGCCGGCCGGACCATCCATAGATAGTTGCACAGAGCAGGCGGATTTTCTAGCCGAGACTTGCCGAAACGGGCGCTCAACTAGGCGCGGTTGGGGGGGGAGAGAGTCGGCGCTAGTTGTAGTTCTAGTTTGGCAAAGGAACGGCCGTCTCGCGATCGAACAGTTTGACCGTATGGCCGAAGAACCAAAGATGGTACTCGCGGAATTGTCGAAATCCGTTTTCGCTCGCACGCCGTTCTTGGCGCTGGCGGCGCAACACAAAGGGAGCGGGAGACGAATCGAAGTTGTGCGTGGCGGTTCGCGTTCCGTCTTCGTCTATCGCAAGTGACACGTCGTACTCCGCCGGCCCCAGTCCCCACCGCTTCGTCACCTGCCAACAGCCCAAGTACGTCGCCGGCAGCACGGTGATGACGATAAGGAAGAGACGAAGCGAGAAACGCGGGCGAATCATGCGAACATTCTAGTCCACTGGAATGACGAGTAGAAATCGCACCTGTCCGTCAGGAATTCGGCCGCTCGATCTCGCACAAAAACGCTAGGACACAAAGATGTCTTAGCATCTGGGATCTACTCCGCTCGATGCTCACGAGCGTCTCAGAACTTGAACTGATGTTGCACTATTACCGTGGCTGCGCAGCAACGCTGGATCCGCGGGCCGAGGTGCAAATCAATGCTTCACTTCCGTTTCGTTCCCGGTAGCAGCATGGGAACGCGGCGACGATAGTCGACGTACTCGGGATGGAATTCGACGAGATCACGTTCTTCGAACTGAATCGCGACCAAGATGTAGACGGTGATCAGAGCGGAGAAGAGCAGGTGACCAACCGACATCGTCGGTGTCGCCCAGAACGCGATCAGCCAACCGACGTAGAGAGGATGGCGGACGAAGCGATAAGGACCGGGAGTCTTGAACTCCAAATACGTGTACTCCTGGCCGCGGAGGAAAAGCCAGACTTGGCGAAGGCCGAACAGGTCGAAGTGGTTGATCAGGAACGTTGTCACCAAGATCGTCAGCCAACCGCAGGCGAACAGTCCCTGCAGAGCCCACCAGGCGATCGGATTCTGAACATCCCAGACGACTCCGCCCAGCGGCCGCCACAGCCAAAACAACAGAATCAACGCCGCGCTCGACAGCAGAACGTACGTGCTGCGCTCGGCGGCCTCCGGGATGAATCGCGTCAACCACCGCTTGAAGGCTGGACGCGCCATCACACTGTGTTGAACAGAGAATATGGCCAGTAGCAAAACGTTCACCACGAGCGCGGTCTGCAATGCGACGGTCGGCCCCGAGTCAATCGATCGCGGCACGAGCATGTTGCCCACGAAGCCAGCTGTGTAGAGGAATGTCAGGAAGAAAATGGCGTAAGAGACAGCGCCGTACGCAAAGACAACCACTCGCACCATGACTAACTCCCTTTGGATCGGGCTTTGGCAACGACGTCAGCCGGCCCGCGGACACGTGACACGCGATCGCGTGACGCTGATAAACTAACAAATCTCCTCTCGGCAACGCGGTTGTTAAGAAAATGGACGAGTCGGCCATCTTCGCGATCCGCTGGAATTGCCGATCGAAACTCATCGCGAGCCAGCGACCCAGGGGCTGGGCTAGTTGAGTTGTCTGATGGGGATGCCGTGATAGATGTGGTTGGGCCGGCCCAGTTCGTCGCGCCACGCCGCAGTCGGCGGGATCCCCAGAGCGTGATAGATGGTCGCCGCCATATTCTCCGGCTTCTGCGGGTCGTCCTCCGGATAGGCTCCGATCTTGTCGGTCGAGCCGACCACCTGGCCGCCTCGTACACCGCCTCCGGCGAACCAAGCCGTCTGGGCTCCGCCCCAATGGTCCCGGCCGGGGAGCTTGTAATGCTGCGGCAACAGCGAGATCTTCGGCGTGCGACCGAACTCGCCCGCCATCACGATCAGCGTATCGTCGAGCATCCCGCTATCGCTGAGATCGTCGAGCAGAGCGGAGAGAGCCCGATCGGTAGGCGGCAACAAGAAGTTCTTCAACTTGGGGAAATTGGCGCCGTGCGTATCCCATGAATTCCAATTGCCGAGATTCACCTGCACCAGATTGACACCGGCTTGGACAAGGCGACGCGCCATTAACAAAGACCAACCAAAACTGTTCTGCCCATAGCGCTCGCGGGTCTTCTCATCCGCTTGCGAAATGTCAAACGCCTGCTGTACTTTGCGGTCGGCCAACAGGGAAACGGCCGCCTGGCGGTGCCGGTCCAGGTCGCTCACATTCGCGAAGCGCTCAAGTTCCCGGCGCTGATTGTCGAGCTGCGCGAGCAGTTTCATGCGATGGTTTAGGCGACCGGGGTGAAGGCCTTCCGGCAGACTCAAGTGCGGAGCTTCGAAGGCCAAATGGTCGGTCTTCACGAACGCTTCTTTGAGATGATTGAAACTGTGGGTGGGGAACGCGCCCGACGACGCGCGGCCTCGGAAGGGCGAGGCTTCGACAAACCACGGGTCTCGTCGCGATCCCATCAGCCCGGCGAATTGCCCCGAGGCGACTCGCCCCGATGGGTTCTTGAGAATCTCCGGCAGCGCGACGGCGGGAGGCAACTTGCCGCGCGCCGTCGTGGCGTCGCCCGCGATTGCGGCGATTGACGGCCAATCGGTCGGTGTCGGTTGGCCGGCGCGAAACCCGGGCGGCAGCAACGTCCGCCCCGTCAACATGACCATGTGGCCTTCAAAGTGCTCGTTGAACGGATGCGTCAACGAACGCACGATCGACCAACGATCGCTCCGCTGGGCGAGCATCGGCAGGTGCTCGCAAATCTGCAGTCCCGGCGACCGCGTGGCGATCGGTTGAAACTCGCCGCGCACGTCAGTCGGGGCATGGGGCTTGAGATCAAAGCTGTCGTGTTGCGATAAGCCGCCGCTGAGGAAAATGTAGATGCAGGACTTGGCGTTTGTCGACTGCGCACGAGCTCGCCAGGCCTCGAGGTGGTTGACGCCCAACCCCATCAAGCCGATTGCGCCGGCGCGGATCGCGGCCCGGCGGGAGACGGCGGGTTGCGCTGGAATGTTGTGCGACATGAGTTTGCGCCACGCGGGAGGTCGGTGAGAATTGCTGCTTTGCCGCAGCAACTCAATACGCGCAAGATACTCTGCCGCGAGAG
This sequence comes from Pirellulaceae bacterium, assembly GCA_030748485.1. Lineage (GTDB taxonomy): Bacteria > Planctomycetota > Planctomycetia > Pirellulales > Pirellulaceae > JASMLW01. Next base: position 18,229 of record JASMLW010000002.1, read on the forward strand.
AATTTTCGAGCCTCACACTCACTCGAGAGGCGGTAAGGCTTGGCGCTCGGCCTCCTCTGACTTCGGGCCATCGCGCGAAGAAAGGTGGGGCTTTTGTCGCGCCTGAAAACGACGCGGGGAGTTCTTCGGCGCGAAGCCATCGCCGGTTCGTCACCCCTCAGGCCGCTATCAGCTATATTCAGGCGACCCACTCCTGACTGAAATCTCTCCAGTGAGATGCACAGATGCGCGGCGTGACCAAGGCCACTTCATGTCATCTTCTCGCCCTTGTCGCTCTGGGCGTCTCCGCAACAAGTGCGGCTCAAGGTCGCCAAGAGGAGATCGTCGAGACCGACTTGTTGATCGTGGGTGGGACTGAGTCAGCCTGCGCAGCGGCGGTGCAGGCGGCCCGCATGGGTGTCAAGCGAATCGCGATCGTCAACGACATCGAATGGCTCGGCGGCCAGTTTACGGCGGAAGCGCTGATGGCGATCGACGAGAATACGTACAAGACGGGAGTGCGGCACGATCAGCCGATTCCCCGTCACGGCGCGTTCAAGGAGATTGTCGAGAGAATCGAGGCCGACAATCTGAAGAAATACGGTGTCGCCCGACCTGGAAACACTCGCGTTGTCACCACCTGCCGACCCGCGGACGCCGAACGCGTCTTTCGAGAATGGCTCTCCCCGTATGTCGAAAAGGGACAGCTCGGAATCCACTCGTGGTACGAGCCCGTGCGAGTCGTCGTGTCGCAGGGGCGAGTTGCCGAGGTAGCGTTCAAGAGTCGGCGAGGCGGCGGGAGTCTTCGCGTGCGAGCTCGGTTGACGATCGACGCGTCGGATTGGGGCGACGTGATCCGACTCTCCGGAGCAGCCTACGAATTCGGGCCCGACCTGAAGATGAAATACGGCGAGCCGCTCGCACCAGCGCGTCGGGAGGGCTATCCGCTCACCGACATGAACCCGATCACCTACTGCATGGTGATCGAAGAGACAGATCGCCTCACGCCTATTCCGAAACCGCCGGGATACGACCCGCGCAATTACCGCCAACACGGCTACCCGAAAGATCCCCTCTGGCTGTACGGCACGCGGCGCTTGGTCGACCACTACCACTTTCCGCAAATCAAACACCCAGACGTCCTGTTGCTCTGCTTTCCCGCGTTCGATTATCCACTCGATGTTTTGCCAAAGTCTGTCGCCGATCGATTGGAGAGCGCCGAGTCGGGCGCGTCGGAGAAGAACATCGTCGAGCTCACTCCGCCGCAACGCCGTATCATCTTCTCCGATGCGAAACAGTACTCACTGGGCTTCTTGTATTACTTGCAAACCGAGGCGCACGACGCCATGCCCGACAAGACGCACAGTTTTCGCCGCTTTCGTCTGACCGACGAGTTTGGCACGCCAGACAAGTTGCCCTTCAAACCCTACGTGCGGGAGTCGTTGAGGTTGAAGGCGATGTACATGATGCGGCAGCAGGACACGACGGGTGTCGGCGGCGACTCGGCCAATTACGCGCGGATCATGTATCACGACGGCGTCGCCGTGTGGCAGTTTGAATACGATTTTCACCCGACTCGCCGCGAGTTTCTCAGCGACGGAGATCCGTCTGGTCCCTGGCGAAACGCCTTTCGTGACGGCCGTACGTGGGGACCACCGTTCAGCGGTCGCAGTCTCTTCGCACTCCGCAGCATGATCCCTGAACGGTTGGATGGATTGTTGGGGTGCCAGAAGAATCTCGGCTACAGCAGCATCGTCAGTTCGGCCGTGCGGCTTCACGACCAATCGATGGCGGTCGGGCAGGCTGTCGGAGCCTGCGCGGGAGTGTCGTTGAACGCCGCCGTCCAACCTCGTGAAATCCCATTTGACCGCGAGCGGTTGCTGGCCGTGCAACAAGCGATCGCCGTCCGCCACGAGGATGGCGCTCAACCCGGAATGCTCTGGCCGTTCAAGGATCTTCAACCCACACACGCAGCGTTTTCGGCCGTCAATCTGCTGGCGGCGCAAGGCTGTCTGCCGCTCAACGCAGATGACGTCAACTTTCAAGCGGATGAACCTGCGACTGCTGATTGGATCGCGGAGGTGATCGGTCGGACGAGAAGCCAGATGGCTCCTGGATGGAAGCCGACCGAGCCGACGATGGAGTCGCCGACGCGGGGCGGTTTTGCGCGGCGTTGGTGGGCGATCGTTCAAAGCGGACCTTGGAAAGCGTACGTTCGCAAATCTACCTCTGACGCGGACGAAGACGGCGTCGCCGACCGGGATGACGCTCTGCCGCTGGACGCTGAGAACGGCAGTTTGCCGATAGCCCCGATTCCGCCCCACGCCGATGGGTTGCCCGACAAGCTGCCGGCAGGTTCAGTTCTGGTGAAACAATTCAACTGCGCCGGACGAGGCGCGCCCGCCGTGCCCGGTTTCGTCACCGACTACGGCGAGAAATTCACGGCCGCGAGAGGGTATGGGTGGTCACGCGATGTCTCGGAGCACCATCGCCGTCGCGGCAAGGCCCAGGTGCTTCCCGACACCTATCAACTCACTCGATCGCACGACG
>JASMLW010000003.1 GCA_030748485.1 Pirellulaceae bacterium
ACGGCTTTCTGCCGCTCAGCCTGGCGATTTCATTCTTCTTCATGTGGGCGATTTCCGGCGCGGGTCAGCCGAGCAGCATGGTTCGGCTGATGGCCTTCAAGGACGCCAAGACATTGCGGCGGGCGATCTTCGCCGTCGCGATTTACTATTCGGCGATCTACTTTCCGCTGGTCATCATCTTCTGTTGTGCCAGAGTGTTGATGCCGGGGATGGACTTGGAGTCGGATCGCATCATGCCGGCGATGGCCGTTTATCTGACTCAGAAGGCCGGCGTCGCTTGGCTCGCCGGCCTGCTGGTGGCCGCCCCCTTCGCCGCGGTGATGTCGACGGTCGACAGTTTTCTACTGATGATTTCGTCGGCGCTGGTCAGAGACATCTATCAGCGCAAGGTCAATCCGCGGGCGACCGAGAAGCAGATGAAGTATCTGGCGTATCTGTGCACATTGATCGTCGGAACCGCGGCGATGGTGTGCGCGATCAATCCGCCGCAGTTCCTGCAGGACATCATCGTCTACACCGGATCCGGTTTGGCGGCCTGTTTCCTGGGCCCCATGGTGTTCGCCCTTTATTGGCCGCGCGCCAATGCGACCGGCTGCATCGCCGGCATGCTCGGTGGCTTCGCCGCTCACCTTTCCATGTACGTAGGCGGCGCGATCAAGAACGAGTCATTCTTCCACCCTTATCGGCTGTTCGACTTCGACCCGATCATTGTCGGCCTGTTCGCGTCGTTTGCTTCCGTGCTGATCGTCACCGTGCTGACGCCGCCGCCGGACCAGAAACTGGTGGCGAAGTACTTCCACAAGCGAACGACAGCTTAGTCTGCCGCCACAAGCACAAAGGTGGAAACTCACCATGCTGCTCTTTGACGCCCATCTCGATCTCTCCATGAACGCCGTCGAGTGGAACCGCGACTTCACGCGGCAGCTCGACGAAGTGCGGCAACGCGAGTCGGGGCTCACCGACAAGCTCGACCGCGGCAAAGGCGTGATCACGCTGGACGAGATGCGGCGGGGCGAGATCGGTATTTGCGTTGCGACGCAGATCGCTCGCTACGTGGCTCCCGACAACCCGCTGCCCGGCTGGAACAGTCCGGAGATAGCCTGGTCGATCACGCAGGCTCAACTCGCCTGGTATCGCGAAATGGAACGGGTCGGTCAGATGGTGCAGATCGTCGACCGGGAGGGATTGGATCGGCACTTGGAGTTGTGGCGAGACCCGCCGGACGGCGCGCCGATCGGTTATATCTTGAGTCTCGAGGGAGCCGATTCGATCGTGACGGTCGGGCATCTCGAGCGCGCTTACGAGTACGGGCTGCGCGCTCTCGGTCCGGCGCACTACGGGGCCGGCAGGTACTCGCCCGGCACGGGATCCGAAGGCGGGTTGGAACCGCCGGCTCGTGAGTTGCTCCAGGAGATGGCCCGACTGAATATCGTCCTCGACGCAACTCACTTGACGGACGAAGCGTTCTGGGAAGTGCTGGAGTTGTGGGACGGACCGATTTGGGCGAGTCACAACAACTGTCGAGCTCTCGTGCCTCATCAACGGCAGTTTAGCGATGATCAACTCAAGGCGTTGATCGAGCGGGACGCCGTGATCGGGATGGCGTACGACGCGTGGATGATGCAGCCGAACTGGGTCCGCGGCGTTACCGATCCGCGGGAGACGGGAGTCAATATCGCGCGCAGCTTGATGCACATCGATCACATTTGTCAGCTGGCCGGCAACACCCGGCACGTCGGAATCGGATCCGATCTCGACGGTGGCTTCGGCCGCGAGCAATGCCCTTACGATCTCGAGTCGATCGCCGACTTGCAATCGTTGACGACGTTATTGGCCGACCGGGGATATGCCAACGACGACATCGAAGCCATCATGCACGGAAACTGGATTCGCAGGTTGCGGGAGATTTGGTCCTAGCGAGGCGGACTGAGCTAGACGCGTCCAAGGCTGGCCTTGTAGCAGAGCGAGCGATTGCCACATGAAACTCATCAAATACAAATCGGGCGACGCGGTTGGAGCCGGAGTTCTCAGCGGAGATTCGGTTTCACCATTGCGACTCGACGGTGCGCACGGGTGCTTGGCGTCGTTCCTCGAGGCGGACGATCCGGCCGCCGCTGTCAACTCGCAATTAGATTTGAGCACGACGTTGTCGTTGAGCGAGATCGACCTGTTGGCTCCTATCGACCACCAAGAGGTGTGGGCGGCGGGTGTGACTTACAAGCGCAGCCAGACGGCGCGCATGGAGGAGTCGGAGGCGGCCGCCTCGTGCTACGACCGAGTCTATGTCTCCGACAGGCCCGAGTTGTTCTTGAAGGCGACGCCCAATCGAGTTGTCGGTCCGCGCGGCGCGCTGCGAATTCGCGAAGACTCGAACTGGAATGTGCCCGAGCCCGAGTACACACTCGTCATTTCATCGCAGGGAAAGTTGGTCGGCGCGACCGTCGGCAACGACATGAGTTCCCGCGACATCGAGGGCGAGAATCCGCTCTACCTGCCGCAAGCCAAAGTCTACAACGACTGTTGCGGGTTGGGGCCTTGCATCACGTTGATCGACGCGATGCCGGCTCGCGACGAGACGGGAATCCGTTTGACGATTCGCCGTGGCGGCGAGGTCGCGTTCTCCGATGAAACGGGCGTCGCTCAGATGGCGAGATCGTTCGAAGATTTGATCGGCTGGTTGACTCGCGACAATTCGTTCCCCAACGGAGCCTTCTTGCTGACGGGAACAGGGATCGTGCCCGACAGCGAGTTCACGCTGTTGGCGGGCGACGAAGTGACGATCGAAATCGATGGAGTCGGCGCATTGGTGAATTCGATTGTGCAAGGCTACTAGCGGGGCGACTCGCGCCAAACTCAGCAAACCATACTTGAGGAGATGAATCTCAGATGGCTCAACCGGTTCTCATAGGCGGCCAATGGCGCGAAGCAAATGCGTCGAGTGTTTTTCGAGCGGAGAATCCGGCGACTCAGGAGCCCATGGATGAGGAGTATCCGGTGAGTTCGTGGGAGGATTGCGACGAGGCGCTCGGTTGCGCCGCGGCGGCCGCGATCGCCATGCGCAAGTTGACCGGTGACGCGATCGCGAACTTCATGGAGAAGTATGCGGACCGCATCGAGGCGCGGAAAGACGATCTGGTGGCGATGGCGAACGCCGAGACGGCTTTGCCCGTCTCACCTCGCCTGGGCGACGTTGAGTTGCCGCGGACCACGGGGCAATTACGGCAGGCCGCCGCCGCCGCCCGCGACGGTTCTTGGCGACAGCTGACGATCGACACGGCCGCCAACATTCGTTCCGGTCTGGCTCCGCTGGGGCCAATCGCCGTGTTTGGACCGAATAACTTCCCCTTTGCGTTCGGCAGTATTTCAGGAGGCGATTTCACAGCGGCGATCGCCGCCGGCAACCCGGTCATTGCCAAAGCCAACTCGTCTCATCCAGCGACGACCAGGATCTTTGCCGAGGAGGCGCAGGCCGCCGCGGAGGAAACGGGAATGCCGGCCGGCGTCGTCCAATTGATCTACCGCACGGCTCACGAAGACGGCGAGCGGTTGGTGGCCGACGCGCGGCTCGGAGGCGTCGGATACACGGGCGCTCGCGGAGCCGGCCTCAAACTGAAGGCGGCGGCTGACACCGTTGGCGTACCGATCTACTTGGAACTGTCCAGCATCAATCCCGTCGTCATTCTGCCCGGAGCCCTCGCCGAGCGGAATGACGATCTGCAACAGGAGTTCACCGGAAGCTGCCTGATGGGAGCCGGGCAGTTCTGCACGAACCCGGGCCTGGTGGTTGTCGTGGGAGACGACAACGGTGAACAGTTTGTCGCCGGTGTGGCGGAGAAGTTCGCCGCCGCTCCCGTTGGCACTCTGCTTTCCCGGGGCGTCGCTTCGCTTCTGGCCAACAGCGTCAGCCAGCTTCGCGAGGCGGGCGCGGAATGCCTGGTTGGCGACGCCGACGGCGGCGGGCAAGGCCACAGTCGAGCCAACACTCTACTCCGAGTGACGGGCGAACAGTTCGTGTCGAATTCGGAAGTCATGCAAACCGAGGCGTTTGGCAACGAGTCGCTGATGGTCGTCGTCGCCGATATCGATCAAGTCTGCGCTGTGATGGATGGATTGGAAGGAAACCTCACCGGTTGCATCTATTCGGCCGCCGACGGCAGCGACGACGAAGCGTACGACCGAGTCGCCGACCACCTGCGGCCACACGTCGGCAGGTTGCTGAACGACAAGATGCCGACCGGCGTCGCCGTCTCCGAGGCGATGAATCACGGCGGTCCGTTTCCGGCGACGGGACACCCCGGATTTACCGCGGTCGGGATCCCCAGCTCACTCGTCCGGTTCGCTTCATTGCATTGCTTCGACGCCGTCCGTCCGCACCGACTTCCCGCTTGTCTCCAGGACAAAAACCCGACCGGATCGACTTGGCGTCGCATCGATGGGCAGTGGACGACTGACGATGTCGGAGGTTGAGCAGCCAGGAACAGCGAGGTTTCGATGAGCGTCTTTGTCGCTTCACATCCACTGGTGCGCCATCACCTCTCGACGCTGCGAGACGAATCGACTTCGCCGGCGGACTTTCGACTGACCGTTCGACGGCTCGCTGTTCTCCTGGCGTACGAAGCCACCAAAGATCTGCCGCTGTCGCAAAAGGCCGTCCAAACTCCACTCACTGAAACAACTGGCGACATCGTGCAAGCGCGGATCGGATTGATTCCGATTCTCCGCGCCGGCTTGGGA
>JASMLW010000004.1 GCA_030748485.1 Pirellulaceae bacterium
ATAACCCGACAATGTTGGTCCTGCCTGTACGATGGCCTTCCGAGGCGCCTTCCGAGGCCGTCGAGAGCGACGTTCGTCCTGGCGTAGCGCCGAGATTTGTGCTCAGCGCCGTTTTCAAATCGCCGCGGTGCGCTAAATGGAACGCCCATTGTCGCGACTTCGTCGCGAAGCCCCGCCCGGCAGGCGGGACCTACTGGCTCGTGAAAACGTCCTTGCCCACCCAGGGTCGGAGGACTTCAGGGACGACGATTGAGCCGTCGGCCTGTTGGTAGTTCTCCATGATGGCGATGATCGCTCGGCTGATGGCGATCGCCGTACCGTTTAGCGTGTGGACGAGCTTGGTGCCTTTCTCGCCTTTGACGGCGTAGCGAATGTTGAGCCGCCGCGCCTGGAAGTCGGTGCAATTGGACGTGCTGGTCACTTCGCCAAACTCGCCCCCATCGCCGCGGCCGGGCATCCACGCTTCCAGGTCGTATTTGCGATAGGCGGGACCGCCCAAGTCGCCGGTCGCCGTGTCGACGACGCGATAAGCCAGACCGAGCGCGTCGAAGATCTGGCACTCGAGTTGGCAGAACTCTTCGAGAATCGCATCGCTCTGCTCGGGCGCCGTGAACGCGAACATCTCCACTTTCGTGAACTGGTGCACGCGGTACAGTCCCCGTGACGCGCGGCCAGCGGCTCCCGCTTCGGTTCGGAAGCAGTGGCTGAGCCCGCAAAGCCGCACCGGCAATTCGGTCGAATCGAGCGTTTGGCCGGAGAGCAGTCCGCCCAAAGTGATTTCCGCTGTGGCGACGAGATTGAGGTTGGAGTTCTCGATGCTGTAGATCTGCGTCTCCGGTCCACGAGGAATATAGCCGGTGCCGTTGAGCACTTCGGTGAACGCCAGATCGGGCGTGATGACGGGTGTGAAGCCGGCCTCGCTGAGCGTCTTGACAGCGAATTGCTGCAGGGCCAACTCCAACAGCACGGCGTCGTTCTTGAGAAAATAGAATCCATGTCCCGCGATCCGAGCCCCGCCCTCGAAGTCGATCATCTCCAGCCGCTCACCTAACTCGACGTGATCGCGGGGCTCAAATCCGAACTCGGGAGTCGGCGTAGCGCCCCGGCGGACCTCCAGATTCGACTTGTCGTCGACGCCGATCGGCGCGTCGGGGTGCGACATGTTGGGAATGCCGTTTTGGATCGCCAGGATCTCAACGTGCAGCTCGTCGCACTCCGCCTGCGCAGCCGTCTTCTTCTCGCGCAACTCGCGGGCTTCGGCCTTTCGCTCCTCACGTTTATCGGGATCCTGTTCCTTGCCGATCGCCTTGGACGCCTCGTTCGCCAAGCGGTTGAATTCCTGCGACTGACGGTCCAACTCGCGGCGTCGCGTCTCGAGTTGGACGAGTCGATCGACGTCGGCCTCGGCGTTGCGATGGCGGCAATTCTCTTTCACGAGGTCGGCGTTCTCGACGATGAACTTGCGATCTAGCATTGGTCTTCCGGTCTTCAGTAGCGTTGTTGCGTATTGGGTCGTATTGGATCGTTTGCCGACGGCGGGCCACTTTCGCGCGACGCGTCACCTGTTTCCGTCGTCTGTGTTCCCGTTGTTACGAGGCGCCAATACGACTCAACTCGCGCCATAAGTGGGCGCTCGACTTGATTCCGCGATGGAAGTCGGTGAGCGAGAACTTTTCGTTCGGACTGTGCGTGTTGTCGTCGTCCAGTCCCCAGCCAAGAAGGAGAACATCGGCTCCCAAGTGTTCGCTCATGCACGTCACGATCGGTATCGAACCGCCTTCGCGAATGAAGACGGGCGACCGTCCGAATCCCTGCTCAATCGCGAGGGCCGCGGCGGACATGAACGGGCTGTCGAGCGAAACGACAAATCCAGGCGCGCCGTGCCGCTCCTCCAACTCGAGCTCCAGACCGGGCGGACAGACCGCCGTCAAATGCTCGCGCAACGCCTCGGCGATCTTTTTCGGGTCCTGATCGGGCACGAGTCGAAAGCTGAATTTGGCCCCCGCTTTCGCCGGCAAGACAGTCTTCTCGCCCTCGCCTTGGTAGCCGCCCCAGATGCCGTTGACGTCGTACGTCGGTCGCGCCCAGCGGCGTTCCAGCGTCGAATACCCGGCCTCGCCGTGTACAGCCTCCACACCGATCTGCTCCATGAAGCCGCGCTCATCGAAAGGCAGGCCGGCGAACTGTCGCCGTTCGCGCGAATCGAGCGGCAGCACATCGTCGTAGAAGCCGGGGATCTGAACTCGACCCTCCTCGTCGACTAGCGACGACAAGATGTGCGCCAGCCCATTGCACGGATTAGAAACGGCCCCGCCAAAAGTGCCCGAGTGCAAATCCTGCCGCGGGCCCTGAACGCGCAGCTCGAAATAGGCGATTCCCTTCAACCCGTAAGTGATCGCCGGTTGCCCCGGCGCGAATTGCGACGTGTCGCTGATGACCACCACATCGCAGGCCAGCTTCTCTTTGTTCTCGGCGATGAACGGCGCCAGGTGCTCACTGCCAACCTCTTCCTCTCCCTCGATCACATACTTGATCTGCAGTGGCAGTGATTCGGCCGTCTCCATCCATGCTTCCGCACTGAGCACGTGGGTGAGCATCTGGCCCTTGTCGTCCGTGGCTCCGCGGGCGTAGACATTGCCATCCCGACACGTCGGCTCGAACGGCGGAGATATCCACTCGTCAAGCGGATCGGGCGGTTGGACATCGTAGTGCCCATAGACCAGCACGGTCGGAGCTCCTTCCACGGGCGGCGACTCGGCGTAAACGATCGGGTGCCCCGCCGTCTCGACCATTTCGACCGACAAGCCAATCCGCCGGAATTTCTCCGCCACCCACTGACCTGCTCGCAGTAAGTCGCTCTTGTAGTCGCTGTCAGCACTGATGCTCGGTATTGCTAGCAAATCGAACAAATCGCTCTCGAAACGATCTTTGTGCTCGGCTAGGAAATCATCGAGTTGCGGCATCGGGTTTTCCTGGGACGGAGAGTGCTCGCGGCGAAAAGTACTCGTGGAGTCGTTTGCGGTTGCGACAGTGAACCAAATCACGCCCGCTACGCTCGATTCCACATGCACAATCGCTACAATATAGTCCTCTCTACTGTTTTGGACCATGACGTCGCACCGCGACGATGGTTGACCCCAAGGGAATCATCGGTGTCGAAAAAAGTTGCAGTTGCAGTCGCTGAGCCTGAATACGAGATTGACGAACAGGTCGAAACCACACGCGACGAGCGGCGAGCGCGAAAGCGTCAGCCCCGCTACAACGTCATCCTCTGGGATAGCGATGACCATTCTTACGACTACGTGATTCGCATGCTTCGCGAATTGTTCGGGTTTGGTGTTGAACGCGGTTTCTTGGTCGCTGAGAAAGTCCATTTGTCGGGCCGCGCGATTTGCCTGACGACGACGATGGAGCATGCCGAGCTGAAACGCGATCAAATCCACGCGTACGGCAAAGACATCCTCATCGGCCCCTGTCTGGGTTCGATGCAATCCACGATCGAGCCCGTCGACTAGCTCCGCGCCGCCCCGGCCCAGCAACTCCCAGTTTCTATCGTCGCCGTTGTTGCATTCTTGCGGAGATAAAACTCTCTCCGACCGCCTGACCTCATTCGATTCGCCATGTCCGCCACGCTCAAGACCGTAACGCTTGGTTGCAAGGTCAATCAGTACGAGACGGAGTACGTGCGCGAGGGGTTGGAGAGCATCGGATACCGGCCGCCCGCGGACGAGGAGACGGCCGACCTGTGCGTGGTCAACACCTGCACGGTGACGAGCGAAGGCGATTCAAAAAGCCGACAGGTGATTCGCCGGTTGGCTCGCGATAACCCCAACGCGCGCATTGTGGTGATGGGTTGCTACGCGACGAGACGTCCCGAGGAGATCGCGGAACTTCCGGGTGTCGCCGAAGTGGTAACCGACAAGCGCGAGTTGCCCGACCTGCTGGGACGTTTCGGCGTCGTCGACCTGCCGACGGGAATCTCGCGATTCGGCGACCGCAGTCGAGCCTACGTGAAAGTGCAGGACGGCTGCTTGCTGCGTTGTAGTTACTGCATCATCCCCCAAGTCCGCCCGCAACTTACCAGCCGACCGCTGGATCACATCTTGGACGAAATCCGGCGGCTGGTCGATAACGGCTATCGCGAGATTGTGCTGACTGGAGTTCACCTGGGCCATTACGGCGTAGACTGGAACTGGAATCGGCCTAAGGAAGAGTGGACGCGACTTTCCCACTTGATGCGAGCGATCGACGAGCTGGATGGTGAGTTTCGGATTCGGCTGTCGAGTATCGAGGCGACCGAGGTCACGCGAGAGTTGATCGACGTGATTGGCGAGATGGGGGAACGGATTTGCCCTCATCTACACGTCTGTTTGCAGAGCGGTTCGAACCGCGTGCTGCGGCGGATGAGACGGCGTTGGGGCGTCAAGATGTTTGTCGACCGCTGCCAAATGTTGCGCGATGCGTTTGACGAACCGGCCCTGACAACCGACGTGATTGTCGGCTTTCCCGGTGAGACCGAGGCGGAGTTCGCCGAAACCGTCGAGACGGTCCGGAAAGTCGGCTTCTCGAAAATCCACACATTCCCGTTTAGCGCTCGCCAAGACACTCCCGCCGCAGACTTGCCCGGGCAACTCTCCAAAGCGGTGAAGAGCGAGCGCAGTCGCGCTCTGACGGAAGTCGAGCACGAGTTGCGCGACGCCTATTATCAGCGCCTGATCGGCCGTCCCCTCCAAGTGCTCATTGAGAGCACGAGTGACTCAGACGAACTCGCGACGGGCGATCCCCATGTGGTGGGCACGTCGTGCCGTTACGCGCCTGTCGCGACGCGCGGCGACGAGTCGCTCGTCGGCAAACTCCTGACGGTGACGCCGACCCGACTAGCGGACGACCGGCTGGTCTGTGGAATGTGAATCGGGGACGCTCGACCACGTCTGATCGGCCCGCCGACTACGTTTCGGTCACGTTCAACTCCACCGCAGCGCTCCGCCCGCGGCGTTCGGGATCGTAGTACCGAAACGCTTCGACGCCGGGCGCCTTGACTCGAGCGCTCATCCGCGCGCGTAGGTGATAGGGAATCTGCAATCGACTGCCGGCCTCGATCCCGCGGATATAGACGATCACTTTGCGGGCCGTCATTTCGTACTTGTCGATCAGTTTCTCTGTGACCAAATCGCGGAACGTCGACGAGTCGATCTCGAAGCCAGCCGGGATCGGCAAGTCGAGAATGACCATCGGGGCGACTCGATTCGTTCGATTCTCAATGACGGCCGTGGCCTGCACGATGTCTCCGACTTTGGCTTGACGCTTCTCGTAGGTCACGTCAACTTTCAGAGCGTCTTGCGGCGCGTCCTCTGGCGTTGAGTCGTAATACTCGCTCACAAATTGGTAGCGCACCGATCCGTCGGGCGCCGACACGCCCCATCGCGCCCGATTGGCGGCGCGGTGCTTGGTCAAGTCGACCAACTGCACGACATCGATTTGGTCGGCTTGAATCTCAATCGACTCGACAATCTCGCCCTCCAACGTGACGTTGACAACCAACGGTTCGCCGGCGGACTGCGCATTCGGAGGTTGCCACAGCAACGCCTTCAGCGCCAGTATCGTAGCTTGTGTCGAATGCCACGTGCCCCGCGCGTCTTTCTGAGTGGTCAGCCACAGCATGCCGTCTTGGACCAGCTGCGGATTGCGATTGGTTTTTTGCAGTGCGAGCAGCGCCAACGCCGTCGTCTCGACATCGGCCGAACGGTCTTCGCCGTAGAAAATCGTCGTCTGATCACTTTCCTGCGCCCACCAGGCTTTCCCCGCGTCGGCCCCCTCACCGCGGACGGCGATCTCAGCGAGCCGATCAAAGTACGGATTCAGTTCCTGCCCGTCCTCTTGAACTGCGAGCAACCCGTGCAAGGCCAACGCCAAGGTGTAGGGGCTGTTGAAATCCTCGGGTCGACGGCGGAGCAAGTAGTCGGCCGTCGCCGCCGCCTCGCGACGCGCGGCTCCGTTGCGAAACGCGCTCCACGCCACGTACGCTGTCGATACATAGTCAGCGTCCGCCGCCTGCCGGACCCCGCGGAATCGCCGACCCTCAGCCTGCCACGAACCGTCGCGCTGGCGCTGCGCGAGCAACCAGCGGCGAGTGCGTTCGATCAACCGCGGATCGACATCGTACACCTGAGCCATGTCCTCGAACTCCATCAGACCGTAGGCCGTCAGCGAAGCGTTGCCGGGGCCGCCGCCATACCAATCGAACCCGCCACCCGGCGACTCGAATGTCAGCAAGCGCTGGTAACCGACATGGATGAACTGCCGAGCTCGAGCCTCGATTTGAGGAGCGTTCTGGTTCGTCTTCCGCAGATAGGTCAGCGCCAACACGTTGGGGTAGGTCGTGGAGGACGTCTGCTCAAAACACCCCGACGGCATCCGGAAAATCGACTCCATCCCCTCCGCCAAATCGGCCAGCGGCGACGGGTAAAGTTTGAGTGTCGTCTGTAAACTCCCGGGGACGATCTCGTCGGGAACGCGCGACTCCCACTCGACCAATCGCGAGGCGACGCCGGATTGCAAAAACTCGTGCCGGTATCCGTCGGGAGCCACATCGATCGTTCGGCGAACGGCGTCACCGCCATCCTGACCGCGCGCGGCGATCTCAAAGCTGTGGCGTCCGACCTCCAGTGCGCGTATCCGCATCGACGTGGAACGAACTTCACCAGGTTGCAGCGCAACGGAGCGCTCGTTCGAATCCTCGAGCAACTCGAACCACGAATCCGCCTTGAGTGTCAGCTGAACCTCTTGCGGCGTGTCGAGATAGTTGTAGACGACGATCGGCACAGCGATCTCGTCGTCCCGCGTGAGGGCGATCGGCAGGTCGGTGTCGACAAAGAAGGGCTGGAAGACGGGTACATCGAGCCGGCTGGCTCCCAGGTTGCCTTGCTCAGTCACCGCGCTGGCGGAGAGTCTCCAGGAGGTGATCGAGTCGGCCAGGTCGACTTCTAACTCAGCTTCGCCCTGCTCGTTCGTCACCAATTCGGGTCGCCACACCAACGTCTCGGGAAAGAACTCACGGACCCGTAGCGGCTCCGCTGCTTTCCCGCCCACACTATCCGAGGGTTCCGCGAACGGGTCCTCGGTCGGCATCGCCGTCGGCATTTCGCCACCGGCCGCCATGGCGTCACGAGCTCCAGATGTCGGCATGATGTCGGCTTTCTGCAGCAGGAAGAGCAGGGGTGCGATGACCATCGAACCCGCGCAGCTCGCGCCAACGATGGCGAGCGAAATCCGTGGAAACCGGTACGCGAACACGCCCATACCAATCAAGATCCAACAACCGAGCAGCGAGGACCAGGCGACCTGCGATGACTTCAACCCGTCACGGCGATCGCGAGCGACCTGTCGACGTTTGGCCGGATAGGACGTTTCCACGTTCGAGTGCGGGGAACTCGACAAACGAACTCCTTGCATCCTGTCAACCCGTTGAGCTCGCCGGGAGCCTCGCCACGTCTCGGCGTTGCGACCGAAGGAAGCGGAGGCCGTGCGGGCGAACAACGCTTGCTCAAATCGGCGTCGAGCGACGAAGGGAGTTTCTCCCCACGTCGCGGCGGGAGACCAGTCGTACAACTGGAAGACCGGCTCGAGCAATTCGTTTTCGAGCAGGAAGAAGACGTGCTCCATGACTTCACCGGACGTCGATCCGGCGTGGAAGACGGCTTCGTCCACCATCGCCACGCTGATCGCGCCGGGGCTCGCCGCGCCGTCCGGGTCGGTGACGCGAAACTTGACGACAGCTTTCTCTCCGGGCCGGTACGATTCGCGGTCGAGAGTGGCGTTGAGATTCAACTCCTTCGGTTGCCGCACGTAGATAATGCGAGACTTGCGGACGGGCAAC
>JASMLW010000005.1 GCA_030748485.1 Pirellulaceae bacterium
ATCGACGTCTGGGCCTACGGAATCAACGGCGCATCTGACTGGAAGGCGAGCGTCGATCGAGGAGTAACCGGCCTGATTGTGGACGATCTAGAAGCAGCAAGAAAAACGTTCATCGGCCGATCCTCAGAACGTTAGCCGTAAAATCCGTCAGCATTCCTCACGAGCAATCTTCAAACCGGCGTCGTTTCTCGGCTCCATCGCGATTACGGAGAGACGGCGAGAGATTTCGTCCTGCCGGGTGCTATTCGCGGCGCGTCTTGAGCTTGGCCTGCGCCTTCTTCCTCGCGGCTTCGGCGGCGAATTTCTTCTCGGCCTCGTCGCGCTCCTCCATCCGCTTCACGTACGTCTGGGCGATCTTCCGAACTCGCAGAATGTCCTTGTCGCCGCACTCGGGGTAACGCTTGTCCGCCGCGCAAAGAGCGTCGACCAGATGCTGCTTGCCGGCTTTGTATTTCTCTTCTTCATAAGCGAACGCCATCAACTTGATGCTCTGAGCCAGTTCGGCGATCGTCAGGTTCTTGCGGACTTCGCCGTCTTGCAAGATGTCGATCTCCTTCTTGGGCTTCTTCGGCAACGCCAGACTGCGCTCGACCACGATCTCGTTTCCGGTCGCGATGTCGCGGTAATTGAGCCGCGCGGTGAGTGAGGCGGCGTCTTTTACTTTCGCTCCATCCGCCAAGCGGAATCGCACCAGCAAGACCTGCGTCGAGTGGTGGTTGAGGTCGTCGAGCCGCACGACGATGCGGTCTTTCTTGTACTGCGGCCGATAGCCGAAGAACTGCACGCACTCGAGGTTCTTGTCGAACTCGAGCTCGACCGAGATGTTCCGCGCGACGGGCGACAACAGGCTCTCCAACTCCTCGATGAAGATCTTGCGAATGTCTTTGGCGTTGTCGACAAAATGGATCAAGCCGCGTCCCGCCTTGGCCAGTTGCCGCAACAACTGGTGATTCAAATCGTTGCCCAATCCGATCGTGGAGACATCGAGGCCTTGCTTGTTGAATTCAAGCGACTCGGTGACGATCTGCTCTAGATCGGTGACGCCCGAGTTCGTTCGGCCATCGGTCAACAGGATGACGCGATTGGTCTTTTCGTCGTCGTAACCCGCGGCGATTTGCTCGTAGCCGAGCATCAATCCGGCGTGGATGTCGGTCGATCCGCCCGCCTCAATCGACTCGATGACTTGCTCGATACGTCTGGAGTTCTCAACAGGTCCGGCTTCGAGAATGACGTTCGCTTCGTGATTGAATCCGACCACCGCGACGCGATCGATCGGCCGCAGTCGCTCGACAAACGCCAGGATCGACTTCTTCACGTTGGCGATCCGGTCGCCCGACATCGAGCCGCTGTGGTCGATGACCAGCGCGACGTTCAGCGGCGGAATGTCTTGTTCGGCCGGGCGTTCGCGCGTCGCCAATCCGATCTGCAGAACCGCCTCGCGACCAGCCGAGCCAAACCGATCGGCTCCCCACCGCGCTTCAAAACCAACCGATTCACCCCGCTTGGGTGCGGCGATCCGGTGCTTGTGGAAATTGAAGTACTCCTCGACCAGAATCGCCCCCGGGTCGGGAGCCAAGCCGGCGCGACCCATGGACAGCGACGCCGAGGAAACCCCGAACTGAGCAACGGCGGGACGCGACAGAATGGCGGTGATCGCCGCCGACAACAACAACGCAAAGAGAGCGCGCTTTACTACGACTGCTTCTACAGGCAACTTGGTCATGGAGAGATCCTAGTCTTGAATCTTTGGTGAGTTGCCTTGCCCGGCGCTCTCAGCATATCGCTTCGCATCCAACGAAGTCAAAACCGATCGGGGCAAGATGCGCAGGAACTGAGTTCGTGGGACGGCTACAATGGGCGCCGAACACAAACTCCTGACCATTCCAGGGTGGCCAAATGAAGAACGATTTCCGAGCAACAGCTCGCTTTGCGTGTGGCCCCGCCACTTTTCCGTTACTTGTCGTTCTCTTGTTGTCGCGGTCGCTATGCGGCGCCGAGTCGATCTGGATGGAGGCCGAGCATTTCTCCGGCATCCGCGGATTCTGTTGGCCGCTGGGCGACGACAAACGAAAGATGCGGGAAACGGATGGCCATTGGGGACTTTCCGGGCCAGGTTGGGCGGCCGAGTGGAATCAAGGCGGCGAGAGCGGCTTTCTGTCGATCGCCACCGGAGCCGACGACGACCGCGCCGTCGTCACTCGAACGATCGAAGTTCCAGCCGACGGCGAGTATCGACTGTGGGTCCGCTACGGCGATTGGCGAGAAAAGACGGAGCGGTTCCAAGTTCGAATCGAGCAAGACGGAGCGGCGGCTTGGACGGGCAGGTATGGCGAACGCCCGCTGGTCGAAGAAGACAACGTGATGAAGTTGTACTGGGGTTGGGCGTTCGTCTGGGATTCCCGCGCGACGAAACTCAAAAAGGGGACCGCTCGCGTCAGCCTGGTCTCGACCACGAAAGACCCCGAGCCGCGCCAAGTCGATGTGCTCGTTCTCACCAGCGACACGCGCTATCGTCCCCGTATCAAAGACCGGCCGGCCAATCCGGCGTGGCGGCTGCTCGAAACCTATCGTCGAGGGGTGCCGCGGGATCTCGAGCCGTTGGCGCGGCGAGCCCCCAACTTCGATTTTCCAAAGGACTGGCGGACGCGAACATTTCGCGACAAAGACTTCCTCTACCTGTGGAACGTCAGCCACACCAAACCACTCGACACCTGGTTGAGCGACAAGCCGGATCGCGTCCGCTTCCCATACAACATCATCGACAAGGAGACGCGCGAGGAGTTTGACGCGAAATACGGCGGCCGCGACGATGTGCCGATCTTCTCGGATCCACGCATCACACCGACTTTTCACGGAGTCGGCGCCGGCGTCTTCTTTACCGATCCCAAAACGGGCGAAGTCAACGAAACGGGCCAGCGGTTCGCAGCTTGGCTGGAGAAGAACCCCGACCGCGCCTGGGCGATGATGATGAACTATCACCCGGGTAAGCCGATCGGCGACAAAGGAGTCGCCCTTTACCAGAAATATCGCGACCGCTATGTCGGTTCGATCGCGGGGGAGAGTCTCGGTTATTTCTACCCACCGGCGGCGGAGATGAAAGCGGCGACGGCGACCGCCCAGTCGAGACGCGACCTGGTCCGCGCGTTCGCGCCGCTCACGCTGCGGCACAACGCCGAGAAGTACCGCAAGGTCTACGGCCGCGACCTCGACAAGAACGCCTACGAGGACGTGATCTCTTGTCTCTCCGTCGGCAACATCGCCTTCGCGCCGCTCTGTAGCGACTGGGGATCGCGCGTCGTCGGTTACGAGTCGGCCACGGCGACATCATCGGTGCTCAACATGCGATGGGCTTTCATGCGTGGAGCGGCGCGGCAGCACGGCCGGTTGGCGGCCACTTATCGCAGTTGCAACTTCGGCGACTCGTCGACCATTTTCTCGAACACCAGCAGCTTTCACTCGCCGCAGAATATGCTGGACAACTACTATTCTGTTTTTTCCGGCGCGGGGATGACGTGGTACAAGTTCGACATCTGGTACCAGTACATGGCCGGCTCGTCGATGTTCTATCACGAACAGGGCTTCGACGAATTCTGGCGGCCGGGCGGCACGACGGCGGCGGGAGTCAAGGAAGTTCAACTCTCTCCCAAAGGCAAGTTGGTCGATCGATTCTTGCGAGTCACGGCGGCCGAGCCGGATCGCGGCAGCCCGTTCACTCCGGTCGCGTTCTTGGTCGATCACGCCCACGGCTGGGAGCCGGCTCCGTTCTGGCCCAACTCGTTTAAGAATTGGCACCAACAGCAAGACCGGTTCCTCTACGGCGATCACGAACGGATGCTCGAAGAGTGGTTCTGGACGGCGTACTACCCGATCGGACCCGAGAGCGAGCGGCCGATGACCGGCACGAACGAGGTTTACTTGCCGGGAGTCTTCGGCGACATCTTCGATGTGATCTTCGCCTACCCGGACGTGTCGAAGTGGCGAACGATCGACACCTATCCGGTCGTCATCGCCGCCGGAGACATCGAATTGTCGGCCGCCGAAGGCCAGCGACTCGCCAAGTATGTCGACGACGGCGGCACGCTGCTGGTCGCCGACACGCATCTCACCGGCCCCGGAGCCGCCGCGCTGCGGTTGCCGGCCGCCGGAAAACTTCGCGAAGCCAATGCGTATCGCTGGCTGATGAAGAATGGCGATCCGCCTGAGGACGATCCAAGTCACGCCTCCCCCGCGTTTCGGTACCGTCCGATTCCCGCCGACGCCGGGCGGCCGCTGGCGACGACCGCGACAGGCGACGTCTTCTGTACGGCGATCGATCGCGGCCGCGGACGAATCGTCTATCTGTCGACGCCGCGGGGACTTTCGATCACCAAGCAAGCTCACCCCGTCGTCGCTCGACTGATGGCGCACTTGTCGCGAGGCTTGATGCCGGTGGAAGTCGACGGCGACGTGCAGTGGATGGTCAACAGGACGAAGGCCGGCTGGACGGTCACGCTGCTCAACCCGGCCGGGCAATCCAAACCGCAACAGGGGATCACGCCGACCGATTTCCGCGAAAACCGGGCCGTCACGATCCGCTCGCACATCCCCATTCGCAAGGCGCGCGACCAGTTGCTTCCCGACGACCCGCTGGTCGTTAAGGACAACGCGGTGCGCTGCGAAGTCTCCGCGGGCGGCGTGCGGCTGATCCAGCTGCAGTAGATCGCCGAGAGCAACGTCGATCAGCGTCGCGCGGCGCGACGATGTGGCGTTATCGCTTGACGCCAAAGGCGTAGAGTGTGTGGTGAGTTCGCACGTAGATGACGCCGTCGACAACGGCCGGCGTCGCGTAGACGGGATCGCCCATATCGTTCACGGCCACGATCTTCCCTTTGTCGCCCAAGTGAATGACACTGATCTTGCCGTCGCCTGACGCCGTGTAAAGATGCTCGCCGGCGATTACGGGCGACGCGTAGTGAGTGCCTCGACCCCGCGTTCTCAGTCGGTAGTCGCGGTTGCCCGTTTTCAGGTCGATGCAAGTGAGGATGCCGCCATTCTTGACGAAGTACGCGCGGCCCCGATAGTGCAACGGCGAGGGCACTTCCGGTATTCCCTCTTTGGCGAGCCGCCTGATCCGATCGTCCGAAACTTCGCCCGCGGACTTGAGCGGAATCGCCAGCAGCCCGTGTTCGGTGTATCGCGTTCGCCGCTGGGCGTCCTTTTGCAACCAGCGTTCCCATTCGGCGGAGTTGATCTTGCCGTTCTTGTCAGCGTCGACGTAGGCGAACCTCAAAGGGGCTCCATTCTGCGGAGCTTCAACGCCTTCGGACCGATGGAAAATCATCAGCCGAGGAAACTCCTTTCCGCCAATCATCTTGTCCCCGTCTCGGTCGCGGTCGGCGAGTAGCTTCTCGAACGACGGCAACGTCGGTGTGAGCGATGCTTCGCCGGTTTGGTTCCAAGTCGCGACGATCACTTCATCGCCCGCCAGGATCGGCGTGCTGGTTGCTGTCGTCGCACATCTCAATCGCCAGACTCGCTCGCCGCTGGCGAGATCGAGAGCCTGTACGGCTCGCGCCGAATGCAGAATCACCGCGCCGTTGGCGACGATGGGCGTCGCCGTGCAGGCCACGTCGGTTGAAAACTTCTCGCTCTGTTGCACTTTCCAGAGTTCTTCGCCAGTGCGTTTGTCGAGCGCCCAGGCGAAGTGGTCAACGTAGTTGCCCCGATAGAGAATCACGCGATCGCCTGTGATGATCGGTGACGTCGCGTTGCCCGCATACGACTTGGTCAGCGGGAGCCTCCGCTCCCATTGCACGTTTCCGCTCAGGTCATAGCAGAACAGACCGCAGGAACCAAAGTAAGCGACGACGCGCTCGCCGTCAGATGCGGGCGTACTGCTGGCGGGATTGAATGATGGGTGGCCGCGTTCAATTTCGTCCGCCGGGACTTCACGCCGCCAACGCGTCTGACCCGTTCGACGATCGAGGCAAACGACAGCGAGCTCTTTCCGCTGAGCGTCAAAGGTCGTCAACAAGATCACGTCGCCGACGATGCACGGCGACGAGTGTCCCGATTCCAGCTTCGCGCTCCACAGTTCGTTGCGTCCTGGCGAGAATTCGACAGGAGCCTTCGTCGGCGAGACGCCGTTGCTGTTGTCGCCGCGGAACTGCGGCCAGTCCGCCCCCCAGGCAGTCGCCGAACAGAGCAGGGCGAGCAAGGCGAGCAAGGCGATGGAGAATCGTCGCATGGATTTCGTACCTGTATTGAAGTGAAGCCACCGTCGTAGTCCGCCGTCGTCACACACGATGCAGCGGCATTGTTACAAGCCGGCGGCCGGCAGCCAAGACCGGCGCTTGGCGTGCACAGGATTCTAGTCGAACTTCACTTCGATGCTCTTTTGGCCGGTCGACTCGAGGAACTCGATGCAGAGCTGCACGAAGTTCTTTTCACTCTCCACATCTGGCGGTTCGGCATACTCGACAACCTCGTTTCCTTCGGCTCGCAGGTTGTCTAGAAACGTGTCAGCCATGTTGGGTTCACGCTCCATGTTCGCGAAGTCTTTGGTCTCCAATACTTCCGCCGCGGTGCGAAATTGATCGAGTGTGATGTTGAGCGCGGCTCCGTTTCCCGAGCAGCCGGCGTAGGCCTCGTCCATGACGCCCAGCGCCAGATAGAGCACTTGATTGAGCGGACTCGTCGCCGAACGACGGTTGCAGGCGACCTTGGTCAACCTCTCGAATTCCTGATAACGTTCGAACCAACCGTCATCGTTGTTGTCGAGATCGTATTGCTCAGCAAGTTCCTCGTATTCGACGCCCGGTCGCATTGCTGTGATGTCGTGTCCCATGATCGCCAATCAAGAGAGCCGTAATGATTCGGACGCCGATTCGGACGCTGATTCGGACGCCGATTCGGACGCCGTCGTTGGTATCAGGAAACGACGGCGAGCACAATGGTCTGTTCGCGCTCGGGGCGTCGGCGGCGGCTGTCACTGGGCGTATTTTTCGGAAAGACAACGCGCGAAGGTGTTGGCTCACACCTTGCGACGCTTACGCGACTTGGCGGCTTTACTCGAGTCCAATAGGGCGAGTGTGCGCCGGGGCGCGATAAGTCGATAGCTGCCGACAACTAATCGTTCGATCTCCTCCCAGTCGTCGAAGACGGCCGGATCGATCGACACCCAACCGCCCCCCGGGCGACTGTAGGGAGCTTTGTCGATGCCCGGCAACATCATCATCAGTTCGGACTCGCGGGGTTCGATCTTGAGTCTCAGTTGCGGGCGACCCTGGTCTTCGCCGCACCCAAACGTCGGCGGTCGTCCGATACATGCTCATCGGACGTTGACCGCCGTAGAAACTCTCCTCCGCATCGGGCAGCTCCTCGAAGACAACGTCGCGCAGAGCTTTGGCGATCAGCTGTACGGCGCGCGACTTGCCGCGGATGACGCCGCTGAAGCTGCGCGGGTTTGTCGACTTGGGAGCACTCGCTTTCTTCTTGGCCATGGCGTGTCGTGAATCGCGTGTGGAGAACTGAGGCTGGGTCGCCAACTGTTGTTTAAGGACTCGATTCTACTGCAAGTCCGCCGCCCGATTGTTCACTGCAGGTCACTGCAGGTCACTGCAGGATTGGCCGTCGCTGAGCCGGTGGACTAGGCGACGAACCAGGCGTCGCGGCCGCAGACGTAGTTTCGCTTTTCGATTTGCGGCAAGATCGTGGGCCGCGCTCCGTCGGCTCCGACCGCGATCAGGAGAGGTGTTCCGTCCGCGCCGGCCAGATCGCTCGGGTGGACGACGTTCACGCCGTGCATTTGGCCGCCGACTTTGCGCCCGTCGACCTCATAGGCTCGCCGCACTTCGATGTTATTCTCTTGGAGCCAGCGCAACCATGGCTTGCCCGTTTGCCCCACGCCCCAGAGATCGACGAGCGGCGCGCCGTTCAGTGGACCGGTCAACAAGTGTCGGCGGCGGCAGCGAGCGAACGCGTCGGCCGAGTACCGTGAGTCGTTGCGGGTGAGCCGGTCGGCTCCGTCGCTCCAGTCGAACAGTATTTCCCTCACTTTTCCGAACCTCATGCCGGCCGCCGCGGCGCGGAGCATCAGGTCGTAATCCTCGGGAAGTTCGTCGTCGCGAAAACCGAGTTCAAAATACGATCGACGCGCGAGTATCGTCGGGTTGACCAGCGGAAACTCGACAAATCGCAGCGCCGCGATCTGTTCACTCTCGATCGTCTCGTCATTGATCCACCGCTCGTAACGACTCATCGAACGGCTCGCCTGGCCCGCCTCGTCGACAATGCGAACCCGGCAACCGACCGCGTCGAAATCGTGGGAGGTTAGCAGGTGGAGTTGGCGTTCGAGTTTCGTGGGATGGGCGAAGTCGTCGGCGTCCATGCGAGCGATCAAGGGAGTGTCGGCCAACTGGACGGCGGCGTTCGTCGCGGCGGCGACTCCACCATGTGTTCGGGGGACGAATCGCAGCCGCGGGTCGCCGACCTGCCGGACCGCGTCCGCCGTTCCGTCCGTCGAACCGTCATCGACGACGATCAGGCGGATGTCGTGAAGCGTCTGGTCAAGAATGGAACCGATCGCGCGGCCAATGGTGGGAGCCGCGTTGAACACCGGCAGAACGACCGTTACTTCACACATCGCCTGGAGTGGAGAGACGAAAACCGACCCTGATTCAGTTAGCCTTTAGACATTGGCCATCAGGTTTTAGGCGCCAGTCCGTCTCTACGCTTTTACTCCCAGCAGCCGGCAGGCGTCTTCGTACCCAGCCGCGCGGAAGCCGTGTTGATCTTCGCGGTTGTACCCGTAAGCGCTGGCCGTGACGCGGGCGAGCGCAACGATGTGTCGCCACCGGAACGCGGCGCGTGTCGCGCGATACTCTTCGCGAACGGTGTGATAGAACTTCTCGCCGTGCAGGCGGCCGTCCTCACTGACCGTGTACTTGATCATCAGAGTGAACACGCGCTCGAGCTGGTGGCCTTTTTCGCCGTAGATTTGGATCGCCGCCGCGGCTCGACCCTGATCGTTGTGGCGGATCGCGTCTTCCGCTTCGGCCAGCAGGCCGGTCGCGTCGGTCGACTTGATCCGCGCCCGGTGCTCGGACGTGGGATAGGGAGGAGTCTTGTAGGGCTTCGATTGAACGCCGGCGTGGTAGGCGGCGACAATCAACCCCGAGATGGCGTGACGCGGTTCGGCGATCCTCGCCATGTTGCGCCACGCGTTGGTGGCGTCCGAGGAGTGCACGCCGGGCGAATCGCCGTGCGACCGCTTCTCCGGTCCCTGCCGCAATACGTACAGATTGGACGCCAGCGAGATCGCTTCGCCGACCACTTCGGGGGCGATGCCGTCGGCCAGCGCCGCGGCGGCCGCCTCAGCCGCGTCGGCTCGCGGGCCCTGGTAAATCGCTTCACTCAGTTTCTCGACAGCGGCGTCGCCCGGGTCGCGCTTGCCTGGCTTCAAACCGGCGAGCTTGTATTGGTCGAGCAACTTCGGCATCAGTGCGCGAATGGGCGATGGCGGGTTCTTGCGAGACAGTCGGTTGCTCTCGTGATTGGCGCAGAACCTCACGCACTGGCGCAGTAGTGAATACGCGTAGTCCTTGCCCAACAGTCCGGCCAGCCCGTAGGTCCGGTGAGCAAACACGAAGCGGTGGACGTTCAAGTCGTCCTGCATGGCCGGTTGCAGCGCGTTGAAGGCGTCCAGCGGCGTGTCGGCTTGATCCAACAGGTTCTCACCCAGCTTGACATCGGCTCGACGGCAGGCGTCGCGGATCTGCTGACCCAAATCACCCGCCGGCAACTTACCGGCTTCCACCTTTTGCAGCGTGTGCAACGAATCATCCGTCTTGCCGCCGACGTTCTGAATCTGTTGAGCGTTGCGGTAGAGAACTTTGAGCACCGGTAGCGGCTGCCTGGCTTTCGGTAGCTGGCCGCACATCTCCAAGGCCGGAAGCATCGCCATCGCCGTGTGGAAGCCGACGTAATCACAACCACCGAACGTGACTGCGTTGGCCAGCGCTCCAGCGGCAGTCAAGTCCTTCAAGTTGACTTGCCCTTTCAGCAACTGCTTCGCCAACAACGGCTGCAACTCTCCCGCCGGTGTGTTTCGCATCAGCTCGACGAGTCGTTCGTGCCCGCCCAAGTGAATCGACCCGCCCTCCGCCGCAAACGCGGTCGAGAAACCAAGGTCCGTCGCCACAGCTGTGCCGAGTCCAGCGGCCAGCATGCCCTGACCGACGTGGGAGAGAAATTCGCGACGATCTGAGGGAGCCATGATGTTCTCCGATGTTCGAATGTGGGATTGAGGTCCAGCCGGAAATGAGCTCGCTAGAAAGAACGCAACCCTGTTACACGTCGACACTCTGTTGCTCGACGTTGCTCGACGTTGCTCGACGTTGTGCGACGTTGTGCGACATTGTGCTGCTCGACATTGTATCGCCGCTTCCCCCGGAGATGATAGCTTTCGGACGGGGGGTGAGGTGGGTTTGTCCCTTGCTTGGTCCCTTTGCCTGGCAAGCTCAACATCGAAGGCCGTCTGATACAATCGATGAGCCATGCTCAAGTCATCGTAGATGGAATCGCCAGAATTCCCTGTTTCAGTTCAATCGTCAGCCGCAATTCTGAGCCGGACTTCTGGCGAAGTCCACTACGTAACAACTCGGCCAGCACGTAGAAGTAATCGCAGTGGAATCGGACTTCCGGCGCAGTCTACTCATCAAACTCAGTATCATCTGCACATGAAACATCGACCCATCGGATACGTGATTCTGCTGACCTTGGCGGCTCTGGTGTGGGGTCGCGGTTCGCCTTTGGGGGCGGCCGAGCCGCGTTGGCCGCCCAAACTTGAGGGCGCGAAAGCGGGAACGTTATCGCTCAAGTCGAACCTGTTCCTGAAAGTTCCGCGGCGACCGGCGGCGACCGCAAAGCGTCCGGTCGCGACGGAAGAGCCAGGCTCCTACGACGTGGCGACCGTCGCGCCTCGAGTCGAGTTGACGTTTCATGGCGAACTGGGCGAGTCGGCTGTTGCACGTCGCCTCTGGTCTTCGTGGGGAGACATCTGCGTCGCCGGCGACGGCTCGGTCTATGTCGCCATCGGCGACCACGGCAACGCGGTCGGCGGTGACGCGCGCGCGTTTCTCTACCGCTGGGATCCGCGCGCCGGCCAGCTCGAACAGATCGTCGACTTCAACGAGATTGCTCCGCGCAAGGCGGGGCAACCGGCATGGTCCAAGGTGCACGCCAAGATCGACGAGGGAGCCGATGGCAAGATCTACACCAGTTGCACGTTGAACGACGGCAATCGAGCGCGGCTGCCCGAGTACAAATGGAGCGCAGATTTTCCGGGCGGACAGATCTATCAATTCGACCCGGCCACTGGAGCGGCGAGTCTGTTCGCTTCGTTGCCAAAGGGACGATGCACGGCGACGTCTCGGTTGGATCGAAAGCGGGGCGTGTGGTGGTGCAATCTCGAAGCGGGGGAGGGCAACGCGATCTGGGGTTTGGACATGAAAACCAAGCGGCAGGTGCGGCGGACGGCCGACGGATCGGTCTCCTTCAATCGGGCTTTCGCGCTGCTGGCGGACGGATCGTTGCTGTTCAACGGCTCGGCAGGCTTGACGCATCTGGACCCCGGCACGGGCGAACAAACGGCTCGCCAAGGCTCGTTTTCCGATTCTCCCGGGATGCGTTGTGCGACGCGCGAGTCACAGGACGGCATGATCTACGGCGCGACGTACAAGACGAACCAGCTGTTTCGATACGACACGCGGCGAGACGAGGTGGAGATGCTGGGGCCGGCCTGGGCCGCACGCGGATACACGACGGTGATGGTCTTGTCGCCGGACGAGCGTTTTCTGTATTACCTGCCGGGCGCTCACGGACAGGCCTGGCAGTTCGGCACG
Source organism: Pirellulaceae bacterium (assembly GCA_030748485.1). GTDB lineage: Bacteria > Planctomycetota > Planctomycetia > Pirellulales > Pirellulaceae > JASMLW01. Next base: position 11,883 of record JASMLW010000005.1, read on the forward strand.
CCCGTCATTCAATACAACCTGGCGAACAAGCGCCGCAAGGTGTTGGCGTTCCTGGCGCCGGCGTTGGAAAAAGCGGCCGGCTACGTTCCGGGCGGCACGTACGGAGTGAAGTTGAGCGCCGCTGGCGACACGCTCTACGTCAACTTCAACGGACACGCCTCCGACGCGCGGCGGCCAGCGCAGATGCGTCCCAACGGCTTTGGACTCTGCGCATTCGCGGCGATCCACATTCCGTCCGCGGAGCGCGAGTGACAGCCGCGCTCAGCTGTTGGAGCTTTTGATCTGATCGGACAATTCTTCGATGCTCCGCCTCAACTGCCAGCGGAGCAGCTGCGATCGGATTCCGGCCGCCACCGTCTCGCAGAGGTGGAGGAAACTGTCCGCGGCGCTGTCCTCGTCAAAGTCCTTGGCCGAGAATTCGCTCAGCGCTTCGTTCCGCAGACCGATCACGCGCTCCAACGTCTCTCGCAAGCGCTTGGCTCCCTGTTCGTCGTCAGCGGAGATCTCCAAAGTTCTCCGATCGATCTTCAGAAGTTCGTCGAAATACTCGTCCAGCAAATGGTCCTTGCGGCGCTCGACGCTACGCCGATACCACTGATAGGCGAGAAATCCGGCGATCAACAGCGAGACGCCGAACGACCGCAGGTTCTCGGTCGCCTCCATGAAGTCGGGGTCGACGAGCGGTTTGAGTTTAGGGTCGAACGCGTTCTGCGCGCCCGGATGAGTGGGGAACTCGGGGTTCGCCGAGGCGAACTCGACGCCCTGCTGGGAGAGTTCGTAGAGTTTGTTCTGTTGGATGAAGTCTTCCGACAGGATGATCTTCACGACTTCCTCCACCATCTGCGACGAGACGCCGTCGTGAGTCAGGAGCATCGTTTTCGACGACAACGAGGTGACCGGCTGCTCGGGGACATTGGCGCCCGCCGCGCGAAACAGGCCCTGGGGAATGGTCGTGCGCTTGAGACTCACGCGGTGCGTGACGATCGCATCGGCCTCGGGAATCGCGCCGAGCCGACAGGCGCTTTCCTTAGCACCGAGCAACTGCGCGAGGATCGGCGCCTGGTGTCCGGCCGTGATCAGCGCGGCGTCCAACGTCTTCTTCTCGAATCGACTCTTGGATTCCTGGTAGGTCGAGGCGACGCGTTCAACATACTCCTCTGGCTTGGCCCCGCCCGCTTGCGCTGGCGCAGTCGCCTGGCCGCCGCCCCGGCCCTCGTTCAAATAGTAGTCCAGCACGGCGTCGGCGACGCCCCGTTCACCCGTGTCGGGATGTCCGACGGCGACCCGGTAGGGAGTCCCATCGGTTCGCGTCTTCTGCAGGTCGGCCGGAGTGCGCAGCTCGCCCGACTCGTAAAGGTCGCGCCGCACAACGAACAGCACGAGGTCCGAGTAGACGTTGGCGACGAACTGCGGCGGAGAATTCAGTTTCACATCCGCGGAGTGGCGTCCCCGCGCACCGCGCATGTAGAGCGCGAAATCCACTTGTTTTTCATCGATTCGCTTGAGATGGTCAATGGCGCCGCTGGTCTGATTCTCCCGGGTCACATCGATTCGCCGATGCGCTTCGCCAATCCGTTCGATCGCGTCGGCGAGATTGTTCGACAGCTGTGTCCATTCTCCGCTCTCCGGCCCAGTGGCGAGGACGACGTTTTTCGGCAGCTCCGTGTAGCGGATGTACGCCCAGCGAATGGCGAGCGGGGCCAAGCAGACGACCAGTGTCAGCACGATATATCGATTGCGCATGCGTAGACCAGTGAAAGAGAAGTTATCGGATCACTGTAGCAGTATCGCGCCCGATTAGCATCTACGAGATGATCGCCGTCGTCTGCGACATGATTTACCGCGAAGCACTCGCGAGGATTTCACGCGCATTTTTTTGAGCGAGCGCGACCTCCATCCGGCGCGCCGCCGCTAGGCGATCAACTCGGGAATCGCCCGGCCGCCGTGCAGCACGGGGACGGGACGGCCGTCCTCGCCGTCGTGAATCCGATTCGTCGGTACGCCCAGTTGATGGTAGATCGTGGCCAGCACTTCGTTGATGTGGACGGGGCGGTCGCGGGGAACTTCACCGTGTGAGTTGCTGGTTCCGATCACCTGTCCCGAAGTCAATCCGCCTCCGGCCATGACGATCGAAAAGACGTTCGACCAATGGTCGCGCCCGGCCGTGCCGTTGATCTTGGGCGTGCGGCCGAATTCGGTGATCACGGCGACCAGCGTCGTGTCCAACATGCCGCGCTGCCGCAAGTCGTCCAGCAACGCCGAGACGGCTCGGTCAAACTCCGGCAGGCGAGTGTTCTTCAGCGTCTTGAAGTTGTTGGAGTGCGTGTCCCACTCCTGGTTGATCGAGAAATTGACGAGCGTGAACGGCACGCCCGCCTCGGCCAAACGGCGAGCCAAGACGGCTTCCTGCCCGACGCGGGTGTTGCCGTAAGACTCGCGCAACTCGGTCGACTCCTTGGATAGATCGAACGCGTCGCGCGTCGCGTTGCTGGTGATCATCCGCAACGCCTGCCGGTGGAACACGTCCATGCCCTCCATGGCTCCGCTCGTGTCCAGCGCTCGCGGCAACTGGTCCAACTCGCCAAGCAGCGCCAAGCGGTGATCGACGCGCCGCAGGTCGACGCTCTTGGAGAGACTGAGATTCGGCGGCATGCGAAAACTGCTCTTCGCGTCCGCGGGCGGCATCCCCGATTCAAACGGATCGTACGCCAACCCCAGCGCGTCCGCCGACGCGTAGCGAACGCGATCACCCAATTGCCCCTTGTCGGGAATGCAGACGTACGGCGGCAGCCCCGGCTTGGGCGATCCCAGTTCCTTGGCGACGAGCGATCCCATCGAGGGTTTGTCGTTGCGGTTCTTCGTCGATGTGTTCGCGCCGGGGTAGTTGTATCCGGTCAGCACCCAATGGATGGCCGCCTCGTGGCTGGGCGTCGCGTGGTGAACGCTCCGCATCACGTTGTAGACGTGAGCTCGTTGAGCCAGGAGGGGAAGATGCTCGCAAACTCGGTAACCCGGTACGCTGGTCGAGATCGACTGAAACTCACCGCGAATCTCACTCGACGCCCGCGGCTTCAGGTCCCACGTGTCCAGGTGAGAACAGCCGCCTTGGAGCAGGATGACGATGGCCTGCTTGGCCGCGGCGGGACGAGTTTTCTCTGCCGCCCGACCTTCGCTTAGAAACGGCAACCCACCGGCGGCGAGCGCCGCGCCGCCCAGGCCGCCACCGAGAAACCGGCGGCGGGTGAAGTGGTCCGATTTGCCCACGTGCGGCCCCCGAGAATGCATCAAAGATTGTTGATTCGTTCGGACGATTGTAGTAGGGGGCCGTTCGGTCGGTCAACACGAACGGTCCCCCGACCTCAATTCCCTGGAGCCGTGAGGCGGTTCTCGCTAGAATCGCATCGATACCTGTTGATGTAACCAGCTGATCAGATGGAGCTAACCCGGCATGCTTTCGGTTGACAACGCGAGAAGTGGAAAGAGTACACGGACTCTCTGTGACGGAGTGAACCGCCGCGAGTTGCTCCGGATCGGCGCTTTGGGAATGGGCGGGTTGACGTTGCCCGGTCTGTTGCGAGCCGAGCGGCGCAGCGGCGTCAAGAACTCGAACAAGTCGGTCATCATGATCTACATGGTGGGAGCTCCGCCTCACCAAGACATGTACGACCTCAAGATGGACGCTCCGGCGGAGATTCGGGGCGACTTTCAACCGATCAAAACGACGGTCCCGGGAATTGAAATCTGCGAGCACATGCCGGGCATGGCCAGCGTGATGGATAAGTGCGTGCCGTTGCGGTCGGTGTACGGCTCGCCGAGCGGCGCTCACGATTCGTTCATCTGTTACACGGGGCGAACGACTCGCAACCAACCGCCGGGAGGTTGGCCGGCGATCGGCGCGGTGGCCTCGAAGTTGTTGGGCGCGGTCGACCGATCGGTGCCGCCGTTTGTCGGGCTGGCTCCCGACGCGGGGCATCCGCCGTACGGTTCACCTGGTCTGCCGGGTTTCTTGGGCGTTGGGCACGCGGCGTTTCGTCCGTCGGGTCCGGCTCGAGACAATTTGGTGTTGCAGGGAATTAAAGAGGATCGCCTGGGCGATCGCAAGACGTTGTACGAGGCGCTCGATCGGCTTCGTCGCGACATCGACGCCAATGGAGTGATCGAGGGGTTGGATGCGATCAACCAGCAGGCGTTCGACATTTTGACGTCGAGCCGTTTGGCGGAAGCGCTGGACGTATCGCGCGAGGATGCGGCGATTCGGGCGCGGTACGGCAAGGGCAGCCCGGATCGATTCGGCGACGGAGCTCCCCGCAACCTCGAACATTTTCTACTCGCCCGACGATTGGTTGAAGCGGGCGCTCGCGTGGTCACTTTGAACTTCGGCCGCTGGGACTTCCACAGCCACAACTGCAAGACGGCCAAGGAGACGCATTTGCCTTGGTTCGACCGGGGGCTGTCGACATTGATCGCCGACTTGCACGAGCGGGGCATGGCGGACGACGTGGCTGTGGTCGCGTGGGGTGAGTTTGGCAGGACGCCGAAGATCAACAAGAACGCCGGCCGGGACCATTGGCCGCAGGTGGGCGGCGGGTTGATCGCCGGCGGCGGCTTTCCGGCGGGTCAGGTGATCGGCGCGACCGATCGGCTGGGCGCGGAGATCGCGGACCGACCCGTTCACTTCGGCGAAGTGCACGCTTCGCTGCACCGATTCCTCGGCATTCGCGGTCAAACGACGATCCCCGACCTCACCGGCCGGCCTCAATACGTCTCCAGCCACGAGCCGCTACCCGAGTTGATGTAGCCGGCGGCGGCGACTTCGGCGATGCTTCACTCGCCAAACTCAGGAGCAACCGAAGCCGCTACTCGAATCCGGCGCCTTTGGTTTTCGTCTGGATGCGGCAGAGGTACATGTCGGAAGTGAGGTAGAGCACGCTGCCGTCGTTGCCCCAGCCGACGTTGGCGATTCGCTCGCCCGTCACGATGCGGCCGAGCAGTTCGCCCTCCGGGGAGAGTACGAGTACGCCGCCCGGTCCGGTGGCGAAGACGTTGCCGCGCGTATCGACTTTCAGTCCGTCCCCGCCGCCGTTGGGAATCCGATCGTCCTTGGAGGCGTCGAAGAAAGGTTTGGGTTCGCCCAAGTCGCCGTCCGCTTTGACGGGGAACGCTCGCCAAACCGGATCGCCCCCGTCGCTGTTCGCCACGTAAAGCGTTTTTTCATCGGGGGAGAAGCCGATGCCGTTGGGCCGCGACATCTCTTTGTACTGCAGAGTCACTTCGCCGTTCTTCTGCAAGCGGTAGACGCCGCAGAAGTCGATCTCCCGCCGCGGGTCGTCGGCTCTTTGCGGCAGACCGTAGATGGGATCGGTAAAGAAGATCTCGCCATTCTTGCGGATCGCCAAGTCGTTGGGGCTGTTCAGCCGTTTTCCGTTCCAGCGATCGGCGAGCGTGATCTTGCCGCCGCCCGCGGAGACGACTGAGACGCGGCGATCTCCGTGTTCGCACAGCACTAACCGTCCGCGGGCGTCGCGAGCCAACCCGTTGCTGCCCGGCTCGCGACCGTAGTCGGCGACGCCCGTATAGCCGGCCGGCTTCATATACACCGACGCGCCGACTCCCTCCTGCCACTTCATCACCACGTTGTGGGGGATATCGGAGAACAGCACGTAGCCGCCAAACTTGTTCTCTCTCCGCGGGACCCAGACAGGCCCTTCGGCCCATTCGAACCCGCCGCAGAGCACTTCGATCTTGGCGTCGCCGGCGATCAGACGATCGAGCCCGGCGTCGAATCGATCGACGCGCCCGATGTGAGCAAAGTTGGTTGTGTTTTGAGCGGCGCACAGCGCCGGCGACAACATCGTCAAGGCAAGTCCCACCCAAGTTGTTCTGTTCATGGAGTTCGTCTTTGTGAAATGGTCCGTTGCAGCAGCCACCGCGACAGGCGGTAGTCTAGCAGTGGCTGCGGCGCTCTCAAAGCGAGCTGCCGCTCGGCGGAAGTTCGTACGCTCCCGTTGGTCGCTGGAATCGCGACAGTGATGCTCCGGTTTTCTCGACGCCACAACCGCGTCAGGGAACGACTCGGGCAATCCTCAGAAATCGCGCGTCGATCTCAAATCCGCGAGCCGCGACGCCGGTCAAGTGCAGTCGCACTTCGAGCGTCCTGCCCGCGGGGACAACACAGATGCCCGTTGTCTGTTTTAAGAACCCGTCCGCCTCACCGACGACCAGAACCGGACCATTGGCGCAGCGGGCTGCAACTTTGGCGACGAGGTCGTCCTCCAACACGTTTCTCACGAAGACCATGTGGCAGTCGGCCGCGCCGATATGGTCCTTGAGATAGACGACTTTGATTGAACGCCCCGCCACGTTCTTTTTGCGAACGTAATAGCCCAGCGACTTTCGCAACGCCGCCGGCGGCTCGCCCACGACACCGACGACGAATGGCGAACTCGCACTCTCGAACGCCTCTTCCGGCCACGTCACGTAGCGCATGAAGTTGTAGAGGAAAGCCGCCTTGAGTGTGTATTCCTTCGCGGACACTTGCTGTTGAGCAACGACCGTCGTGGGAGAGATCGTCACGGCGCAAGCGGCCAATAGTGCACCGGCGAGCACGAGACTCGCTCGCACGGACCGGAATCGAGGCGAGTTCGCTCTGTCCCAGGGAACGCCAATCATGAGTTAGTACGAGAGTTCTGAGCCCACGTATCCAGTGACGCCAGGTTGAAACAACTGATTGCCGGCGCGGTTGTCGAGGTGTTCGCGATAGTGTCGGTCGGTGAAGTTCAATACTCCGAAGATGATCGCCAAATCTTCGCAAGGACGATAGAAGCCGCGGAAGTCAAACGTGGCGAATCCAGGGGTCGCTTGTTCGAGCAGCGATCCGTCGGCGACGCGGTCTTGATCGTCGACGATTCGCACCAAGAACTCGGCGCCCCAGACCGGGTCGGCCGCCGACTCGTGGAACCGCAATCCCAGACGTGTTTCCAACGGTGGGATCTGCGGCAGTGCTTCCTGACCAAGCGACTGATCAAATGCGCTGCGGCCGAACGCGGCCCCCGAACTGCTTCCGGGCGGGCGCGGCAGCGACGGCGTGTTGAACAGCAATTGGTTCAACGTACGGTTCTTCCCCTCCACATACATCAGGCTGCCGAACAACGTGGTGTTGGGATCGACATCCCATTCACCGAACAGCTCGCCGCCCGCCAGGGTCGCCTGCGGAGTGTTCACGAACACCGAGGTGATTCGTTCGGTCGAGGACGTCGGATCGACGGCGAATCCCTGCGAAGTGATGTAGTCGTCGATCCACGAATAGAACCCGCGAGCGCCGCCGCGGAATGATTCCGTCTCCATACGCAATCCGACATCGAGCTGTTTGAGCCGTTCTGGACTAAGGAAGGGAAACCCCTGTACGCGGTTTAAGCCCTGTTGCAATACGGACGCGAACGGTCGCATGGAGTAGAGTTCGGTGAGCGTCGGCGGACGTTGGGCGAGCCCAAAGCCGATGTTCGCAGTCACCATCTCGTTCACGTCGTAGTCACCCGTAATGTAGGCCGACCAGAGGGTGAACGAGTTGTCGCGGTCCGGCCCGAGGACGTCCTTGGTGGATGCTCCCCCACGGCGCGAGATCACACCGGGGCCCGCGCTAACGGAGACCCAATCGACACGACCACCCGTCTTCACGGTCAATCGTTCGTGCGCCCGAATGATCAACTCGCCAAACACGCCCGGGTTGGTCGACTCGGAATCGGGAATCAATGACGTTACCGTCTCGGTCGCCGTAAGAAAGCCGCCGCCTCCCGCCGGCCGAATCAAGTCTTCTGTCAGACTCGTGCGATAGTGACGTAAATCGGCGCCGAGAGTTTTCTGTATCGTGTCCACGTCGCCCCAAGTCAGCGCGGCTGTGAACCCCGCCGACGCCACGTCGAACGCGGTGGCGCTGTCGCGAGGCAAAGTGATTGCCCCGCCGTTAGGAGCCGGCGCGTCGAACACGCTGTTGAACAACGCTTGCTTGGCTGGTCCGCCGCCGCTGCCCGACGAGCGCGTGCGGTTGTACCAGCCATCCACCGTGATCAAGTCGACCAGATCATGGTCCGCCGACTGGAAGTTAAGGCTGAATCCATCAGTCGTCAGGAAGTCGATGTCCGTAAACTGTCCCGCCATCTCGACATCGGATTGGTCTTGCCTCAAGTAGCGGAATTCGACCGACGTTCCAGGATGTAGGTCGAATCCAACCGCCGCGTTCAGGTTGCGCGACTGGTAGCTCGCCGGCACTCGCCTTCCCGATCCATCCAAATAGTCCGAACCAGTCAGGTGGCCGTAATGGACGGACGCTCCCCACGACTCGCCGCCGCCCTGAGCGAACTGACCGCCGGCCCATTGTTCGCCGTTCCCGTTGTAGTTGATTGAGCTGCTGCCGGCCCATTCGGTGCCGAGGTCGCTGCGCGGCGTCTGTCGCGTGACGACGTCGATGAAACTGAAACCCGGTCCGTAACGAGCCGAATAGGGGCCGTTGATAACGACGATGTCCTCGACGATCTTGGAATCGATCTTGCTGAGGATCGAATCGAGATCGGGTCGCGCCGGCACCCAAAAGGCGCCGTCCGCACGCGCCAGATATTGTCCGAATCGATAGCCGCGGATGCGGGGGTCGCTGATGATCGGGCTGCGCTGCTGAACGTAGACGCCCGGATTGCTTTGAGATCGGCCGAGCAGACTTCCCACATCCGTCGTGTTGCGAGTCGAAGCCTCCATTCCGCTGACGACGTTGGCTGTGGAGGAATCGGCCACCTGCTGTCGCGACTCGCCCACAACACTGCCGTCTCCCCAGCTGCGCGAAAACGGACTCGGCACAACTTGGATCTCGTTGAGCTCCCCGATGTCGAGCTCGAGAATCGCCTCCTCTTCCTCCGGCGTCAGCTCGTCCGGGTCAGTTTCCACGTCCGTTGCCGTAGGAGAATCCGCATCATCGGACAGATGGCCGGTCGCCGGCCGCTCAGATTCTGTCGTCGGAACATTGTCCTCCGCTCCAGCCATCGCGGCGAGGATGAGAGCACAGGCAAGCGAAGCGCATAGCGCCAACCAGCCCCGTTCCGCCATCGTTGAGCCCCCTAACTCACGAAAACCGTCAACCTCCATCGTTTTCCATCGACGCGGACCGGCGGCAAAGTCAGCAAATCTGTCACAATCGATACATCTTCTGGCAGTTTCCCGCCAAAGGCCTGCGCGGCCCTGCTGGCGCTGGATCTCCCCCACCTCTGCAGACGGGTGCGCGAATGGGCGCCCAGTCGATGTCTGTTCGCACATCGTCCGGGCGTTCCTTTGGCTCGGCGGGATCAGCCGCTCTGCGGCTCGGGCCGCGGGTGACTCGGCTCGTAGACCCCGAGCTTTCCACCACCGGGCAACGTGACCTCGGTAAGTCGCCCCCACGCCTCTTCCTGGATCGGAGATGTTTCGACGCCTTGATCTTTCATCTCGGTCTCGAATCGGGCGATGTCGTCGCACAGCAAATAGAACTCGTGAACGTCATTCCGCTCGGCCGGATGAAAGGCGACCTCAGCCGGCGGCAGCGCAAAGATCAACCAACCGTCGCCGACATCGACATGGGAAAGTTTCAACACATCGCGAAAGAAGACGCGATCGGCTGCCGGATTCGTACTGTAGACAATCGAGTGGGCGCCGGTGATCACGCGTTGCTCCGATGCTGATTGGTTGAGAATAAGTCGGTTGCGAGCCGCACGTTGCGACCGAGCGTGTCTGGAAAAAAGTGGTCGTGGCGGCAATCTTTAGTCACCGGTCGAATCGCAATGAAGGCGCATTCGAATAGCCGAAAACGGCATTGTTCCACATAATGCATGTCGATCCCATCCATTCCGCCACATCTCGCTCAGACTCATATCAACACGGTGGACAGGCGTTCGCAACGCTCGTGTGCCGAACCCGACTATTCATCACGTCAATCCCTTCGCGTTTTGGAGCGCCTCATGAATTACAGACACTGGACTGCACCTGCTCTGTTGGCGTTGTGGTTGGCGATTTTTCCGTGTGTGGCGGCCGCCCAACAAGGGAACCGCGTGGAGGGACTGTTGCGCACATTTCTCGAGATGCAGTTGCAAAAGGAGCGGGAAAAAGCTCTGGCGCGTCAACGGGCTCTCAACCCCAATCCAACAGCTCCTCGACCGCCGACGCCAGGTCGCGTTTCGAGCCAGATGCAGACTTTTCGGTCGTCCATGGGAGCGCTTTCAAAACAGGCGAATGCGTTGACCAACGATTTGCAACGATCGTCAGCGCGAGTGCGGGGAATACGTCCGCTGATGCCGGACGCTTTGAAGCTCAAGACCACCTCGACGATCATGTACGAGCAATCGCTCAAGACGCACGATCTCACTTTGGTGAGGGACTCGTACCGCAACCTCGACAGCCAGTGGCGTCATCTTTCGTTCCAGCTGCAACAGCTGACCGGACTCGACGCCTCCACGGTCTCCACCATCCGTTCGATGGACGGCTACTGCGATCGACTGTGCGAGGTGTTGCAGTTGAATCGGCAATTCGACCGCGGCGTCGTTTTTCGGCAGGCAGTGCGAACGGAGGCCCATTTGCGAACGCTGTCGGAGAACATCGAGTACGATCTTCACGGACTGAACGTTCAAACGCTGGCCAGCGAGTGTCGCGGGCTCTCGGAACAATGCCGGCGGCTGAGCGACTTTGTCACCGACGGATCGTACGACGACATCGTCACGAAGTACTCTTCTTTTGTCACGGACTGGAGGGAGTTCGCCGCTAAGCTCTACCCATACCAAGACCCGCATTGCGACCGCTGCATCCGCCGCATTCGCGCGAGCAACCACGAGACGTTCAAGCACCTGCGACTTTCGCCGTCGATCGACCGCGCGTACTTGTCGTATGTGTCACAGCGGCTCAGGCGGGAAGTCAACTTACTTTTCGAACAGATGACGATCAAAGCGCTCGTTCAACTGCCGCCCACTCAGCAGCAAGTCGTGTTGGCGACGGCCCGCGATCTCTACGGAACGTGTGAGCATTATTGCGAGTGCGTGGAGAACAACGCTCCCCTGAACGACCTGGTCGCCGACTACGCGAAGATTGACAAGACGTGGTCCGCACTCGAAGTTCAGTTGGCTGCGATCGACGGCAAAGCGCTAGCCGCGCGGCGGCAGGACATCACCGCGTACGGCCAGTCGATCCGAGATCTCTTGGGCGTGCCGCGGGGCGTCGATCGCAAGCATGCGATGCAGTTGGCCGCTTCGCTCGAGGAGCTTGGAAAGCACCTTCGTTACGACATCCGCCGGTATTCGCGTTATTATCGAACGGCCGAGTTTCGCGATCAGGCGTTTCGGGCGAGCGATGCATTCTACGCCGAAGCAAAGAGTCTGAACCTGCTGCTGCAAACCACGACGGACGTGAGAAAGATTCGCGAGGGCTGCAGTCGAGCCGTGGTCAGCTGGGAGGCCCTTTCGCGTATCATCTCGGCCATGCCGCAAAACGGTCTCACCAGCAGCCGCTTTCAATTCGTCGACCAATCGCGGCAAGAGTTGTTGCCGGTGATGGCCGAACTTGTCACGCTCTTCGGCGCCTGAACGAAGCGCGCCAATTGACCTTGCCGGCCAACAACATCAACCATTCAGAGGATCATTCATGAGACGATTGATTGGAATGCTCGTTCTCGTCTTCGCCGCCGGCGCGTGCGCTGCGAACTGTTCTGCTCAGGAACAAGGAAAAAAGCAGGCGTCGATCGCCTCCTTGGTGCGAACGCTCGGATACGGCGGAGCGATTCACCATTTCAAAGACTACGTCTTGCGCGGCGACGAGAAGTACGGCGTCGCCGCGAAGGCCATGTTTCGCCGAGCCAACACACACCTCGCCGAACTCGGCAAGGCGAGCCTGACGGCCGACGAGAAACGGGCGATTGACGCGCTGCGGGACGTCGTCGCCAAGTACGAAGCGAACATTCCTGTCGTGCAACGCCTGCACCAACAGAAAGAGAGCGTGGAGGTGATCGACGAATCGGTCGCGGTCGACGACTCGCGAGCCATCCGCGCGCTGGGGACGCTTCGCGAAGGGCAATCGTGGAAAGTGCTGGACGATCTCGACTACCACGTCGGCTATGGAAGCGGGATTCACAACTTCAAAGACTTCGTCCTCCGCGCGGACGAAAAATATCGTGCGCAATCGATGGCCGGGTTGTCGAAAGTGCTCTTGATCGTGACCCGCTATCGCTCCACACCCGGGCTAGACAAAGATCAGATGGCGGCCCTCGACTCGATTGAGAAGGTCGTTCGCACCTACGAAACGTCGCTCACCAAGGTCCAATCGCTGGTCGGCGAAGGCAAGAATGCGCAGGAGATCGACAAGGCCGTGCGAGTTGACGACGACCCGGCCTTCAAAGGCTTGTCGACGCTGCGAAAGTAGAGGTCGAGACGGCTGGCGACGGCGGCGAAACACGGCCAGCATGGAAACTCTTTGGTCTCCAGCTTCGGAGTTTGCCGAGTTTTTTCGGGACGGCCTCGGAGCGCTCCGCCGACTCGCGTCGCTCGCCAAATCATCGCTCGCCAACGCGGCGGTCGTTTCTATCGATGGCGTCGATTGCCGGTCGGCGCCGCGCGCGATAAGCTCTTCGTTGAGCGGATACCATCCATCTCCCACCCAAAGTAATGCCATGAAACCCGCGATCTTTCGTAATTCTCTCTTCCTCTCGATCGTTGTTTGCGCCGCGCTGGGAGCTGGTTCAATTCGGGCGGCTGAGAACTGGCCGCAGTTTCGAGGCCCCGATGCACTAGGCGTTTCCGGCGACAAGAACTTGCCGAGCGAGTGGTCGGAGACGAAAAACCTGTTGTGGAAAAAGTCGGTCGCGGGGCGAGGTTGGTCGTCTCCCGTCGTCTGGGGTGATCGCGTTTTCATCACGACAGTTGTGAACACGGGCGAGTCCGAGGAACCGAAGAAGGGACTCTACTTCGGCGGCAATCGACCGAAGCCTCCCACCACCGAGCACGAGTGGAAGGTGCTCTGCTTCGACTTGCGAACGGGAAAGAGTGTTTGGCAAAACCGAGTCGAAGCCGGCGTGCCGCGAACCGGACTGCACGTCAAGAACAGTTATGCGTCCGAGACTCCGATCGTTGACGCGGATCGGCTCTACGTCTATTTCGGCAACGTCGGACTGTTTTGCTTCACCCACGCCGGCGAGGAGGTCTGGTCGAAACGATTCGAGCCGCGCAAGACTCGCTACGGTTGGGGCACGGCCGCCTCGCCCGTGCTGCATGAAGACCGCTTGTACGTCATCAACGACAACGACGACGGTTCGTACCTGCTGGCGCTCGACAAGAAGACGGGCGATCAGATTTGGCGGGTGGAACGAGAGGAGAAAAGCAATTGGGCGACACCGTACATTTGGAAGAACGATCTCCGCACCGAAATCGTTACGCCCGGCACTGGACGTTTCCGTTCCTACGATCTCAACGGCAAGCAGCTGTACGAGTTCGGCGGGGCGTCGAGCATTACGATCGCCACGCCGTTTTCGAAGTTCGGACTGCTGTATGTCAGTTCGGGCTACATCGGCGATAGAAAGAAGCCGCTGTTCGCACTTCGGCCCGGAGCCGCGGGGGACATTTCTCTGGGCGACGATGAGACGAAAAATGAGCACATCGTCTGGTGTCAAAAACAGGGAGCGCCCTACAACCCGACCACGCTCGTCTACGGCGACTTGCTGTACGTGTTGCTCGACCGCGGGTTCGTCGTTTGCTACGACGCTCGTTCGGGCGAGGAGGTCTACGGACGCCAGCGGTTGCCGAACGGCCGCGCGTTCACATCGTCGCCGTGGGCGTACGGCGGCAAGATCTTCTGTTTGAACGAATACGGCGAGACGTTCGTCGTGCAAGCGGGCCGCGAATTCAAACTGCTGCACACCAATCGTCTGGCCGACGGAGCCATGTGCATGTCGACCCCCGCGTTGGCCGGCGACAAGCTGATCCTCCGCAGTGAAGATCATCTCTACTGCTTCCACGAGGGCGCGGAGTAGTGGACTTCGCCAGAAGTCCGATTCGCAGCCAGACGTCCGATTCGTAGTGGACTTCGCCAGAAGTCCGATTTGTAGTGAACGGCGCCAGAAGTCCGATTCGTAGCCAGACGTCCGATTCGTAGTGGACTTCGCCAGAAGTCCGATTTGTAGTGGACTTCGCCAGAAGTCCGATTTGTAGTGGACTTCGCCAGAAGTCCGATTCGTAGCCAGACGTCCGATTCGTAGTGGACTTCGCCAGAAGTCCGATTTGGCTAGTCCAGTAGTCCGAGTCCATCGTATTGACGATCGGGGAACTCTGGCGAGTCCCACTACGGTCAGGGAATTCTGGCAATCCCACTACGCTAGCTCTAGCCGGTCGTTTCGTCGTCTTCTTGGCGGAGGAATCCTTGATCCGGTTGAGCTCCACGGGCTCCGATCTCTTTGATTGCCGAATCGGGCGCCACGACCAACGGCGTGTATCCGGGGTGGTGCGATGGCTTGTACGGGTCGTTTCGTCTGGTGTTGTAACAGCAGATCAGGCCCCATCGCGGTTGCTCGGTCAAATTGGCGTCGGAAGCGTGTAGCAAGTTGGCGTGAAAGAAGAGAGCCGCGCCGGGTTCCATCTCAAGATGAACCAACTCGCAGCGTTCGGCCGCCGCGGCGACACGTTCGGGGTCGGCTCCGGATTGCTCTCCGTGCCGGCCGTGGTCGAAGCGGCCGAACTGATGCGAAGCTCGCAACACCTGCAGGCAGCCGTTTGCGCGAGTGCATCGATCGATCGCGATGAAAACGCTCGCCATCTGCGGATAGAGGCACCCGTTTTCGTACCAGTAGCCGTAGTCCTGGTGCCACTCCCAGGCTCCGCCTTCGCGCGGCTCCTTGGCGCTTAGCTTCGAGTGGTAATGGTAGACTTCGTCGTCGAGCAGCTGCCGCATTGCGAGCACAATGCGCTCGCTTCGCGCGACGACGCCGTAGATATCGTCACCGGGATGATTCCACAGAGAGAGTTCCGTGCGGCGACCTTTCGTGTCCTTCACGTCCATCGCCGCTTGCCGCAGCAGGTCGTCGGACCTGGCCGTTTCACCGAGTAACCGCGTCTCTTCCGCGTCGAGTAGATTGTCGATCAGCAAGTACCCATCGCAATGAAAGCGAGCGACTTGTTGTTCTTTGAGCGGCCCGACTGTCATCGCACTCCTCCACACGGTCTTGCCAAGGGTTGTGAATTGAATCGCATTTTGACACCCCGGAAGGCCCTCCGCCATCCATCGTCTCGTCGGTGGACGACATGCGCCGGCGGCGCCAACGTCAAATGTCGCGTTGCCCAGATGTTCGTGATAGGATCAGTGGATTCATCGTCGACAAGGTCCGCACGAAGGCTGTAGCTCATGAGACTTCCGTTTGCCGCATTCTCGCTTACTCTGTTTCTCCTTGGCAGCGCTTCGTCCGCGGCGGACAAGCTGACGCTGGACGAGTTGTTTCCGATGGATCGCGTGATCGACGTGCGGATCACGGTGGCGGAAGAGGATTGGGACACGATTCGATTTCAATCGCGCAACATCAGTTCGGCGTTGGCGGCGGGGCGGCGCGACGGTCCGCTCGACGGTCCGTACACGTGGGTCGAGGCGGCGGCGGTCATCGACGGTGTCGAATTCAAAAAGGTCGGGCTCCGCAAGAAGGGGTTCATCGGATCGCAGAGTTCGATTCGACCATCGCTGAAAATCAAACTGAATCACTTCAAGAAGAAGGTCGACGTCGGCGGACTCTCCACGCTGACGTTTAACAACAACCGGCAAGACCACACGATGATGAGCCAGTTTATGGGCTACGCGTTGTTCAACCGCGCCGGCTCGACCGCTCCGCGCTGCTCGTTCGCCAAAATCACGGTCAACGGAGTCAATTTGGGTGTGTACGCCCACGTGGAAACTCCCCGCGAACCGCTTCTCAAACGCGGATTCGGGAACGACAAAGGGACGTTGTACGAGGGCACGGTGACGGACTTCTTTCCCGGATGGGAGCGCAGCTTTGAGAACAAGGTGGGACCGACGAAACGCGGACGCAAGCGGGTCGAGCGGTTGATTGCCGCGTTGCAAGGCAAGGACGGCGACGCGCTGATCGACTCGACTTCACGAGGTCGCGCGTGGGCTCCCGACAGCGGCGAATTGAACGACTCGTGGTCCGCGCCGGAATTCGACGATTCCCAGTGGATCGACGGCGTCAACGGAGCCGGCTACGAGACGCAATCCGGTTTTGAATCGGCGATCAGCGACGAGTTCAATTTGCTCGGACAAATGTATCGAAAGAACGCGTCGGTCTACTTGCGATTCCCCTTCGACGTCGATGACCCGGCGAGTCTCGCGCAGGGGAGGTTGCTGCTGCAGATGAAATACGATGACGGCTTCGTAGCCTATTTGAATGGTCATCGCGTGGCGGCGGCGAATGCTCCCGATGAAGTGACCTGGGAATCTCGCGCGACGGGTTCGCCCGACGACCGCTCCGCCATGCAGTTCGCGCCGTTCGACGTCACGCCGCACCGCGACAAGCTGCGCAGCGGGCGAAATGTGCTGGCCATTCACGGGCTGAACATCTCGCCCGAAAGCACCGATATGCTGATCGTCGCTCGGCTCGAAACAAACGACTACGACTACGAGCAAGAGGTCGGCAAGCTGGTCGACCTCGACGCTTTCTATCAGTTCTGGGCCATCGAAGGCCTGCTCGGTTTCTGGGATGGGTACTCGGGCAATCGCAACAACTACTTCTGTTACCACAATCCCGAGTCGGACAGGTTTTATTTCATGCCCTGGGGCGCCGATTGCATGTTTGAAAAGACGAGCCGGCTCGGCAATCCGCCCGGACACCCGGTTTCTGTGAAGACGAACGGACGCATCGCCCACAAACTCTATCAACTCGAGTCCGGCCGCCAGCGCTACCTGGCAACGTTGCGAACGCTGCTGGAAGAGCATTGGAATGAAGAAGAATTGTTGGCCGAAGTGGATCGCGTCGTGGCGATGATTCGACCGCATTTTTCCGACGCTCAAGACCTTAAGTACAGCAGTGAGCCAATTCGAGAGTTCATCGCCAACCGCCGAACCGATATCGAAGCCGAGATTGCCGATGGCATGCCGCTCTGGACGGCGACGCTCGGCGAACCGCCGGCCATCACGGGCGGTCGAGATCTGCGGCGCGAGCGGGCGGCCAACGCCACCAACACGATCTGGAATGTCGCCCGGCAAGGCGATGTCGACGCCATCCAAGACCATCTCAACAAAGGTGTCGACGTCAACGCCAAAGATCGCTCCGGCGCCACGCCCCTGGCCGCGGCAGCGGTCGGCGGACATCTGGAAGCAATCAAGTTCCTCATCTCCCAGGGTGGCGACGTCAAAGCGAAACGGTACGACGGCGGTACGGCTTTGCACAGCGCGTGCTACTACGGCCGCCTCGAAGTCGTCGACTTGCTCGTCGTTAGCGGAGCCGACGTCAATGGACGCAACAACCGCCGCGAAACGCCGCTCAACGTCGCCCAGGGCGAATGGCGCTACGCTCAAGACCGTCTCGAGGCGCTCGCCGACAACTTGCATATTGAGATCAACCTGCGGCAGGCCAAGACCAACCGAGAACGAATCGCCGAATACCTCCGAGCCGCCGGCGGCAAAACGTCTCGAGAGTTGTCCGGTGAAGCGGAGGATGACGACGATCAACCGTCGCGACGAAGTGATCCGAATCGTGATGAATCGAAGAAGAAGCCCGCGGAAAAGCAGCCGGAGAAAAAGCAGCCGGAGAAGAAGCAGCCCGCGGAAAAGCAGCCGGAAGAGAAGCAGCCGGAGAAGAAACCAGCGTCCGCCGAGAAGAAGTAACCGGGCCCTGTTCGTCGTGTTCGATTCCGCGAACGCGAAACGACTCTTCTCAAAATCGCGCAGTTCTCACCGAAGATCGACAAGACGCCTTCATATTGCATGTTGCATATTGCGGAGAACTGATGCCCATTCCGTCCGCTGATCCCATTGTCAATATCCCGATGGTGACTCCTTTTGACGACTTGGATCGCATCGATCACGACGCGGTGGCGGCCAACGTCGCGCGGTGGCTGGAGACGCCCGCGACAGGATTTCTGATTGGATCGCAGACCGGTGAAGAGTGGTTCTTGAGTGAAGAAGAGAAGCTGGCGATCGCCAGAACGGTGAAGTCGAATCTCGACGATCGCCGATTCTTGATGGGTGGCGTCGACTGCCCGTCGGTTGTGGAGACTCTGCGACGGGTCGAGGCGTTCGCGGAAGCGGGGGCCGAAGTCGTGCGGATCAGGTTTCCCCGCGGCCAGTCGATGGTGGAGCCGTATTTCGAGCACGTCTTACCCCGTTCGGCAGTGCCCGTGCTGTTGATGCACCAGTGCGAACCAGCCCGCTTCGGCGAAGCGGCCGCTCCCGCCGCAGCCCCCGAAGTGCTGGGGCGAGTGGCGAACATGGACAATGTGTTCGGATATGTCACCGATCACGATGTGCGCTTCGAGTCGCGGGTGCGGCGCTGCGTGCGCGACGATCGGCGGTTCTGGATCTGCAACGGGAGTCTGATGTTGCACGGCGCGCTGATGGGCTGCAACGGCACGACGACGGCGTTCGCCAACATCTGGCCCGCAGCCCTGGACGAATTGCTGCGGCTGGGAATGAGTGGCCGCTACGAGGAAGCTCAACCGCTGCAGTCCCACATTCAGCAGATCGACGCGGTGATGCTCCCCTATCTGGCCGCCGGCGTCAAAGTCGCCCTCGCTCTACTCGGTTTCGAGGGAATGCGGCCGCGGACGCCGACTACGCCCGTGCCGCCGGATGTCGCGGCCGAAGTCGAACGGCTGATGCGAGCGGCCGGCGCACTGCCCGTGTAACAAACGACCTCACCGACAACATAGATTAGTGCAGCGCCAATGAACGGCGCAACCGAGGTATGATGTTCGTCGCGAGCCAACTCCTCGAATCGCTCTACGCAACGTTGAGGAATTCCATATGAAATCGATGATCAACGTATCTGCAGCAGTAACTCTCGCGTCGACGTTGTTGGTGAACGCTGCGTTGGTGAACTCTGCGCCGGCGCAACAATTGCGCGTCGTCGAGAGCGACGAGACGGTTTCCATCGTCAGCGGCGAGAAACTGGTCGTTGCCTATAACAAGGTGTCGCCGCCCGCCCCGAAGGGAATCGATCCTGTTTATCGACGGAGCGGCTGTCTGCACCCGATTCGTACTCCGCAGGGACGAGTCGTGACGACTATGTTTCCCTTCGACCACCCGCACCAGCACGGCGTTTTCTCGGCCTGGGTGAAGACCAGGTACGCCGGCAAGTCGATCGATTTTTGGGACCTCGCCGGCGGGACGGGTCGAGTCGTTCACGAACGAGTGGTGGGGAAATTCCGCGACGGCGAATCAGCTGGCTTTGAGGTCGACCTGATCCACCGCGCCGAAGTCGATGGACCGGTCGATGTACTGCGCGAGCGCTGGAAGATCACCGCGCACCCAACGGACGGAACGTACTTCTGTTTTGATCTCGAAACCGAGCAGTCGGCCCTGACGGAGAAGCCGCTGCTCGTCAGCAAATACCACTACGGCGGAATCGTCTTCCGCGGACCGGTGCGGTGGCTGACTGCGGCGGACCGCGACGCCCGCAAGGTGAAAGACCTCGAGAGGGAGCCGAGTGAGTTTCTCAACAGCCTGGGGTCCAACCGCATTCAAGGAAACCTCCAGCGAGCCAAGTGGGTGGCGTTGTCGGGAAGTATCGACGGTAAGAAAGTCTCGATCGCCGTGCTCTGCCACACCGAGAGTTTCCGCGCGCCGCAGGCCGCCCGCCTGCATCCGACCAAACCCTACTTCTGCTTTGCCCCTTGCAACGACGGGGCGTTTCAGATTGACCGCGAGCATCCTTTCCGCGGTCGCTATCGCTACTTGGTCAGCGACACCGCGGTCGACGCCAAATGGATCGACCAGCAATGGCGCGAGTGGACGGAGAAGAAATAGAGCGGCGCTGTCCGGCTCTATCTCGTCCCGTCTCTATTCGATCGTCACCGTCCGGCCGGGGAACGACGGTGAGTGGATCTCGTGGACCGACCCGTCGCGGCTTTCGACGACATAGACACCGCCGATCCGGGCGTTGATGGTGAGTTCGGCGGCCGGTTTGATCACTTGAGCGCGGCCGCGTCGGCCGGCCGGCGTGATCGGGTAGACCATCAGATCCACTTCGGTCCGGTTGCTGAACGATATCGGAGTCTTGAACCGCGGCAGGTTGGGGTTCGAGTGGACTTGGGGAGTCATCGTCAGCGGCTTGCGCGGATGCGATTCCAGCAACTGCTCGATCAATTGGTCGACGAGTTCACCGGGAGCCGAGTCAATGATGTTGATAGTTTCCGAGTGGTCCGCGCGGTGATCGTACAGCTCTCGGGCTGTCACTTGGCCCGTGCCAAAGTTGCGCCACTCGACGAAGCGATGAGTTGCCGTGCGGAGGGCGTACCCCATGTACTGCTGGCCCTTGTGATTGCGAAAGTACTGGCTGTAAGCTCCGTCCTGAACGGTTGCCTGAGGGTCGTCCAGGATCGCCGCCAGGCTCACGCCGTCGACAAAGTCCGGTGTTTCAATTCCCGCCAGTTGGCAGAGCGTGGGAAAAACGTCCAGCAGTTCAGCCAAACTCTCCGTCGTTTTTCCGGCGGCTTTCATTCCCGGCGCCGAAATGATCAGCGGCACGCGCGTGTCAATCTCGTAGTTGCTCATCTTTCCCCAACCGTTAAATTCGCCGAGCTTCCAACCGTGGTCGCTCCACAATACGACGATCGTGTTTTCGTCGAGCCCCTCGTCGGTGAGCGTCTGCAGGGTGCGTCCAATCTGCGCGTCGACGAACGCGACCGAAGCGTAGTAACCGTGCATCAGGCGTCGAGCCTCCGCCTCGCTGATGCGACGTTCGTCGGTCGGTTTGGGGAAGTCGATGAGATCAACGTAATGAGTCAATTCATAGCTGTTGGAGAGCGCGTACTCGGGTGTGTTGGGAGTGACCTTTCCATCGGTGACGATCGGCAGCGACTCGCGATCGAAGAGCTCCCAGTACTTGCTAGGTGCGATCCACGGCAGGTGCGGTCGGACGAAACCCATCGCCAGAAAGAAGGGCTTGTCGCCCTTGCCCAGCCGCCGCAGGTCTTCGATGGTCATGTCCGTGCGGGCGCCGTCGACAAGGAGATTGTCGTCGATTTCGGGAGCGGCGGTCGACGGGCCGCGGAGGTTGTTCTTTCGCCAATCGCGCGGCGGCAGCCCTTGTTGAGCCTGGCGGATTCTGGCTGGCGTTCCCGTTGGGAATCCGGAACGCGTCTTGCGAACCGGCCGAATCGGCTCACTCCACGATTGCGGATCCGGAGTCGGGTTGTGAAAAATCTTGCCGTGGCTGACAGCGACGTAGCCGAATTTGCGAAACCACTGCGGCATCGTTACTGCATCCGGCATGGCTTCGCGAAAATGAATCGGCAACGTCCAGACACCCAACTTGTCCGGTCGCAGTCCCGTCATCAGACTCGCCCGCGACGGATTGCAAACGGCGACCTGACAGTGCGCTTGATTGAAGCAGACACCGCGCTCGGCCAGCTTGTCGATGTTGGGCGTCACCGCGTGTTGGTCGCCGTAGCAGCCGATCGATGGGCGGAGGTCGTCCACCGCGATGAACAAGATGTTCGGTCGCTTCGCTTCGTTTGCTACCGACGCACTGCAGATCACTCCCCAACAGATCAACAAGGCGATCGCGTATGTGTGAGAGCGGATCATGTGGAACTCCTGGCTGCGGCTTTCAGGTTGTCTTGCGCGAAGACGTCGAATCTGTTTGATACACCCATTGTCGCGGCCAAACCAGCCCGCAGTCGGTCCTGCCCGCCCCTGCGGGATCCGCCGTGGAGAGCGGGCCAATCACTTCAGCACTGATGGCGGACAGTCATCCGCGTCGAAGTCGCTGTGATCCGATAGACATCGGTCCGTCGTCACTTCTTGTTCCAATCGGCGTCCTCGACCCACCGCGACGGATCTTTGGGAGCTCGCGAGCACACCCTTCCAGAAGGGGCGAACAACTCGGCGCACTCTTTGTTGAGATCGCGGATCCGCTTGTCCAATTGGATGCGATCGACGCGCCACGTCACGCGGCGGCGGCGATCGCAAACACGAGAATGACGGTGGATAGGTGCTGTTTCATCGGCAAATCACTCACTGAAACGCTGAGCGACAACAATGTTAACGAGTGCGATTCACACTCGTCGAGTTGCTGAATCCGCGGGTGGCGAAAAACTTGCTTGTCGGGGCGGGCCAAACGGTTGAGAATGTTGAATCGAGGCAAGGCTGAGTGAGCAGCAGTTCATGAAGACGGAGAACAGGCGATGCGAATTCGAGCGAAATATAGACAGGCAATCTACAGTGGGGCCGTTCTGACGTTCTTGTTGGCGGCCTGGTCGAGTGGACCGGTTGCCTATGCGGATGGCGTTTTGATCTCACCGCGAATCAACGCCAAGCAGATGCCGCAGGACTTCCGCGTCGAGGCGATGAAGTTCACCGGGCCCGCCGGCGACGGCAGGCGAGGGTCGGCGGGCTTTGTCCTGCAGTCCAGAGAGTTCGTCAAGGACGCGGGCACGAAACTCTCGTTCGCGTTCGAACGCGATGTGACTGGATACGGCGTCCAGATCATTCATCCGCTCGCGGCGGGGCACGTTGTTGTTTCGATCCACTCGCGCGGCGTCACCGTTCACCGCGGCGGTCCCTGGGGCTCCATCGGATGGGGCGATCCGGCGACCAGCGACAAAGTGGAACTGAACAACGGGATCGACGATGTCATCAAACTGCAACCCGGCGAACCGCATCAGATCAGCAGCGCGCTGTCTCCGGATGGCTCGTACGAGTTGTCGATCAATGAGAAGACGATCTGTCGACACAAAGTCGATGGCGCTAAACCACTAGTGCTCGAAGTGCCGCGGAAGCACTCTGTCTGGGGAGGATCCGGATGGGATCGAACGCAGTTTACCGGCGACGGTTTCGAGCCGGTGTTGCAGGCCGGCCATGTCGGGGTGATCCTCGGGCCGATGGACGGATCCGGGCTAAAGCAGAATGTCCAGAACATTACCCTGGAGCCGGTTCCCGGTCCCGTCCCGGCCACTCAAGCTCCCGATAAGTTTTTGCCTCTGCTTCGCGCCGTCGATCAAGCCCGTGAGTTCAAAAAGCTGGTCAGGTCACGAACGGCCGGCGGAGGCGGCGGCGGAAGTTTTGAACCCGGACTGAGCAAACCCTCTTTGCTCATCGGTCTCGAATACACCACCTCGACATTCTACGGCGGCCACTTGACGGTGAAGTCCGTGCGGCCGATCTACATGACGCCGGACGGCGAGGAGTTGGGCGTCTGGCGCGGAGTTCCTCACGGCAAGGTGCGGCGCGTGCGAGCCGACGACGGCTATGTCGTGACGGCGATGGTGGCCAGGCACGGTCATCGAGTCGACGGCTTGCGACTGTTGTTCATGCGAGTCAGGGGCGATCGGTTGAATCCGGATGATACGCACCGCTCTGAATGGATCGGTGGTCGCGGCGGAGGTGGAGAGCGGCTGTTCGGCGCTTACGGCAATCCGGTAGTCGACATCTTCGGCCGCACGGGACACGATGTCGACGCCTTCGGCTTCGTCCAAGTCGAAAGAAAGTGAATCAACAAAGAAGGTCTCTTTGACCGTCGCCCGTCTGTCACGATTCCTCGTGCCTTGGTGTCTTTGTGTGCGGTTTAAAGGAATCTCACGCAAGGCCACAAGGACACAAAGAA
>JASMLW010000006.1 GCA_030748485.1 Pirellulaceae bacterium
TGCCCTTGTACGTCTTGGTGACCGTCGCGATGTGTACGCTTCGTGGCTTGGAGGAACTCATGCCCCTTTTGTAGCGATCTCTCCAGAGCTAGCAAGCCCAATTTGCAAATTTTCTGGCTACAAATCCGCATCTGCGATTTAAGCTCAAACTCCGGAGGGCAAAGACATTCCACCAAAAAAGCCCTCGATTCTTCATTCAAGTACGGATTAGAGTGACCGCTGAGCAACGTTTCAACGAGTGTCGATGGAAACCTTCCATTCCCGCAGCCAGCGGCTGAGATCCAGGAGCGCACGTCGGGCCGGCAGCCAGCCCCTCACCAAGCCTGGCAAGGCATCCGGCGAGACCGGACCGCTGGTCCCGACGCTGAGGTGACGAACGCATCCAGCGGCGACGTCAGACAGAGTGTACGAAACTGAGATGGAGCGCCGCGTGGCGGCAGTTGAGTTCGTCGCTTTCCTCTTTGGATATCTTGCCAAAGAAGGGATGTTCCCGCAGCGGTCCGTTGCTCTTGTAGTATCAACTGAAACAGCCCTACGCCAAGCGCGCGTACAGGTCGCCGAACGCCATCGGCGGCATCTCGGCCAGTGTGCTCCGCACCTCTTCCGCAGTGACCCAATTCGGAAGCAGGAACTCCATCGATTCGCCGAGGCTTACTTGGAAGCGGCACTCTCCGATGCGGCAGAGGTGTTCGATGCAACGGTGTGTGCCTTCGATGTACTCGGGAGCAAACTCCAGGGAGATCGCTCGAACGGGAGTAGACAGGCCGGCAACGACTTGGTCCTCGAATCCCTCGACATCGATCTTGATGAAGGCCGGGCGACCGTACTCGGCGATCAGATTGTCGAGCGTATCGATCTGCACCGCTTCCGTTCGATCCCACTCGTAATCTTCGAAGCGCCCGCTCTCCTTAACGCGCCGAACCCACTCGGGCGACAAGGAGGAAATCGTGTGCGCGTTGCAGACCAGCATCTCAGCTTGCCCAGGCGACGCGCCGAGCGCCTTTCTCACCAAGTGGAAGTTAGCGGCGTGCCGGAAGGCCATTCGCAGAAAGTCCGCGCACTCACCTTGTGGCTCGATGGCGACAACCGTGGCGCCGAGCTTGCTGAATATCTTGGCGCGATTCCCCAGATTGGCCCCGACGTCGAAGACAATGTCGCCCGCAGCCACAAACTGGCGGTAGAAATCGAGACGTTTCTCGTCTTGATCGGACCATTTCCTGAAACGGCGCATTTGGCGGCGAGTCTTTAGCGGATCCGCCAGGTCCCTGAAAACAGAATGGAGTGGAGTGGCGATGGTTTTGAAGAGCTGGTTCACCCGCAGTTCCTCCGCACAGCATTTGCCGCCCGACTCGACGCACCGACTTTGCGCCGGGAAGACTAGCAAAACCGGCCCGCTAGAGCGATGGCATTCGGCGCGGAGATTGCGGAAAGACTGCATCTCGCGCCGCAAAGGTGCACTAGCCCGAAGAGCGCGAGCGAGGGAGCACTTGTGGCGTTGAGGATTTGGGCGTCTTCTCGTTCGACTCCAGCGACCAACGGGAGCGGGCGAACGAAGACCGAGCGGCAGCTTGTGTTGTGTGTGGCACTGCCACTTGTGGCTACGCTCGCTTCTGTGGCTACGCTCGCGCGTGGGGTTTCGGCTTTCGAGCAAGTCACGAACGATGAGGCCAAAGTCCTTGGAGAAATTCAAGACGAAGATTCGGGACATTACCCGGCGATGCAACAACCTGGACGATCGAGTCATCGAGAAACTGAAGCAAGTGATACGAGGAACGGTGAATTACTTCGCCACGGACTTCTCGACATGCGTCAAACTTTATCGAGTGTTGGACAAGTGGATTCGCATGCGAGTCCGCTGCATGAAATACAAACGCAAATCAAAAAACTGATAATTCGCGTTTGCAATTGGGAACGTTCGAACGAAAACTTGGGCTACTCACGATGCTTCACTTTACTGCAACCACCATGAGCAAGATCCCCCGCCCGTCTGGCGACGGTAGCTTAGCTACCCCCGCCTGTCGGTCGCTCAGCCCGCAATCAGCCCCCGCAAAATCACCAACTTTCCGTAGCTCTCCGAACCGTCTCGCCAGGGGGCCGTCAGAGTCGGACCGCCGCGATTGAGCTGACCGGGCGCTTGACAATTCACAATTACACGATATGGTGTTATTTATGGCCGCCAAAACAAAGAAGCGCAAGCAGATCAAATTCCCGCCGCAACCGGCGATTGAGGATCGTCCCCTGATCAGCGATCAGCAGGCGGCGGCGCTGACGCGGTTGTTCAAAGTGTTTTCCAACGACACGCGGCTGCGGCTGCTGCACGCGCTGGTGCGGGAAGAAGAACTGTGCGTAAGCGAGTTAGGGGAAGCTGTCGGCATGAAGCCGCAAGCCGTCTCCAACCAACTGCAGCGACTGGTGGACCGAGGTATCGTTGGCTCGCGACGAAACGGCGTCAACATGTACTACCGCGTCATCGACCCCTGTGTTTCCGTGTTGCTAGAGCGAGGGCTTTGCCTAATTGATTGCTGTCCCGAGTAGAAGTGCGGTCGCGCTGTACTCAGTGATGTATTTCATCCGACATCCAGTGACAGGAACCTGACTTTTGTACGAAGGAACTTAACTCGTGACGGAAACAACGACCGAGGTTCGAGCGGCCGTTCGAAAGCGATTTGGAATGATCGCCGCCGCACCGAACGACGAAAGGAAGTTTCCCATCGGCCCAGACAGCGCTAAAGCCCTGGGATACGACGCGGCGGAAATCGATGCGCTGCCACCTTCGGTGACCGAGTCATTTGTCGGTGTCACGAACGTGCTGTCGCTGGGCGAGATTCTCGCCTGCCAAACGGTCGTCGATTTGGGCTGCGGGGCGGGCCTTGATTGTCTGCTGGCCGCGCGGCGCGTTGGTCCTAGCGGCAAGGTCATCGGCGTGGATATGACAACCGAGATGATCGAGAAAGCACGTCGCAGTGCAAGAGAGTTGGAGATCTCAAACGTCAATTGGCTGCTGAGCGAGATCGAGGATCTGATGCTCGCTGACGCCATCGCCGACGTGGTGATTTCCAACGGCGTGTTCAATCTCTGTCCGGACAAACCACGGGCGCTGACGGAAACCTATCGAGTTCTTCGTCCTGGCGGCCGTTTGCAAATGGCCGATGTGTTCCTGGACGAAAACGCCAGACCTGAAGACGTGGCCCTGATGGGTGACTGGTGCGAGTGAGTGGCCGGCGCCGTATCGGAACGGTCGTTCCTGGAGATGTTAAGCGAAGCGGGATTTGTTGAAGCGAAGATTACTGGTCGACCTGATTATTCCACTTCAAAACTCACCAGGGCTGCGACGGTCGTCACCAGAAAGCCGGCCGCAATGTGAAGGGAATCACGGCTTCGACTATTTCATGGGCTACGTCAGCGGCAACATCGATTACATCAACCACTGGGGCGACCATTTCGAACACGACTGGTGGCACGGCCGAAAGGAAACGAAAGAAGAGGGCTACACCACGCACCTGATCAACAAGTACGCGCTGGAGTTCATCGAGCAAAACAAGGCCAGACCCTTCTGCCTTTACGTGGCGCACGAGTCGCCGCACGCGCCCGTGCAGGGACCGGGCGATCCCATCCAACGCGGCCCCGGCGCAAAGAAACGCTCGACGCCTCACGCCGAAGCGATGAAACAGATGATCCTCGAGATGGACAAGGGCGTGGAGCAGGTCCGCGCCAAGTTGGTTGAGTTGGGGTTGGAGAAGAACACGCTGTTCCTCTTCTTCTCCGACAATGGTGATGCGCCGGGCACGTCGACCGGCAGCCCTCGATTCCGCGGACACAAAGGTTCCGTTTACGAAGGCGGGACGCGCGTGCCGGCGATCGCTTGGTGGCCCGGGAGAATTGCGGCCGCCTCGCGCGCCGACGATCCGAGTATCACGCTCGACGTGATGCCGACCATTCTGTCCGTGGCCGGCATCGATCCACCCAAGGACCGAGCGCTCGATGGAGTCGACCTTTCGCCGGCGCTCTTCAAGCAAGAACGTCTGCCCGCCCGGCCGCTCTTCTGGGCGAATTTGAACAACAACGGCGCTCGCTCCGAAGCTCTCCGCGACGGCCCTTGGAAACTGGTCGTGCGGCACCCCCAGGCCAAACCGGGGACGTTCGAGAACGAGCGGATCGAGCTGTTTAATCTGGAGAATGACGAGAGCGAAACGAACAACCTCGCCGCCACGGAGAAAAAGCGCGCCGCCGCGATGCTCAACCGCATCAAGGCGTGGTACGCCGAAACGCAACAAACCGCCTCACCGCAACCGGGCGGTTGGAATCGCCAGCCGCGCGAGTGACTTGACGCGACGGACGGGTCAGCGCGGAGCCCAGAGTTCGACTTGGCCGTCGTCGCGGCCCAGCGCGAGCGTCGCGCCGTCGGGGGAATGGCAACAATATACGCAGTTGCGCGTCGAACTAGTCAGCACCATCGGCGGCGGCCGCCAGGAACTCGGCGACTTCGGACTGGCCGCCGTAGCGCGCCCAACCTTCAGCCGTGCTCTGGTGACGATGGTTCCGGATCGTCAAATCGACGCCTTTGGCGACCAGATATTTGACCTGTTCGAGCCGGCTGTCGAACGCGCATTCGTGGAGAATGCTGGCGGGCTCATGAGTGCTCCAGCGTGTGTTGATGTCGGCTCCGTGTTCGAGGAGAAAATCGGCGATCCCGTACTCACGGTTGATCACGGCCCAGGCCAGGGCTCGGTCGAGAATGTCTTGGACGGATGCGTTGGGGAAGTGATTGCTGAATGGGTTGTGTCGATGGGGTTCGAACTGTGGACTGCCATCGCCGGTGAACCACTTGGCGACGTTCGCCATGTCGCCGACGCCGGCCGCGTGCGGGAGGTCGTCCGGCACGGGCCAAATCCGCGCGAGCAACGGGATGTAGTCCGTGTTGCCGTACTCGATGGCCCAGGAAACGGCGTGAGACTCGGGCGGCTCGGCGGTGGCAACGGCCGCACCGCTGTCGAGCAGGACGGCAATGATCTCGCGGCAGTTCTCGGAGTATGCGGCGAGTTCCAAGATGCGAACCTGAGCCTCGAGAAAACGAGACTCCAACAGAAACTCAGCTGACTGCAGGATCTCGCGAAACGCGTCGACATCGGCCTCCTCCAGTGCTTGCTGCAGACGGAGTTCGACCGCTCGCTGCCAGATCATGCCAGGTTCGCCTCCCGAATTCGCCGAGCCGAAATCGTGACTGGAGCCGGCGGGCGCGCGGGCGATCAAGAAGTCAATGAAAGCCGCGGATCCCTCCCAGCTTTTAATGCGCCGCGCCAAATCGGCGTCCAGCGCCGTACATCGCTGCAAGAGCGCCGCAGCGATCTCTCGGTGCGCCAGCCGACAGGCGTAGAGAAAGGCGTCGGCGATGATCTGGTAATCCTGTTTTGGATCCGGCCAATCGGCGTCCACACCGTCGTATGCATTGAGCAATTGCGAGGACGGCCGCGCGCTGTCCAACAGCTTGGCGCCCTCAAAACACGCTGCGACGCGCTGCTGATCGCCGAGCGCCGTCACGACGCGCAGGTTGTCTGGCAGGGCTCCCTTGATTTCAAACAGCGCCAGCATCTTGTGGGCGCCGGTGTCGATCAGTCGCAGGTAGACGCGCGGGTCGACGACCGCACCTGCGTCGAGTAGCAGTTCGGCGCATTGCGGACGGTTGTAGTGGTCCTCATTCTCGGCGCCCGGAAAGTTGGCGTACGATGTCGTTTGTTGAAGCAGAACTTCCGGCCACTCTGGTTGGCGAACAGTCAGCAAGTCAGGGAACTCTGTGATCAACGCTTTGAGCGTCTCGACTTCGTTCGCGTCGATAGCTCGACAGGCTTCACGATATGCGACTTCGAGGCCTCGACCGGAGCTTTGGAGAATTGCCGCCTTCAACTTCGCCCAGCCAGCGAAACCGTACTCCAGCGCAATGACAAGCTGGGCGTCGCGCAGCGAGATTGGCGGATCAGAGTTGGGCAGTTGCAACCGGACGCGAGCGATTGCTTCAGCGTCATCCGCTTTGACGGCCCTGACCAGAGCTTTGGCTTGTTTGCGCTCGTAGTCGAGTGACGGGTTTTCGGGAAGCGACTTGTGGGTGGTCATAACGACCTCCTTTCATGGTCCGCGCGCACAGGGACGCGGTGGCCCGATGTCCGCTGAATTCGGGGCTGAAAAGAGGTTCGTAAGACGAACTGAATCAGGTAGTCAGGTGGGACAATCCCTTGCCGCGGACGGGCGGCGCCCTGTGCGCGCTGGACACATCATCGCGCAAAGAGCCTCAATAAACCAGCCAATGCTGCAAAACTGTTCGACGAATCGCCGCACCAACCAAGTACCGCAGTGTCTGTTGCCGTCGGTATACTCAATGACCTGGACGCGTCGTTGGCGCGTCGTTGAGCACTGCGGAGGTTGCGGAGGTCAGACCGATGTTGTCGTTAGAATGGTGCGCGCGAGATTCGAAGCTGGGGGAATAACGCTATGTCAAACTTGGGAATCAGAAGCTCTGTGACTCTCGCGGCCTGGGGGCTGCTGGTCGCCAGCGTGGGCGGCGCGGAGACGGACGCTGAGAAGCTGTTCATCGCGGCCGCTGGAAAGACCGAGGCCGTCGTTGCGGTTTCACCCGACGCGGGTGGATTTGAAAAACGCGCGGCCGCTGACTTGGCGAAGTACATCGGGCTGATGTGCGGCGATCAGCCCACGGTCGCTAATACGCGACAGACAATCGACGCGGCCTTAGCCGGAAAGCAGCCCGTCCTGGTCGTCGGTCAAGAGGCGCTCACCGCCAGGCCGCCGCTGCGGGGCGCATTGAGCGGTGTGCTGAAGAAGCCCGTCCTGCGCAGCGACGCGATCGTGTTGCGACGCGACGGCCATCGTGTCTACCTGGCGGGCAACAATGACCGGAGCCACTATTTCGCCGCCGCCGAACTGTTGCGCCGTTGGGGCTGCCGCTGGTACATGCCGACGGAGTTCGGCGAGTGCATTCCGGAGCGCCGAGATCTGACGGTTAGCGACCTGGACTACGCCTACTCGCCGCCTTTTGAAATCCGCACGTACTGGATCTCCTGGATCGGCGACAACACCGGCGCCGAAGATTTCCGACTGCGGAACATGATGACCGATCGCAGCGCGATGCCGCCCACCGGCCATGCGCTGGGCAAGTACACCAAAGGGCTCGGCAAGGGCACGTTTAGTTTTCCGATCACGGCTCCCGAGACGGCCCGGCACGTCGCCAAACAGGTTGAAAAGCAGTTCGTGGACGGACAGGCGTTCTCGCTCGGAATGGAAGACGGCTCCTACGATTCAAACTATCCCAATGATCAGAAACTGATGAAGCTGCAATGGGACAAGTACTTCATGCGGTGGTCCGTCACGGACCCGATGCTCGAGCTCTACAACAACGTCGCCCGCGAGCTTCAAGAGAAGCATCCCGACAGCACGGGTAAGATCGGCTTTCTGGCGTATGCCAACATGACGATTCCCCCGACGCGAAAGATGGTTGCGGAGCGGTCGCTGTATTGCGAGCTAGCGCCGATCGACATCGATCCGATCCACGGCATGGATGACCCGCAGTCCCCTCCCCGTCGCGAATACCGGGACATGATGTACAAGTGGGCGAAGATCATGCAGGGTCGACTTTGCATTTACGACTACGACCAAGGCATGTTGGTTTGGCGAGACATCCCGAACCCGTCGCACCAAGCGTTTCAACAGGACGTGAAGCACTATCGTAAGGCCGGCGTCCTGGGCGTGAACACGGAGAGCCGCAACGCCATCGCCACGACGTTTCTCAATCTCCACATCCGCGGCCGACTGATGTGGAACCCCGACGAGGACGTGGACGCGCTGCTGAAGGAGTTCTATCCGAACTTCTACGGTCCCGCTGCGGAGCCGATGGAAGTCTATTGGTCCTCAATATTCGACGCCTGGGAAAACACAATTTGCACCGAGCACGAGTACTTCGTCGCCGCGGCCATCTACACACCGCAGGTCATGGAAGTGCTCAAAAGAAAACTGCAGGAGGCGGAGAGCCTCATCAACGGTCTCAAAGTGCAGGGTCGAAAACTGAGTCGTATCGAACAGCTCTATATCCGCCGGATGGAGTTCACTCGCATCAGCTACGACATCCTCGCCGCCTACACGACGATGGTCGCATCGGCCGGCACTGACGTCGACTATCGGAAAGCCGTCGCGGCTGGGGAGCGGGGCCTGAAAGCCCGCGACGCGATGACAGCTCTGGGTGGCATCTTCACAACGACACGACTGGAGCGCGACGGCACTCCGTGGTGGCCCGGTGAAGTGCGGCAGTATCGAGAACTGGCTCGAGTCGTTGACGGCGCGGAGGGAAAACTGATCGCGAAACTGCCGGTCGAGTGGGCGTTCCGTCGCGATCCCGACAACAAAGGACTGAACAACGGCTACGCGAGCGGACCGGTCGACTTGTCCTATTGGAACGACAACAAAGCGAAGCTGACAACGGACAGCCGGAAGGATTACCCCGACCAGTGGGAGATGCTCCGCACGGATCTCTACGCGCAAGCACAGGGCGTCCGCCACGCCGATCGGCAAAGTTTCACAGGCCACTTTTGGTATCGCACGGATCTGGAACTCACCGCGGACCAGGCGGCCGCCGCACCTCATATTCGCTTCCCCGGTCTGTTCAACGAGTGTTGGCTGTACATCAACGGCCAAGAAGTCGCCTACCGCAAGCAAGGCAAGGTGTGGTGGTTGAACGACTACCGTTTTGAGTGGGACGTCGACTTGACCGGTAAGCTTAAGGCCGGCAAGAACAAGATCGCTCTGCGTTGCAACTGCGAACATCACTTCGGCGGCATGTTTCGCCGCCCATTCTTGTACAGCAAGGTTGCCCCATGAGAAAACTCTGGTTAACCCATCTCTTGTTCGCCCTCGTCGGGCTCTGGACTTGTCCGCCTTCCGCGGACGCGGCCGAGAATGACGGCGGGCGATTCCGCCAGGATCGATTCGCGATCGGAGCCTTTTGGCTCACCTTTCCCGATGACGAAAAGCTCGATGAGCGCTTTCGGGAAATCGCCGCAGCCAACTTCACACTGGTTTTTGGGCCGGTCGGCGGGTTTTCGGCGGAGAACGCCAAGCAGCACATTGAACTCTGCGGGAAACACGACCTTCGCGCGATCGTTCTCTGCCGTGGAGTACCCGACGACAAACTGCCCGCAGGTCCGGCCTGCTGGGGCTACCGACTGTGGGATGAGCCGAATGCGAATATGTTCGATGGCTTGGCCAAACGAGTCGAGGAACTGCGCAAAACGCGGCCTGGTCGTCTCGGCTACATCAACCTGTATCCGAACTACGCCAACAGCAAGCAACTGGGAGCGGACAACTACGAGGAATACGTTAAACGTTTCGTCGATACCGTCGACATCGACATCCTCTGCATGGATCACTACCCACCCTTCAAACCCAAGAACGACGGCCGCCGGCGCTATTGCCAAAACCTCGAAACGATGCGCAAGTATTCACTGCAGAAGAGCATTCCGTTCTGGAACTACTTCAATGTCATGCCCTTTGGCCCTCACACCGATCCAACCGAATCCCAGATTCGCTGGCAGATCTACACATCACTCGCCTATGGCGCCAAAGGCGTCATCTACTTCAACTACGGCACGCCGAAGACCTTCGAATTCCCCAAAGGAAGCGGCATCGTTCGCCGGGATGGAACGCGTTCGCGGCACTGGTTCCAGGCGCGGCGCATCAACCGGGGGCTCAAGAATCTCGGCCCGACTTTGATGCAGCTCACGAGCCGGGGTGTCTATCGCGTCGAGCCGGGCGATGATCCCGCCAGTGTGCTCGCCGGAACTCCGCTCAAGACGATCGTTCGCGCCGACGTCGATCCCGATCACGATTACCTTGTCGGGACCTTTCAACACGCCGACGGTCGCCGAGCCGTATTGCTGAACAACTACCGCTTCGCCTACACGGCTTGGCCGACTGTCGAGTTCGACGCGCCGGCGGAGCAGGTGCGCGAAATCGACAAGCGAACGGGGAAAGCCGTTCCCGCCTACGACGACAGCCCCGAAATGCCTGGCCTGCAAATCTCGCTCGACGCCGGTGAAGGCAGGCTCTTCCTCTTGCCGCCGAAGTCAGACGCGAGGTAGGACGCTCAGGCTCACTGTTACTCTGGCTTCCGATCTGACTCCGCTTGCCGTCCAAGGAGCGTGCCACCTGCTTGCAAGGCGAGAACGGGAGCGAGTTCCACTATGATTGAAACAAACCGCGGACAAATCAAAAAGCCATCTAGTCTCAAGTCGTGGGGTCGCCGGGCTAACGCGAGACTTCCTTTTGGTCGAGTTTGAATGGGCGTTTGATCCCTATCACGAATGGCTTGGCATTTCACCTGACGAACAGCCACCGAACTATTATCGGTTGCTCGGAATTCGGGACGTGGAGACTTCGCCAAGTGTCATCGAGCACGCCGCCGACCAACGGATGTTGCATATCAGGACGTTTCAAAATGGTCGCCACGCCGCCGCGTCACAGCAACTCCTGAATGAAATCGCACAAGCGAAGCTGTGCCTGCTGAATCCGGAGTCAAAAGCGGGCTACGACGCGCGTCTCAAGGCTGACCAGGCTGTCCATCACCATCCCATCGCAGCCGCCGACAAACCTCCTCGCCTCAAGACTAACGGCCAAAACTCGATACGCGCCAAGAACACCGGCGCTACAGCGCTCGTCGTAGTGCTTGGTGGGGCCGGTCTATTGGTCGCCGCTCTGCTGCTGTGGTTGGGAGCCATCGTCATGAGCGGTGGGCAGCCACAAGGTCCTGATGCAAGAACGGCCGCGCTTGCCGCTGACAAGACAGTCGAGGCTCCGGGTAAGACCACAGTTTCTCAGCAGAGTACAAACAGCCATCCGACGATCAACGGGGCCGATGTTACGAGGCCGCCGTCGAAAGCAGGCGAGGTGCGGGAGTTCACTGACTTGCAACTCGAGTTCTGCTGGTGTCCGCCCGGTTCGTTCAAGATGGGAGATGCGAAAGCCAAGGTGGACGTAACCCTGTCGAAGGGATTCTGGTTGGGGCGGACTGAGGTGACACAAGGTTCATGGACGGCGGTGATGGGGACCACGCCATGGTCTGATCAGAAAAAGGTAAAGGACGGCTCGGGATATCCGGCGGTGTACGTCAACTGGTACGAAGCCCGTGAATTCTGCCGCAAACTGACGGAGCGGGAGCGACGCTCCGGGCGGTCGACTGGTTGGAAGTACGACTTGCCCACGCAAGCGCAGTGGGAATACGCGTGTCGCGCTGGAACTGAGACTGTTTACAGCTTTGGCGATGACACGGGCCAGCTTGGCGAACACGCTTGGTTTGAAGGCAATGCGAAGAGAGTCGGGCAGCACTACGCCCATGCCGTCGCGTCCACGCGCGCCAACCTGTGGGGGTTGCACGACATGCATGGCAACGCTCATGAATGGTGCCGCGATCGGCACGTGGATCAATTGCCTGGCGGAGTCGATCCGGAAGGCAACGGCAAAAGCGAGAAGCGAGTGTTTGGGGGTGGAAGTTGGAACAGTCGGGCTCAACGCTGTCGATCAGCCTCCCGGATCAGCAGCGCCGCCGAGTTCCGAGACATCAGCCTCGGCTTTCGCGTAGCACGCGTTCCGCAGATCCAATCTCCCAAAAAAACAGCCGCCGGTCCGTGATCGTACGCCACTCGATGAGCGACGACTTAGCGATTCACTTTTAGCTGCGGCAGCGCCGATTTCAGTTGGTCGATCGCTTCACTCGTCACCTGAAGCTCGAAACTCGAAGAGCTTCCGGATAAGTCCAGCAAGGTAAGGCTGGGGAACTGTCTCACATGCATCACGCCTGAATCCGTAATCGGACATCCACGGAGCAAAAGATACTTCAGACTCTTGAGGTCTGTCAGATACTCCAAGCCTGAACCGCTGATCGGCGTATCGTAAATGTAGAGCCGTTCTAACCGCGTCATTTTTCTCAAGTGGCTCAACCCAGCATCAGTGATGTTGAGGCTATTGAGCGTCAGCATCTTCATGTTGGTGAGGTCTTGCAGATGCCGCAGTCCGTCGTCTGTGACTTGGCGACAAAATGCAATGCCCAAATGATCGAGCGTTGTGAGTTGCTTGAGATGACTCAGGCCGGAATCAGTAACGCCGTCGCAACGTGATAGATTCAGATTCTGCAATTGTTTGAACGCCGCGAGGCGCCGGAGCCCTGAATCGGTGACCGGCGCGCTCGAAATCGAAATCGACTTGAGTGTCGTCAACGCCTTCAAACGCGACAGTTGAGCGTCGTTGATTCGCTGACCCGAAAGCTGCAAATAGGTGACGCCGCCCTGATCGTCGACCTCAAAACTCATTCCGAGCTCTTGTAGTTCGGTCGCGGCGCCACGTTGATTCTCCGCGACCAATTTGAGCTGATCGCTCTTTGAAATGACGGTCTTCTTGTCGAAACCGTACGTGGGTTCGTCCAATCGCCAAACGTACTCGCCCGCCACGTTGATATAACCGTGACTCCAAGGGTTGTCTTGAACGCGCGCGAGCCCGTTCTGGAAACTCATCGCGGAGAAGAATCGCGGTTCAATGATCAGCTCTCCCGTCTTGTCAACGAATCCCCACTTGGCGATGGGCGATATTGCTTCGTCGTTCGAAAGAACAAGGACGGCCGCGACTCCTTCGTGAAAATCCAGCGCCCGGAGAAACTTCGCTTCGATGACCATATCTCCGTTTTTGTCTACAAATCCCCACTTGGGAAGCGAAGTCGTCTTGGGACTGACTGCCGCCAGGTCTTCTGAGAACGGGTGGGCTTCGAGAAACTCGCTTTCGATTGCCAGTTTGCCGTCTCGCGAAATAAATCCCCACCTCGTGCCGGTCTTGTCGCCGATGGCCACCGCCGCCATCCCCCCATGGAATTCTCTTCCCTCGAGGAAGTAGCGATCTCCGGGCATTTCGGCTTCGATTCGAAAGGCGAATTGGAACTGCCGATCCAGATACCCGACCACTCGTTCGGCTGCTGGTTGATCTACTGTTGGATCGTTTGCCGCCGCCACTCGCCCAACAGGAAGATTTGCAAACACCAGTCCTTCGGAAAAGTGACCGGCGTTCCAGATGTTCACGTCGAATTCAAAGAGCACCTTTCCGGAAGTGTCAATGAACTGCGTCGTCTTGTTGTCGGGCGCCACTCGGGCCACCCCGTCACGAAAGGCGAACGCCCATTCGTTGTATCTCAGCGAAATCGCAATCTCGCCCTTCCGATTGATGTAGCCCCACTTGCCGTCCTTTTGCACGGGGGCCAATCCGTCACTGAACTCGCCGACCAGATCGTAATCGCCGGCGATAACCAAGCGGCCCGTCTTGTCGATGCAGCCGTAGTCGCCGATGGTTCCATCGGAGACGGCTGTTCCAACTACGGCGAAGCCTCCAATGAAAGGGCCAACCAATGGGTACTTAGCAGCCAGCGTGACCTGCCCCTCATCATCGATGAAAAGTGTACCCAGCGGCCCTTGCTTACTCGAGACAATCGACGGCCGCCAATGATCGGCATCGCCGCGGTTGCGCAATTCGGTCTGCTGACGCCGCTGGTAGTCTTCTTCGAAGTACTTCACATATCGCCGATAAAACTCATCTGGGTCAATCTGCTTGACTGGTCCGTAGGGGATGTCATACGGCTTCGGAGTCGCCTGGGAGCCACTTGCATGCGGTTCAACAGGTCCATTGGAAATCGGGGGAGACTGATCAAGAATGACGATCCCGACAGACACGCACACGACGATTAGCAGCAAAGAAACCGCCGACCCAATCAAGACGGATCGTCTCATCCAGAGCGAGCGACGCGGTTTTTCCACAGGAGGATGGCTGGTGATCCGACTGGATAGCCGCGGCCAAACATCGACCTCATGACGCTTACGTTGAAGGCCGTCGAACAAGACGCTCAAATCGGCGGCTCTTTCCAGCGCAGCTCGGCATTCCGAGCAACCTTGCAGATGTTGCTGTATTTGCTCGAGAGAAAAAACGCTCGATTCGTCGTCGGCCAGCGCCATCGCCGCGGCTCGCATGGACTCGCAGCCGTTTGGCTCGGTCATGACTTCCTCCGATTCTCGACGTCTTCATGCGGCTCATCCAGCAACTCGCGGAGACGCCGCCGCGCGTTGTGGAGACGACTCATGACCGTACCGGCTGGGACGCACAACCGCGTCGCCAGTTCCGCGTAAGTCAGTCCCTCAAAGTGCCTCAAGGTGATGATCTCGCGATCCTGCGGCGCCAATGCCCAGAGCGCATCCTCGAGCTCATCAACTCGACCGTCCTGTGGGGCGGCAATCAACTCGCATCGATCTGGATCGACTCCCACTTCTCCGCGTCGCTTGCGAACGTCGAACTGCTTGTAGCATCGGTTACGCAAGACGACATAGAACCACGGATAGAATTCGCGCGACACATCAAATCGGTCAATCGACTGAAAGGCGGCTAGAAACGCATCCTGGACGCAGTCCAACGCGTCCTCACGGTGACCGAGAATTGCGAGCGCATGCCCGAACGCTTCCACCTGATATCGCTCAACCAGCGCGCGGAACGAATCCCGACGACCCGACCGACACTGCTGTATCACATCAGCGTCACTCTCCACTGATCATCCTTTCATGGACTGTATCCAGTGAAGTCACAGATTATTCACTCGTGATGAGATATTTTTTCTGAAGCTGTGGCCACCCGGTGGATGAACAGTATCAGTGCCGTCATCCCGGCCGCCTAGGCAGCCGTTCGGTTTTTTGCTGAGCTCCTCGTATCCAGCAGCTCGGAGGCGGCGAGCTCGCAATTCAACCGCCATCATTACCCAACGGCCGACGGATGTGTGATACTTGTTGGCGCCTGGAGACCGCCGGACCAGAGCATGCGAGAGATGATCACCAACGACTCAATCAGGAGATCCATCGTGCAATCCAACCTGTTCTATGGAAGCGTCCTGTCGTATTTTCTGTGTTCCCAACTGTTTGCTCAGAGCTTTGACGCCGCACCTCCACTGGCCGGAGAACGAGGGGCCGAGCGGCTGGGGCGAATCGATTGCGAAGGCCCGCTCGCGCAGCGGGAAGTCCGAGAAGCTAAGCCGAAAGCGGAGCTCGCCGCCCCTGCCGACGGCGATCAGCAAGAGGCGATCGAATCGGCGATCCGCAAATCGATCCCGCTGCTCGAGAAGGGAGCCGCCGGACATCGAGACCAGCGGACATGTTTCACCTGCCACGGTCAGACGTTGCCCGTGCTGGCGCTCGTCGCAGCCAACCAGCGCGGTTTCACAATCGACAAGGACAACCTGCAATCGCAAGTCAAACGCGCCGCCGACCACATGAAACGCGGTCGCAAGAACTATCTGATCGGCCGGGGGCAGGGAGGCGGCCACACGACGGCAGGGTACGCGCTGTGGACGATGGAAGTCGGAGGTGCAAAACCGGACGAAGTAACCACCGCAGTCGGAGCGTACTTGGTTTGGGACAAGAAGGCCGATCATTGGCGCAGTTCGAGCAACCGGCCGCCGTCCGAAGGAAGCCACTTCACGGCGACGTACCTGGCCGTTCGAGCACTGGACGTTTTTGGCGCGAAGGAACAAGCCGATCTGATCGCGTCGCGAAAGAAGAAGTCGCTCGATTGGTTGCTCCGCACCAAGGCCAAAGACACCGAAGACCGAGTGTTCCGATTGCTGGCGCTCCACCGCCTCGATGCGGATTCCGATACGATTCGCGCCGCGGCGAAACAACTGATCGAATCTCAGCGAGACGACGGCGGCTGGGCTCAAATAGCCGACTTGAAAAGCGACGCTTACGCCACGGGCAGCGCGCTGTTCTCACTGCACGAAGCAGAACAAATCGAGGTCGGCGACCCGGTCTATCGTCGAGGCCTGCGGTTCTTGCTCCAGGACCAGCGCGACGATGGCTCGTGGTTCGTCAAGAGCCGCAGCAAGCCGTTTCAAAAACACTTCGAATCCGGATTCCCTCACGGCAAGGACCAGTTCATCTCGATCACCGGCAGCGGCTGGGCGACGTTGGCGCTGTCGTTGGCGGCGCCCGAACGCGAACCCGCTAAGGGCGGTGAGTGATGATGGATCGAATTGTCAATCGGCGAGTAGCCGCGTTGCTCGTCGTGTCGATGCCGCTTCCCTGTCTGGATGCCCGTGGCGATGAACTGCCGCCGGTGAAGACATTGAACCTCAAGGCGGACGGTTACCGCGGTATCTGGTACATGAACCAACCGTCTGGCGACGAATACGTTTACAAATACAGCGGCGGGCTGGGGACGTACTGCGCCAAGCACAAACCCTTCGCCGTTTATTGTGAGCGCGTGAACAAGACGTTCTTCTGTTACGGCGGAGCCGCCCAAGACAACGATCGGCGTTTGCTGCACATGGTCTCGTACTTCGACCATGCATCGAAGACGGTGCCGCGGCCGACCATCCTGCTCGACAAGAAGACCAGCGACGCCCACGACAACCCGGTGATCTCGGTGGACGGCAAGGGTTACATCTGGATCTTCTCCACTTCCCACGGCGCCAGCCGACCGTCGTTCATTCACCGCAGCAAACGACCTTACGACATCGACCAGTTTGAGAGAGTCGAGGCCACGCGGCGCGACGGGGACCGCCGCGTCCCCATCACAAACTTCTCCTATATGCAGGCTTGGCACGCGCCCGATTCTGGGTTCATCTGTTTCTTCACGCGTTACGGAGATCCGGCGGCGCGGACGATCTGCTGCATGACCAGTCGCGACGGCGTTCAGTGGAGCGCGTATCGGCGGCTGGCGACAATCGACCAGGGGCATTATCAGATCAGCGCGGTCGGTCGCGAGCGGGCGGGAGCGGCGTTTAACTACCACCCCAAAGGGAAAGGGCTCAATTGGCGAACGAATCTGTACTTTGTCGAAACGCCCGACTTCGGCAAAACGTGGCGGACGGCCAGCGGCGCCCCTTTGAAAACGCCCGTGACGCGAGTCAACAACTCGGCCCTCGTCCACGACTACGAATCAAGCGGCTTGAACGTCTACCTGAAGGACATCCGCTACGACAACCACGATCGACCTGTGATTCTCTACCTGACCAGCAAGGGTTATCGATCGGGGCCCGCCAACGACCCGCGCACTTGGACCACGGCGCGGTGGACCGGCAACGCATGGGAGATTCGACCCGCGTTTGTCTCGGACAACAACTACGACATGGGCTCGCTCTGGATCGACGACGACGTCTGGCACATCGTCGCCCCAACCGAAACGGGACCACAGCCGTACAATCCCGGCGGCGAGATCGCGCACTGGACCAGCTCGGATCGCGGCGCCACCTGGAGAAAGACGAAACAGCTGACTTCCGGTAGCGAGCGAAACCACACGTATGTGCGGCGGCCATTGCGAGCTCACCCCGACTTCTTCGCCTTGTGGGCCGACGGCCACGGACGCCAGCCGTCGCTTTCCAAGTTGTACTTCTCTAACAAGCAAGGGGATGTTCGCTGCCTGCCCCGCCAGATGGACGGGAACTTCGCTGCTCCGACACGGGAAGACGAATAACGCCGAGGAACGAGGTTTTGCTTTATCGTCGGCGACATGTCATTTTTGGCGTTGAGAGCGGATGATCTTGCAATCAAACGAACCGCCTCCACGTTCTGGCGAACGTAGCTACAACCTGGGAAGTCCCAAACCGTCAACGCCACAAATGGAGAGTCTGTTGTGAAACTTAGATCCGGAAAAACGCCGACGCGCCGAAGCGATACGTTGCGTCCGCGCCCCGACTCGATCGTTGTTGTCCTTGGCGTTGTCGTCGTTGGCGTGGTCGTCGCGGGCGTGGTCGTCGCGGGCTCCGTCGCCCGCGCCCAACAACAGTCGCAGGCGGAGTCGACGTCATCGGCCTTGGAGAGATTCGCCGAAGCGTGGAACGATGAGGGCTGGGGTCCGAAGCGATCGCGACGCCAACCTTATATGCGTTCGCTTGACGACGCGGGATGGAAGCAGCGGATGCTGGTTTTGCAACAGTCTGTCCGGCAAGGAGAGAAAGATTCGGCGGAACTGGTCAAAGCTCTGTCCCACGATTCCGCGGCGGTCCGAGCATTGGCGGTTCAAGCTTTGGGTTATGCAAACGACGCAAGTGCGCGACCAGCTCTCGCCAAAGCCGTCGAGCGGGATGTGGACGCCGTCGTCAGGCTCTACGCGGCTGATTCAATCGGGATGCTCGGCGGCGAAGACTACGGCGAACTTTTGAAGAAACGCCAACCGGCGGAAAGAAACCGCGACACCAAACGCCATATCGGGTACGCATTGGATCGGCGAGGCAACAAGCTCGAGGCGAGCGTTTCGCAGAGCCTGCGGGACTGGGACCCGAAGCAACTCGCCACAGCCCGGCTCGGCAAAGCGGCTCCCGACTTCAGCCTCACGTCCATCGACGGAAAACGAGTGCGACTTCGCGACTACCGCGGCAAGAAGTCGGTTGTCTTGATCTTCGTCTATGGCGACACGTGACCTGTTTGTCACGGTCAAGCCGCGCAGTTGCGCGACAAAGTACAAGCATTCAATGAAGCCAACGCCCAGCTGCTGATCGTCGATCCTCACGAATCTTGGTCAGCCAAGCGATTCCTCAAAGATGTTGGTCTTCGTTCGGGGGATCTGGGATATCCGCTCCTGCAAGACCCAACGCAAACCGTCAGCGCCGCCTACGGCGTTGCCATGCAGATGCGAATTCACACCGAGATCAGTAACCGGCCCGCCGCATTCGTGATCGATCGCGATGGCGTCATCCGCTACGAGCGTCGGGCGAAAACGTTCGCCGACCGTCCCTCCGCAACAGACCTGCTGAACGAGGTCGCCAAACTGACGCCGTAATCGGCCCGCCGCAACTTGTACAAAGACGGTGGTTGTACAAAGACGATGAGGCAGTGTTTTCTAGCCTCGGCCGATGCCGCTGCAAACCTACTCGAACCAGAAGGAGTAGAGATCGGCGGACGCGAGGCGAAATCGCAGCCGAACTCGGCGGCCGCTCGGTTGCTTCGCGTCGAATTGCACACGGTGCGAGGATTTGTCGCCGCGAATCGTTGTCGACGCAATGATCGGTTTGAGGTCTGGGGCCAGCACGTCGACCTCCAGTCGTCCGGAGTCGACGAGCGAGGCGTCGCAGTTGACGTGCAACTGCCGGTCCGCCGGCCATGTGAACTCGCGCGTCACCAGATTGCCTTCGCGCGCCCCGGCTCGCATCGAAACGAATCCGTCGCGACGAATGGTGGCGAGTCCAATGCTGGCCGTCCCGCGACGTCGATGTTGCTCGTAATCACCATCACCCGGTTGAGCCAGTTTGCGGATGTTGTAAACGTGATTCCCTTGAATCCCCGTGTAGTAGATGAAGATCCTGTCGCCAACCGTCTGCAACGGTTGTGACGCGGTGAAGATCATTCCGGCATCCCATTCGCCGGGCTTGCCGTTGGGGATAAAGACTCCGCGATCGGCAACTCGCCTCCAATTCACGCAGTCGCGGCTGATTGCCAGTTCGACATCGATCTGCTCGGTCGAACCTTGATGGTACATCCAGGGCAAACCGATGAAGCAGCCTTCGTAGAACGTCGTTCCCATGCCGTAGATCTGCACGCCGGCTCCGTCCTCCTCGTCGGCGGCGATCACAAGCCGCGATGGAGACCAGCGGCTGAAGTCCTTGCTCGTCGACATGGCGACTCGTCTGCCGCCCGCGCCGAACCTGCCGAGCGCTCGAAACACCTTGCGATCGGGATCCCAAA
The DNA here is from genome assembly GCA_030748485.1 of Pirellulaceae bacterium. Classification (GTDB taxonomy): domain Bacteria; phylum Planctomycetota; class Planctomycetia; order Pirellulales; family Pirellulaceae; genus JASMLW01. The sequence goes on from JASMLW010000006.1 coordinate 19,746, forward strand.
ATGCTTGCTGGCCCGAGTCGCTCGATTGATCGATCACCGGGTTCCGCGGATGCTCGCGCCACAGTTTGCCATCTCGCGAAAAAGCGACGGACATGCCGTGGATCGTCTTCACGGGAGATCCCTGGTAGGGCACGCTGTGCTCCCAATAGAACGCCTTGTAACGGCGATCCGGATTCGTTGCCTGAGCGTCGTAGACGACGGCGATACCTTCCGCGCACTCGGTCGCCAGCTTGCAGATGTTGTTGTCAGTCGATCCGTCGTAATTGACCAGGCCGAGCGACGGAAGGCGCCAATGGACGGCATCCTTGCTCTCCGCGTACGCAGTGAATTGAAAGTTGGGGCAGACCGTGCGGCCGTCCTTCTTTCCTGGCCCTTCCCACGGAAACCGCGGCGCGGCCA
>JASMLW010000007.1 GCA_030748485.1 Pirellulaceae bacterium
CGGCGTTGCTGTCCGCAGAAGAGGAGCAGCAGCTGGCCGGCGAAATAGCGCAGGGCGAAGTCCGCGCCCGCGATCGCATGGTGCGAGCCAACTTGCGGTTGGTGGTCAACATCGCCCGCGGCTACACCGGCAAGGGGCTCAGCCTCCAGGACCTGATCGAAGAGGGCAACCTGGGACTGCTCCGCGCCGTCGAGGGTTTTGACCCGACGATGGGAACTCGCTTCAGCACCTACGCCAGCTATTGGATCAAGCAGTCGATCAAACGCGCCCTGATCAACTCGGCGAAGACGATTCGCATCCCGGCGTACATGGTCGAGTTGCTTTCGAAGTGGCGTCGAGCCAATGCGCGGCTGACAGAAGAGCTAGGTCGCGGGCCCTCGCCCGAAGAGGTCGCCCGCGTGCTCGGACTGCCGAAGAAGAAGCTGCCGATCATCCGCAAAGCGATTCGCATCTACAACTCGACGCCGCAAACCGATCAAGCGGAAGCTGGTTGGTCGTTGGGTGAGATGGTGATGGATGAGCGGATGAAGAGCCCCGAGGAAGAGTTGCTCGAGACCGATGTGCTCAAACACGTGCTCGAGATGCTCGACGAAATGGATACGCGGGAGGCCACCGTACTGCGGATGCGGTTCGGGTTGGATGACATGGAGCCGCACACGCTCAAAGAGATTGGCGAGCGACTCGGCTTGACCCGCGAACGAGTCCGCCAAATCGAGACCGAAGCGCTCAACAAGATGGCTGACAGTTTGAAGGATCCCCGCGAGTTGCTCGACGCCCAACTCGGCATGGGCTAAGGACGGGCCTAAGGACGGCTACGACCGCTACTTCAGCGGCAGGCTGACTTCTCGTCCTTCTTCGGCCGAGATCAGCCCGGCCTCGAGAATCTCTTGCGTATCGCGGCAGAGTCGGTCATCGCACAACTGGCAAAACGCCTCACCGGTGCGCAAACCGTGTGCGAAGTGCGCGGTGGCGTTTCGCAAGTGCGGCGGCGCCTCGGGAACGGGCACGGCGACGCCTTCGGGGTGATCGGGGTCCGCGCGGAGCAACCGACCGCCGTCGCGCGGTTCGATGAGCAGCGTGCCCCGTTCGCCGAAGATCATCGTCACGTAGGCGCCGAGTTTGCCGATGTGTGTCCAAGATCCCTCAGACACAGCCAGCGCGTGCGGGTAGGTCATCACCAGAATCGCGTTGTCCTCCACCTCGATGTCCTGTTTGACAAAACGCCCGGCCGTTCCCGAGACGCGACTGGGAAGTCCAATCACGGTCCTCGCCAACAGGGCCCCGTAGCAGCAGTAATCGGTCAGCGCGCCGCCCGCGCCGTTTCTGGCAGGATCGTAGAGCCAATCGCAGAAGTAGGGCGAGCAGCCCATTTCCCGCGGCCCTTCGTGCGCCGCCCGATAGCGAACCTGCCAGACCTCGCCAACATCTCCGGAGTTGGCCAAGCGGAGCGCGTGCTGCAGCTGCGGCCACCAGGCGAACGGCCAGTTGACCATCACGCGAACGCCCGCTTGTCGCGCCTGAACGAGAACCGTGTCGGCGCTTTCCAGATCGGACGCCATCGGCTTCTCGATCAGCAGGTGGCGTCCAGCCTGGGCGGCGGCGATCGCCAATTCGGCGCCCGTCGCGTTGTCGGCGTAAATGAACACGCCGTCGAGCGAATCGTCCGCCCATACATCCTCGTACCGCTCATAAACGGCGCATCCAAACTCGTCCGCGCAACGTTCACGCAGGGCAAGATGGGGATCCGCCGCGCTGACCAACTCAACGCCCTCCTCGGTCTTCAAGTCGGGCAGATGATCCCAAATGTGGTCATGCGTCAGTCCCAAGACGCCGAATCGAAGCTGCGAAGTCACCGGTGTTCTCCTGTGGTCGAGCGAGTCTCGTAAGAGGCCGTTTCAGTTGTCGCGCGTTGGCGGCGAGTCGTCGTTGTCATCTCAATGAGCAGTCAGAATCTGAACCCTTCATTCTCACCGCTTATCAATCGATCCAAATTGGGCTGCTCCACGCGCACTGTCCGTTTCGTTGGGTGGCGGCCACGCGATAGTAGTCTCCGGGGCGAACCGGTTCATCGTCGACAAATTCCCCCACCGCGCGACGCTCGCTCAATGGCGACGCCGGACCCAGGCACATCGCCTCCGACAGCCAACCGCGCAGGTAGTGAACCCGGCTCTGTCCCGCCAATTCGCCAATTCCGTAGTCGTATCGATTACCGTTCGCCTGCAAACAGATCCGCGCATCTTGGTCCGCCCGAACGTACGCGATGATCGACTGGTGAGTCGGGTGGCGCGTCGACAGATTGCCGCTGGTCACCGACCGCCAGGCAAGCGTTCGCTCGCCGCGTTCAATGATCTCGTGGGGCAAGTCCTGTTCGTCTTCGTCCTGAGCGTGGCCGCCGACGCCCTTGGGCGCGACGACGGATTGCCCCGAGAAACAGGTCTCGACATGGGCGATGCGGCCGTCAGAGAGATGCAGTTCAGCCTCCCAATCGACTCGCTCCGTCTTTTGACCCCAACCCCATGTGACGCGAAGGGCAACTTCCTCGCTCGAGGCGTCGGCTTCCCACGCGGGGTGCAGACGCCGCCAACTGGCCCCGTTTTTGAACACTTCCACCTGGTCCAGCGGAGCGCAACCGGTCGCTGCGACGCGGACGTGTCGGTTGCCGCTCGTCTGCACATCCGAACCCATCGGCGCGTCGTTGACGGAGAAGGCAAGTTGAATCTTGTCGCCCGTCACGGCATAGACGCGTCTCGACTGAAACGCATCCCACAGCGAGTCTCGCGTCAGCGAATCGGCGATCGCAGCCAGCCGGCCGTCGCCGTGGCTGCCGGGGAAGCCTCCGTGATGGTCGGTCGAAGCGATAACGCCGAACCGATGCCCGGCTCGCCAACCGGCCTCCGCCGTACTGTTCGAATCGCGCGGGCCCATGTCGTGCAACATCGGGTAGGGATCCGATGTCGACAGCGAGTTTCCGTGCAGCGAATAAACCTCGACGAACGGCGAACGCGACGATTCGAAGTGGGACCAGTCGATGCCGCGGTAGCCGGCCGCATAGCCGATGTGGTGGGGGATGATCAGCGCGTCTTGCTCGGCGGCCAAGCGTCTCAGATCGGGGAGGTCGACTGCATCGACAAGCGGCAAATCCGGTCCCCGCGCGTACAGATTGTGATCGCCGTAGCGCAGCGAGTGCCACTCGTAGCTGGGCATCGCAATGAATTCACCTTCGACAGTGGCGTCGCGCTGGGCGGCGAGCAGCTTCTCCCAATTCCCGGCCAGTCTCGCAAACCCCTCGCGGTGATAGTCGATGATCTCGCCGTAGCGGCTGCGATCGGTCGGCATGTCCGGCCAAAACGCGTGCCCGGTCACCGAACAAAAATCGAGTTGTTGGCGGGCTCGAAGCAACGCCTGCTCGACAGTCCCTTGCCCGTAGCTAATCGAGCAGTGACTGTGCAAGTCGCCCCAGTAAATGTGCGTCATGGATGGGTGGACGTCCGCGGGTTGGCTCCGCTGGTTTAAGCAGTGGCTGGTTGAGCGCCGTCATCGTCCTTGGGGAATGCGACAAGCAGAATGAGAACACAGACGGCGGCGAGGGCTCCGGAGGAGGCCCAAATGGCCGGCCAGTTGTCCTGCAGCCGTTCGGCCACGGCTCCGCTGATGAAGCCACCGACAAAATAGCCCGCCGCCAGCACGAACGTGCCGTACAGATTCTGCACGCTGCCCCGCAAGTCCGCCGGCGAGCGTTTGTCCATATACATGAAAGCGGCGGCCAGGAAACACGCGAAGCAGACGCCGTGCAAAGCTTGGCCACAACAGACGATCGTCATCTCGACGCCGAAGGACAATTGGTCGGTAACCGCCGACACGCCGGAAAACACCAGACACCGCAACATGTAAGCCGTCGCTCCGAGTAACAATGTGAACTTGAAGCCGGCGCGGGAGATCAGCCAACCCAAACCGGCCATCACGCCAATCTCGGCGATCTGGCCGATCGAGCTAATGCTCCCCTCCCAAGCCCCCGTAATGTTGTTCGCGTCGAGAATCGCGCGAAGAAACGGCGCGTTGACCACAAAAAAGAACTTGTGCACGATGGCGATCAAGAAACTCACCACGACGAGCACAGCGATGTTGCGCGCCCGCAGCAGCCCGGCCGCCTCCATCGGCGCGACGGAGCGCCCCGATGCTCGGGGCTGCGGAGGAGTCGCCGGCAAAGTGAGCGAGTAGACAGCCATCACCAGACCGGCCAAGCCGGCGACGAGCAGCGCGACGCCGCGACCCGTGTTGAGCGCTTCGTCGGCGAGTCCTCGCAACAGGACGCGCTCGATGATCCAGGCGGGCGCGACGAATCCAATCGTTCCCCAAACGCGAATTATCGGGAATTGTCGCTCGCGATCCGGCAAATGGTGAAAAGAGAGCGAATTCGTCAACATCATGGTGGGCACATAAAGCACCGAATAGATGGCGCCGAGAACGACAATCGGTAGATACCCCTGCTGGAAGTAGAGCGCGATCATCACGCCGCCGCCCAGCGCGTGACAGGCGGCCAGCACGTGCTGAGTGGCGAATCGACGATCGACCAATTGGCCAACCACAAACGATGCGAAGAGCGGGCCGACGGCCAGCGCCGAACCGAACACGCCGATCTGCGTCTTGCTGAACCCGAGCGCGTCCTGCAGGTAAACGGACACGATCGGCAGATAACACCCCTGAATGAAGTACTGCAGGAACATCATTGCGCCGAGACGCAACCCAAGGCCAGCCGCTGAGGGCGATTGCAGTTTGGGTTTTGGTTCATCTGACATGGCGTTTTCTCGCAGGCCAACGCTTGACGCCCTCCAGCCGCCTCGCCACCATACCGCGGTGACCGCGACTGGCGATGTGCCGGCCGCAGCTGCCGGCTGGAAGGTGGCCTGCGCGAAGGTTGGCTGAGCGTAGCCGCCGCACGAGACGATGTCAATTTGGTCAATTTGCGCGACGCGGTGAGCCATCGTCCGGCTGTCAGTCCGGCTGTCACCCACGGCGGACCCATTGGAGGAGCATGACGTGATACGGATCGGCATCGTCGGCTGCGGCCGCATTCTCGCCGCGCATCTGCGCGGCTACCAGGTGTTGCGCGAGGCCGGCGTCGACAACTTTCGCATCACCGCGTTGACGGCGAGAAAGATCGGCGACGCACAAATGTATGTGCAGCGCGGCGAGGGACCGCCGCAACGTCCGCCCGTCGGAGTCGGCGACGGCGATCCGCTCGCCATCGGCGACATGTACCTCTCCGATTTCCAGGACGACGTCGACGTCCAGACGTTTACCGACTACGAGACGATGATGGATTCCGGTTCCGTGGACGCGGTGAACGACTTCACAACGCACGCCATGCATTTGCCGATTGCGGAAGCCGCCCTGTCGCGCGGCTTGCACTTGATGACCCAAAAGCCGCTCGCCCACTCGATGTCCGCCGGTCGACGAATGTGCGACCTGGCCGATCGACAGGGCGTCGTCCTGTCCGTGTTTGAGAATGCCCGCTTTCGCGCCGACACACGGCAGTTGGCGTGGTTGTTTCAAGACTCGGACATCATCGGCCGACTGCAATTGATCACGACAACGAACCTCGGCAATTGGTGGGCTCCCGACCGCATCGTCGCCGAAACGCCGTGGCGACACGAGCGCGCCGCCGGCGGCGGGCTGGCTTTGGACATCGGCGTTCATCTGTTCCACCACCTCCGCTACGTGGCCGGCGAGATATCGGCGATTAGCGCACTGACGCCGACGCTTCAGCGCAGGCGAGTCACCCGCGACGCCAGCGGTGCGGTCAGCGAGTCGATTTCGTGCGACGCGGACGACACGCTGCTGGGCACATTTCGAACCGAGCGCGACGTGGTCGGCAGCCTCACGCTCAGCTGGACAGGTCACGGCGCGCCGCTGAAGACGGGAGCCGGTCGCGGCATCGCCTACTACGGCGAGCGAGGTTCCGTCTGCGACGACACGGTCACACGCGACGGCGGCGAAACGCATTCACTCGCCGAACTCTACGAAAGTCGCGCCGGCAACGAGCTCGTCGAGCGCCACTTCCCACACGGCGTGCGCGACGCTTTCGCCCTCAACCAACTCGACTGGCTCACCGCCATTCAGCAATCGCGTCGACCCGAAACGAGCGGCCGCGAAGGCTTGCTCGACCTGGCCTGCGCTTTCTCCCTGCTGGAATCGTCTCTCGCCAAACGCGAAGTCACCGTCGCCGAAGTGCTCAGCGGAGAACTATCCGCATACAACGCGTGAGTTGTTCTGAACGCCCATGCCTTCTCTCTACTTCTCTACTTCCCGCGGCGGACGACGCGCCCCGATTTTACGCCCGTGTGCTTTCCATCGCGGAGCGCGAGCTTGCCGTTGACCATGACTTCACTGACACCCACCGACAGTTGGTGAGGTTTGTCGAAAGTCGCCCGGTCGGCGATCTTCTCGGGATCGAACACGACGATATCGGCGTAGTAGCCGGGCGCGAGTTGCCCGCGGTGCTTCAACTTTAGATTGGTCGCGGGGAGTTTAGTCAGTTTCTGGATCGCCGTTTCCAGCGGGACGGCCTTTTCATCGCGGACGTACTTTCCGAGCAGTCGCGCAAAGCAGCCGTACGCGCGAGGATGAGGATTCGATTTGAGAAACGGGCCCTCGGGAGCCATCGCCGCGGCGTCGGAGCCGAAGCTGACCCACGGCAGTTGGATCTTTCGCCGCACGTTTTCTTCGCTCATCAGGAAGTAGACCGATTCAACTCGACTGCCGTCTTCGACGACCAAGTCCATCGCCGTCTCCTCCACGCTGCGGCCGCGGCGGCGGGCCACTTCGCCGAGACTCTTGCCGGTGAGATGTTTTAGGTCGGGGTTCTTGAAGCCGACGAGCAACACGTTGTTGGCGTTGCCGGCCATCAGCAACAGGCTCTCCCATTCGTCCGTGACTTCGCGCATCTCGCGCATGACGCGCTGTCGGATCTTGGGATCGCGGAGACGATCTCGCCACCGATCAAAGCCGCCCTCTTGCACCCACGGCGGCATCGTGGCGTTCAGCCCGGTCGCACCGGCCGTATAGGTGTACATGTCAGCGGTGATTCGCAGACCGTCGGCGCGAGCCCGCTCAACTCTCTTGATCACTTCGTCCAGTTTCGACCAGTTCTCGCGGCCGGCGGCCTTGAGGTGATAGATCTCCGCTGCGATGCCGGCGTCGCGAGCGATCTTGAGAAACTCATCGACCGCCTCCAGCAATTGGTTGCCCTCACTGCGAATGTGCGAGATATAGACACCGTCGAATTCGGCGGCCACTTTGCACAGTTCAGTCAGTTCGTCCGTCTTGGCGTAAAAGGCCGGCGCGTAGATCAGAGAAGTTCCCACGCCCAGCGCTCCGGCCTCCATCTCCTCGCGGACCAGCGATTTCATTTTGGCGAGTTCCGCGCGACTGGGAGCTCGATTGTCGTAGCCCATCGCGTGAATCCGAACGGTCGTCGCGCCGACGAACGAGGCGACGTTGACCGAGACGCCGCGGCGCTCCAGATGCGCCAAGTACTCCATCAGCGTCGTCCACTTCACCTCGTACTTGATGTCGGCTTGTTGCCGCCGCAAATCCGTCTTCATGACTTCGTTGAGCGGCCCCATCGACCAGCCTTCTCCAAAGACATTCAGAGTGACTCCCTGCCGGATGTCGCTCAGCGCTCGACCGTCGTGCAGCAGGGACGTCGTCGACCAACTCAACACGTTGATGAATCCGGGAGCCACCGCCTTGCCGGCGGCGTCGATGCGAACGTTCGCCTCAGCGTTTTCCAGGTCCCCAACCGCCACAATGCGATCCGCTCGAACGCCGATGTCAACGCGGCGTGGTTTTCCGCCGGAACCGTCGTACACGACGCCGCCGGCGATGACGACGTCGAGTTTCTGCGCGTCGAGTTTCTGCGCGTCGAGTACGGGGCAAGCGAGGGAAGCGATGAACAGAACGATCCAGACGCACCGATTGGGTTTTTCAAGCACAGGGTTACTCCGGTTGACTCGGCCATGCGTCCGCCTGGCGTGGACGATTCCATCGACGGCGCGTGCCTCCACTTTATCACGCCGGGCGGGCGACATACAAAGGACGCTAGTCGCGTCGAACTTCTGCTCCGTTGGCAATCACACGATAGGCTCCCACATGCCCACACGCATCTTCCCACTCGTCGGCGTCTTCGGCTCGATCATCGTATTGATCGCAGCGTTCCCCGCTGACGCTCAGCAGAAATCGGCCGCCGCGACCGCCTTACAGGAGTTGATTCAGGATGCGTGGGAATTCGACCTCACGGAAGATCCACTGTTCGCAATGCGAGTCGGCGATCACCGCAACCCGGGCAAACTGGCCGTCGTCACCGAGCGGGCTCAAGAACGCCGCCGCGCTGTCAAGGAGCGGTTCCTCGCGCGAGCCGAGCGCATCGACCGCGGCCAATTGACCCGAACTCAACAGATCAACTACGACATCTTCGCGCGCTTGCTGCGAGATGAAATCGCCGAGTATCGCTTCAAGAGCTACCTGACGCCGCTGACGAATCGCTGGGGTTTTCATATCGAGTTCCCCGAGTTGCCGAAGCGCTTGCCGCTCAAAAACGCGTTGGACTACGAGCGGTACATCGCTCGTCTGCGCGACTACGGTCGGTACACGGACGAACACATCGTCGTTCTCCGCAAAGGTCTCAATCAAGGCAGGTCGTTGCCATCGGTGACCTTGGAGGGATTTGAGCAGACCATTGAGCCTCACGTTGTCGAAGATCCGACCGAGAGCCTGCTCTACACTCCTTTCAAGTCGTTTCCCGCCGTCGTCTCAGCCGACGATCGGGCGCGATTGGAATCCGCCGGGCGGCGAGCCATTGCGGAACAGGTGGTCCCCGGCTACCGACGGTTTCTCAAGTTCATGCGGGATGAGTACCTGCCCGGCGCGCGGGGTTCGTTGGGAGCCTCGGCCTTGCCGAACGGCCGGGACTTCTACCGGCACCGCGTCCGCAAATACACGACACTCGACGTCACCCCCGAGGAAGTTCACGCCACCGGTCTCGCCGAAGTGAAACGGATTCGCGGTGAGATGCGGGAGATCATTCGCAAAGTCGAATTCGACGGCGACTTGGCCGCTTTTGTCAAACACCTGAGAACCTCGCCGCAGTTCTATCCGAAAACGGCTGATCAGTTACAGAAGGAGATCGCGTTTGTGCTGAAGAAGATGGACGGCGAATTGCCGTCGCTGTTCAAGACTCTGCCGCGGACGCCGTACGGAATTCGCGTCGTCCCCGACTACATCGCGCCGCGGACGACGGCGGCCTATTACACGATGCCATCCGGCGACGGAACGAAGGCCGGCTTCTATTACATCAACACCTATAATCTGAAGAGCCGTCCTCTGTACCAAGTCGAAGCGCTCTCATTGCACGAGGCCGTCCCCGGCCATCACCTTCAACTGGCGTTGCAGCAAGAGCTGACAGAGTTGCCCCCGTTCCGCCGCTTCGCCGGATTCACCGCCTTCGTCGAAGGCTGGGCTCTGTACGCCGAGCGTCTCGGATTGGAAGTCGGTTTCTACGAGGATCCGTACAGCGATTTCGGCCGCTTGAGCTATGAAATGTGGCGGGCGTGCCGGCTGGTGGTCGACACGGGCGTCCACTATCTCGGCTGGACTCGCCAACAGGCGATCGACTTCATGGCGGAGAACACGGCGCTCTCGCTCCACAACATCGCGGCCGAAGTCGATCGATACATCAGTTGGCCCGGGCAAGCGTTGGCCTACAAAACGGGTGAGATGAAGATCCGGCAACTGCGCCGCGCGGCGGAGGAGAAACTCGGCGACCGATTCGACATCCGCGAGTTTCATGACGTCGTGCTCGGCAGCGGTTCCGTGCCGCTGTCCGTGTTAGCCGAGAATGTCGAACTCTACATCGACGAGCGCAGCGCTGCGGGAGAGTAGCGACGAGTTGAACTGTCGCTCGTCAGCGACCGGTCTCGTCGGAAACGGCTCCTTCGCGACCGCCGCGGCGGCTCTCGTAAGAGTGAGGGCGGCACGGCTCATGGCCGGAATCGTGGTACGAAAAGAAATTGTCCCAGGCGTGGTCGAGTTGCCGGAGAGCCTCATCGATCGGAACGGCGACGTAACGACCCGAACCTTGCTCGTGAGCCAGCTGCAGTCGCTGCAGTTTCGCCATCACGTCGTGAATCTCGACATCGACTTCGATCGACGCCTGCTCGCTGAGCACGCGCTCCGCGCGAGCGTCCAAGTCTTGCGGAGTCCAACCGTCTTCGCCGGCTTCCCTCCACAACAATGCGTAACCCAGAATCGCCTCGCGAGCCTCCTGGTCTTCCGCTTCGTTGAGCACGTTGAACAGGACTCCCGCATTGTTTCCGAGGTTTTGATAGTAAAGGTGCTTGGTCAGACTGAGTTGATATTTGTCCTTGGTTCGCTGATATCCAAAAAACGATTTGACACCGTAGCCGATCGCGCCGACGACCACGCCGCACAGGGCGATGAAGCCCCACAAACCCGTCGTGAACGCCAGCCACACGACTCCCTTCAGCTTCAACGCGGTGACCGCGACGCCCGACGCGGTTGGGAAAATGATCTTGCCGCGGTCCATCAGCGACATGCGTATTTGCGAACCGGGCAGGAGCATGTCGAGATCGCGCTTGGGGATGTTCTTGAAGAGTTTGATATAGACCGCCCGGGGCTGCGATTCATCGTCCAAGCGGTCGTGGTCGCGGAGTCGAAACACGACGACCAGCCGCTGAAAAATCGGCAGCAGCACATCGACTTCGCGGAACCAGGTTCGCCAATCGCGACGCGCCCGCAGCAACTGGCAGTCACCCCGAGCAAAAACCTCCAATCGCTCAAAGACTTCGAAATCGATGCTAAGTCGAATTCCCCACTCACTCGCCGCACCGACCGCGTGATCGATTTCCTCATTCGTCAGTTTGCGGTAGTTGGCGCGGTGCAGAACGCCCACCAACCGATCGATCATTTCGTCGCAGAGCTGCTCGCGTTTTGCATCGTCGATTTCCTCGAGCGGCGTGATGACGGCGTCCGGGTTGAAGAAGGCGTAAGACTCCTTCAACGCCTCTAAACAGTTCTGGTGTTCGAAATGCAAGGTGGCGTCGAGCAATCGGCAGAACTCGTGAAACTGAGCAGCGTCGTCGCCGACCAGGTTGAGTTCACGGGTGAGCAGGGCGATGAGATCGGTCTTGCGGATCGGAATAAAATGCTCGCGCCCATCGTCTTCAGTGGCAACCGGCGTCGTCGCCTCTTGCTGTTCGGTCTGCTCGCTGTCGGTCATGCGCGCCCTCGATGTTCCCTATGAACTTGGCCCCGCTGGCGGCGTCGCCGCCGATCGCCATGGGGCTGAGGCGGATTCAAGCAGATATTCGACGACTCGGCAACATTCTTTGCCCGGCTCCGCCTCACCTTGGCGACCGGCGATGTCGCCGCTAAAACCAATAGCCCAATGGTGAAACGTCGCCGCCCCGGTCGCCGCCTCACCAGCTCGATTGGACAAAACCCGCCAACCCTCAACCTCGCCGAGTCGCCCATGTCGTTGCGCGCGGTCTGTTTCGACCTCGATGGTCTCCTTTTTAACACAGAAGAACTTTACGAGCTCGTCGGCTCCCAACTGCTCGCGCGGCGCGGTCACGAACTGACGCCCGCGTTGCTTGACAAAATGATGGGACGGCCCGGAGCAGTCGCTTTGCAAGTCATGATCGACACGCACCAACTGGACGCAACCGTCGCGGAACTGCAGCGCGAAACGGACGAGTTGTTCCCGGCGATTCTCGCTGAGCGTCTCCGCCCGATGCCCGGCGCTGTCGAGTTGCTCGACCTTCTGGAGCAGCGGCGACTTCCCACAGCGATCGCCACCAGCAGTCGCCGCGCGTACGCCGAACGAGTTCTCGGGCAATTCGATTGGGTCGATCGCTTTGACTTCTTGCTGACGTCGGAGGACGTCGTGCGGGGAAAACCCGCGCCCGATGTGTACCAACTGGCCGCCACGTCGTTCGGGGTCGAGCCCGATTGCATGATGGTCCTGGAGGATAGCCAGACTGGCTGTCAGGCGGCTGTGGCGGCAGGTGCGTTCGCCGTGGCCGTGCCCGGCTCACATAACCGCGAACGAGATTACAACGGCGCGCGTTTCGTCGCCGAATCTCTCTCCGATCCGCAGATCACCGCCGCTCTGGAGCGGTGAGAATTACTCGCCTTTCCGACCCAGCACCCCGACCTGAGCGGTTTCATATTGACCTAAAAATCGGGCACGGAGTAGACTTCTCAGGAGATCCCCCACTGGGCGGGAATGGGCCGCCCAACCTGTCGATTACCCGTGGACGAGGTGGGGGGAACATCCCAGTTGAGCATCGAGGCGGAGAACAAGGATGGCGAGCACCGTAGGTCTAGTGGATATCGGTGACGACTCGCATGCGAATCATGTGTCGTCCTGTAGCTTGGCTTGCCGACGATTGGGGAGCCGGTCGTTGGTCGAGTGGGTTGTGCGGCGCGTGTCAGAGGCCGAGCAACTGGACAACATCGCGGTCGTCGCCTGCCCGGACGCCGCCGCCGCCGTGAGGGAGTTCGCCCCGCCCGATGTCGCCGTGCTCGCCGAAGCCGGCGATCAGCTAACCCGCACCCAAGCCGCTATCGACCACTTCCAGGCCGACGCGATCATTCGCGTCCGTATCGACAACCCGTTCATCGACCCGGTCTTCATCGATCGACTGGCCGCCGCCGCTCGTCGCAATCCCGACTGTGATTTCGCCGGATTCTCAGGGAAACAGTTCGGTTCCGACGCCACAATCGCACTCGGGTTCACCGCCGAATGGTACTCATCCCGCGCCTTCACTCGGCTCAGCCAAGAGACAGACGAGGACGCCCGCATCGATCCGTTCTGCTATATCCACTCCAATCCCGAGGAGTTTCAGCTCCGCTGGTTGCCGATTCCCGATGCGTTGGATCGGCCCGATCTGCGGCTCCGCATCGACGTCGAGGAAGACTGGGATCACGCGCAAGTCATCTACGAAGCGCTCGGACCCGATGAGTTGGATTGGCAAGGGGTCGCCGGATTGCTCGACCGCCAACCGGCGATCCGCGAACGAATGGCTACGCTCAACCAATCCCGTCAGAGCGCCTGACGTCGCCAACCGCCCGAGGCGAGGGAACGCCGGCCGCCAACCTACGACGCAACGCCCTGCCAGGAAGGAACCGCAGCATGGGCACTCAACGACATCAACAGAAACATCAACAGATTCTCCTGCCGGATGTGTTGCTGATCGATCCGGCCGGCGTGCTCTACGACGACTCCGTCTGGCGGCGCTGGCTGTTTCAACTTGTCACCCGCATGGGGCTTTACACGTCGCCACGACTGTTTTCAGTCACCTGGCAGACTGAGTTTCTGCCCGCCGTTCGCCGCCGTCAGCAGACCTACTGGGAATCGATGCAGCGGTTCCTGCTGGCAACAGGAATGACCGCCGCGCAGATCGATGAAGTCTGCGCCGCCGGCCAAGCGCGTAAGCCGGAATTGGAAGAGCCCATCTGTTTGCTCCACGACGTTCGACGCGCGCTAGTCGACCTGCGCTGCCTGCCAATCGAGATCTCAGTGCTAGCGACGACAGCAGATGCTCCGCGCGAAATGCGTGATCGGCTGAGTCGGCTGGGAATTGGCCACGCTTTCGAAGAAGTTGCCACGCTCGGTGACTTGGCCGATTCGTCGCGGTCGAAATCGGGCGGCCGACAACATGACGACGGTTGTGATTGCTATCAGACCGCGCTGGCGCGGCGCGACGGCGCCGATGTGCTGTTTGTCAGTGCGGATCCGCTGAAGTTGTCACACGCCCGCCGCGCGGGTCTCCGCACACTCGCATGTGGGGTCGAGTCGACGACGCGCGGCGCCAACACGCTTGACGGAATCGAGCAACTCGCTCGGGCGTTCGCCGGCCAACCGTACGGGCGCCGACTGAGCGCGTAGGTGCTAGCACTCGCTACGATCACTACAATCGTAACGGTCGTCCTAAAGTTCCCGGCTTACTTTGGTCGAATCAAGCACCAGTGTCTATTCGGTGTCTAATTGGCGAGACGGGTCCATGAAACGGGCGACGATTCTACTAGTGGCGTTGGCGGCGTGTTTCTTCTCGGGTTGCTCGATGTGCTGTGGGCCTTTCGACAACACGTACTCAGCGTTCGGCGGCTCCTGGGAACGGCACGATATGACACACGGTCGAGTGGGATCGGCGTTCGCCGAAGCCGGGGGACATGTTGAAGTCACCGAGGATGGGGATTCGCTGGAGCAGATCGACTCGTCCATCATGACGCACTACGAATAGTAGATAGCGGGCGGCCGTGCAATGCGGCGTCGATCGCCGGACGGAGAGTCTGTTAGAAGGGCTGCAGGGCTGCGATCACGTCGTTCATCGACTGAAAACGATCGGCCGGTTTCTTGGCGACCATGCGATGGATGATCCCGTCCAACTCGACGGGGACGTCGCTGCGAAAGTGGCTTAGCGTCGGAGCCGGTTGGTGGCGGTGAGCTTTCACTTTCTCTGAGTTGCTCTTCGCGACGAACAGCGGTCGACCGGTCAAGAGGGCGAACATCGTGCAGCCGAGCGCATAGATATCGGTGCGGTGATCGACGACATCGGCGCTCAGCGCCTGCTCGGGCGACATATAGTCGAAGGAGCCGATTGGACGGCCCGCCTGTGTGAGATTCTTGCCAGTCATTTCTGGAACGGCGCCCTCGTCGACGCGAGCCAATCCGAGGCCGATAACTTTAACGACCGCGTCGCCGTCGACCATGATGTTGCTCGGCTTGACGTTACGGTGATAAACGCCGTGCGCGTGGGCGTAGCCAAGCCCGGCGGCTGCTTGACTGATGTACCCCACGACGTGGCCGACTGGCAACGGATTGTATCTCCGCAACAGGGTCACCAGGTCGTCGCCGTCGATGTGTTCGGTGATCAGGTAGTAGACGCCGTCCTTGACACCGGCGTCGAACGCGGGAACCAGATTGGGGTGCGACAGCGCGGCGAGGATTCTGGCCTTGCGGCGAAAGCGGCCGACCAACTCGTCGGACGCCGCGGCGTTTTCGGAGAGGATCTTCAACGCGACAACTCGACCAAGAGTGCGGTGTTGCGCCTTGAAGGTTTGTCCCGTGCCGCCTCTGTCGATCTGGTCGAGCAGCAGGTACTCGCCAAACATGGCTACGTCCGGCTCGTTCTCAATCGCCTCTTCGCCCGCCGCCGGCTCGACGGCTTGCAATTCAGTGTCGTAGGCTTGTCGCGCGGCCGGATCGAGCAGCGTCCGCGACGCGTTGGTGATTTCGCCGAGTAGGCGTTGAGTTTCTTCGAGGTGTTCGGTCGCTCCCAAGGATCGCAGATAGGCCATCTGCCGGTCCGCCGCGCGAGCGATGACATCGATGTTGGATTCGTAGAGGTCGACGCCGAGCAGCCGGTAGTGGTTCGGCGGTTGGTCTTTCGGTGGAATCCCAAGCCAAAGATAGTAGGGATCGAATTCACCCATCGGGATCAACCAGGCCAGCGGGAACGTGAGTCGAAAGAGCAGACGAGCATCAAGGGCGAATGATGTAGAGGGTGAGATCGCCGGACGGCGATACGGCGGTCCGCGATCGTGGACGCGGTTGCGAACCCGACGTTTTATCACTCGCGTTATCGAGTGACAAGTGTCGGCGGCGATAGCGACACTCGAGTGTGCGGGTTAGCATAGAGGTGACTTTTGTCGCCCCATCGGTCTGGCCGCGTTTGATTGAGGAATGTTGTATTGTCCATGACGCCCGCAGCCGTAAGTGAGACGGCGAAGAGAATCATCGCGAACGTGGAACAGGCGATTGTCGGTAAACGTCAGCAAATCATCCTGTCGCTCGTTTCCTGGTTCTGCGAGGGGCACATCTTGCTGGAGGATGTTCCCGGCGTCGCCAAGACCATGTTGGCTCGGGCTCTCGCTCAAAGTGTCGGCTGCACGTTCAAGCGAGTCCAATGCACGCCCGACCTGTTGCCCTCGGACGTAACCGGAGCTTCCATCTTCAACCAGAAGACGGCTGAATTTCAGTTCCGCCAGGGTCCGATCTTCGCCCAGCTGGTCCTCGCGGATGAAATCAACCGCACCACGCCGCGAACTCAGGCCGCGCTGCTCGAAGCGATGGCGGAGAGTTGCGTGACCGTCGACGGCGTCACCCACAAATTGAAGCCGCCCTTCTTGGTGGTCGCCACGCAGAACCCGGTCGACCACGAAGGGACGTTTCCGTTACCCGAAGCACAGCTCGACCGCTTCTTGATGCGGTTTAGCCTCGGCTACCCGACGATGGATGAAGAACTGCAGATGCTCGAATTGCTGCAACGCGAGCACCCGGTCAACAAGATCGCGGCCGTCGTCACGGCCGAACAGTTGCGCGCCTGCCAGGACGCCGTGAAGCAAGTTCGCGTCGACATCAAGATCCGGCAGTATTTGATGCAGATCGTCCACGACACGCGGGAGCACGAGGACCTCAGCCTCGGAGCCAGCCCTCGCGCCTCGATCGCTTTGTTTCGCACGGGTCAGGCGATGGCCGCGATGCGGGGTCGCACATTCGTCTTACCGGACGATGTCAAGCGCGTTGTCGCTTCCGTTCTGACTCACCGGCTGATTCTCAAACCCGAAGCGCGGCTTCGCAAAGTGACACCCGAACAAGTCGTGCATGAAGTCGTCGAGGAGATCGCCGTTCCGACAATCGAGCAGCCGGCATCCCCATGAATCTGATTGTCCTGGCGGTCCTGGTGATCCTCGTCGCCCTCATTTTTGACATGGGCCTGGTGGCGTACGCGATGTACGCGCTGCTGGCGGTGATACTCGTCAGTCGTTTCATCACTCGATCCTGGGCGCAAGGACTGGACGCGACGCGCGAGTGCAATCGGCTCCAGGTTTGGGTTGGCGAGAAAGTCGCTGTCGTCAATCACATCAGCAATCTCCATCGCCTGCCGGTCCCCTGGGTGTTGTTGGAGGATCTGCTGCCCCGGCGAGCGATCTTCTTCGATCCGCCGAATCTCAAAGTCGAAGGCCGCCGCGTGGCGCTCACCATGCTCGGTCCGCGAGGGCGGCAAACGATCAACTACTCGCTCGAGTGCAATCGTCGAGGCTACTACCAGATCGGCCCGCTCGTTCTGGAGACGGGCGACCTGTTCGGACTGCACCGCCGTTATCGGGTGGTCACCAAACCGCACTTCCTCATGGTGCTGCCGCGAGTGATCCCCTTGGAGGGATACGACATCTCGTCCCGGCGTCCGATCGGTGAAGTGCGCATGGCTCATCGACTCTACGAAGATCCCACCAGGATCGCCGGCGTCCGCGCCTACCAGGCGGGCGATCCGCTCAATCGAGTTCACTGGAGCGCGACGGCGCGGACGGGAGAGCTGCACAGCAAGGTCTACGAGCCGTCGACGGTGGCTGGAGCCACGCTGCTCGTCGACTTCCACAAGCGGTCGCACCCGAAGAACAACGAGCCGTTTCGCAGCGAGTTGGCGATCACCGCTGCCGCTTCCATCGCCAACGCCGTCTACGAGATGGGCCAGCAGATCGGGCTCGTCTCCAACGGTCGCGATGCGGCCGATCGCATCCGCCAGGAGGGTTGGGACTTTGACATTCGCACGCGCAACGCCGCGCGGCGAGCCGGCAGCATGTTGAGCGAGAACGATCGACTCGAGCCGCTCGTCGTTCCAACTCAGCGAGGCGCCGATCAGCTGATGCGAATTCTCGAGCAGCTGGCGCGGCTCGAGTTGACCAGCGGCCTCGAACTCTCGCGGACGATCATGGAAACGTCGAGCCAATTGCCGCGAGACGCCACCGTGGTCGTCATTCTGCCACAGGTGAGCGAGGACAACGCGATCGCCTTGGGCAACCTCCGCCGACAAGGGTTCGCCGTCACGGCCATCGTCAACGCCTACGACAACTACGAGTTTTCTCAAAGCGCGGGACCGTTAATCGCTGAAGGAATCCAGACTCTCCAGCTGCGAAACGAGGACGAGATTCCGACGGTTTGCCGAGAGTTTGTGCTAAGATGACTGGGCCGGCCCGGCACTGCTCGCCACTTTGAATTAGGCCGCCCCGCGCGGGCGACACCACGTTCTCGCTTACGTCGTTCTCGCGTACGTCATCTCCACTGAGTTGTCCCAATGGCTCGGCGCCTCCCCCAAACACTCGCCGATTACATGGTCGTCGGCGTCACGCCGTTTCTGATCTTCATCCTCGTCGTCAGCCTCAACTTCTATCTCATCGAGGCGTTCTACGTGGGGTTATTTGGCGCACGTCTGAAATGGATCGTCGGTTGCTTCGTGATGGGCGCCGTCGGGATCGGCCGCATCTCGATCGAGGAAGGCTCGGAGCGGGCCGTCTGCTTCGGACTGCCGCTGGCGATCGCGACATGGTTGGCGATTGCGAAGTTCGTCGGAGCTCCGCTGCTCGGCGCGTCCGTCGTCGCGCTCGTCTGGTTCTGCACGCATCAACTGACCTGGGACTGTACGGTGATCGACGAGTCGCAGGATGCTTCCGGCGAAGGGCTCCTGCAGACGGCCGGACTGGACCACGACGGTGATGGCGACGCCGCCATCGAAGCCGACCTCGACTTCAGCGCCACCACGGCGCAGGCGGACGATGAAGCTGAAAAACCGCCAAAGTCGATGTGGGAAAAGTGGGGCGATTACCGGCGGCGACCCCACGCGCACGGCGTTTGGGTCATCTATTTTTCCCTCGGCGCCCTGCCCGTCTTTGGACTGGGACAGTTGAATGTCTCCGGCGCCGCCGTCAATCGCACGTACTGCCTGCAATACATGGTCGCGTTCGTCGCCTCCACCCTCATGCTGCTGTCGATGACTAGCTTCCTCAGCCTCCGGCGCTACCTGAGGCAACGACAGCTCACCATGCCGCCCGCCATGGCCCGCATCTGGCTGGGAGCCGGAGCCGCGCTGATCGTCGTGCTCTTGGCCTGCTGCTCGATATTGCCCCGACGCAATCCGGTGATCGACATCGGACAAGATCTGTCGCTCGCCTTCCACTCGCCCGATGACCTGCAAGCGTCTCGGTTCGCGCCGCTTCGCGACAGCGCTGTGCAGGACCAAGATGGAGGTGCGCCCGGGCGCCAACAACAGCAGACCCGCGGTGGACAAGCCGGCGGAAGCCAAGGGAAGGGAGGACAAGGCAGTCAAGGACAAGGCAGTCAAGGACAAGGCAATCAAGATCAAGGCAGTCAAGGACAAGGTAATCAAGGACAAGGCAATCAAGGACAAGGCAGTCAAGGACAAGGCAGTCAAGGACAAGGCAGTCAAGGTCAGGGCAGTCAAGGACAAGGCAATCAAGGTCAAGGCAGTCAGGGACAAGGCAATCAAGGACAAGGCAATCAAGGACAAGGCAGTCAAGGTCAGGGCAGTCAAGGTCAAGGCAATCAAGGTCAAGGCAGTCAAGATCAGGGCAGTCAAAATCAGGGCAGGCAAGGTCAAGGCAATCAAGGTCAGGGCAATCAAGGTCAAGGCAATCAAGGTCAAGGCAATCAAGGTCAAGGCAATCAAGGTCAAGGCAATCAAGATCAGGGCAATCAAGGACAAGGCAGTCAAGGTCAAGGCAATCAAGATCAGGGCAGTCAAGATCAGGGCAGTCAGGGACAAGGTCAGCAATCGGAAAACTCACGAGGTTCGGAGGGGAGTCGTTTCGCGGCGAACATGGAAAGTGGCTCGCGATCTCCCGACAGTTCATCTGAGAGCGCTGCGGGCGAGCGATCGGGGGGCGGTAGCTCGCGCAGCTTCAATCCGCTGGCGGCTGTTTCCAGCGTCGTCGCGGGCGTGGGCGTGCTGATGAAGTTGGTGTACTACATCCTGATCATCGCGATCGTCGCCTACATCGTGTGGAGGTACTGGGCGGTCGTTCTCGGCGCGTTCAAGGACTTCCTCAACGCGCTGAGAAACCTGTTCGCGGGTTTGTTTGGCGGCCGTGATGCGAGAACGGAGGAGGAGTCTCAGACAGCGACGGCGCCGGGCTCAACGCCGCCGAAGTTCGCCGATTTTGAGAATCCATTCTTGACGGGCAAAGCTCAACAGTGGTCGCCTGACGCGTTGGTCGAGTTTAGTTTTCGCGCGTTCGAGGCTTGGTCGCGCGACCGGGGGCTGCTGCGGGCGGCGGAGCAAACGCCGATCGAGTTCGCGGCGACGGTGGCCGTTCGCGAGTCGAAGATCCACGACAGCGCGCGACAACTGGCCGAGTTGTATTGCCGCGTGGCGTACGGGCGCGAGCGTCTCAACGCAGACGCGACCGACGCCATGCAGTCGCTGTGGCGGGTGATGCAAGCCTGACGTCAGGACGCGATCGTTTGAGCGTCATGTGCGGCCGGAACATCGCGCAGTTCGACCGGAACGGACTCGCCATCACGTTTGAGGAGGGCGCGCCGCTGGCTGTTTGGATCGACTCGAGCGTAACGGAGGATCAAGCTGCCGGCGAAATCGATCGCGTCGGCCGATATGTCGCCGATGACCATCGCGGCGGGGCCCAGGAAGTCGTCCGGTTCGATGACGACGTTGGGCGAGGCGTCCGGCACGACGGACGCGTACTCCAGCCGCGCGTTGTCTTCTTCGTTGCGGCCGACGATGACTTTCGTGCGCTCACTAAATCGAAAGTGGCGGCCGACCTTGAGGAGATCGAAATCCCAGCGCGTGCTGTCTTCGATGTCGAGCAGGTCGAAGACTTTTCGCGAGAACAATGGCTCCGTCAGCGCGCAACCGGTCGAGGGCGTCGGAATCTCTTTGACGTCCAGTTGGCGAGCCAGCTCGATCAGCCCTTTGCGGCTGCGCCCGTGGAAGTCGTGCAATTGCTCGCGGTCAACCCACCCCTCGCGTTCGGGCAGTGTCGGCGGCAGCAACTTCGCCGACAGGGGCCGCAGCAACAAATCCTCCAGATCGGAATGGTGCGAGATGACGGTCAAGTCGCTGCGCTTCTGGCTCATCGGACGCTGACCGACGACTTCTCCGCTGATGATGAACTGGGCGTCGACCTGGTGCATGTACGCCTTGGCCTTTTGGAACATGTAGATGCGGCAGTCGACGCACGGGTTGGCTCCCTTCCCGCGGCCGAATCGCGGGTGGCGAATCAAATCCAAATAGTCGTCCTCTTGACCGATAACTGTCAGCCGCACATTCAGATCGTGGGCCGACTGGGCCGACATGTCCTGGCAACAGGTAAAGACCGTCTTGAAATTCAACGCCTCGACATGGATGCCTTGCTCTTGCATCAGACGGATGGCGAGGATGCTGTCGAGACCGCCTGACAGCAGTGCGACACATCGAACCTGCATGGTTACTTCTCTCAAAATCGTTCGCTCGGTTGAGTTCCGCGGTGCGCGGGTCGCGAACGGTTCGTTCAGTCGGATGGAAAAGGAGCCGCTTCATCGCGCATCTGCGAAAGCGCATTAGAGGCGGCCCGCTGCTCAGCCTCTTTTTTATTCCGTCCCCAGGCCGCTTCAAACCGCTGATTGCCGACTTGGGCGGCAATTTTGAAGCACTTGCTGTGGTCGGGGCCCTTTTCGTCGACCAGTTGATAGATTGGCGTGTTGCCAAACTCGCGTTGGGCCAGTTGTTGCAGGAGCGACTTGAAATTCCCCGCGTGCTCGATCGACGCGGCGATCTCGATTTCCGGATCGATCGTGTTCGATATGAACTGGCGGGCTGCGGCGTCGCCGCCATCGAGGTAGATCGCCGCCAATAACGCCTCGAACACATCCGCCAATAAAGAAGGCGGGACGTCCCGCGTGCTGGCCATCCCCTTACCAACGATCAAACAATCGTCCAACCCCAGCGCTTTGCTGATCTTGGCGCAAGTCTGCCGGCTCACCACCACCGACTTCAGTTTGGTGAGATCCCCTTCGAGGAATTCGGGGAAACGGTCAAATAGAGTCTCGCAAACGAGCGCGCCGAGAATCGCGTCGCCGAGAAACTCCAGCCGCTCGTTTGACCGCAAGCGGTTTTCCGCGCCCGAGGCGTGTGTCAGCGCCGAATGGAGAAGTTTGCGATCTTCAAACTCGTAACCGATTCGCTCCTCGCACAACTCCATGCGCTGTTCGAGGGATTCAACTTGGGGTTGGTTCATGTTGAGAAGAGGCGTCCGTCGCCAATTGCCCGATCGAGTGCGCACACGAGGCGATTGCGCGGGGATTATTGTGATTAGATGATTGACGCGGCCGCGGCGCGGCGCGGCGCGGCGAAAAAGAAGAGATACCCACTGATTTGTGAACGACAGAGCATGCGGGCGTTCACGCGCGTAACCCTATCGCTCCACTGGGTTTTTGTCAACGTGCTGGGAATCGCCGAAACCTTCGCCGCCCAACCGAGTTTGTTAGCGAGGGAATCGCTGCGGGTGAACGGCGCTGTCCAAAACTGCCATTGGTCAGCTCGCCCCGCTTCCTAATAATTAGGCCGCGTCGTCGAAACACAACTTTTACGACGTTCGGATTTGAGAGCAACGATCGCGATTTCGCGTAAGGAGAACCGCCATGATCCATCGCCGTTTGAATCGCCCTTTGCGATACGCATTCCCCGCATTTGTTGTCCTCACCGTGTCGCTTACACCGCTTGGCGGGCAAGCTGACGATGCGGTGGCCCAAGCGAAATCTCTTTCGAGAGCCTTCCGCCAGGCAGCCGAAACGGCGCTGCCGTCAGTGGTGACAATCACCGCTACGATGGAAGCCCCCGCGCGACGTGAAACACCCGACATCCCCCCCCAGTTACGGCAGTTGTTCCCCGAGGGAGTACCGCGAAATTTTCTACCTCGCGGCGAGTCGCCGCCACCTTCTCAGGGGGTCGGGTCGGGAGTCATCTATAGCTCCGAAGGCGTCGTGCTCACCAACAATCACGTCGTTGGAAACGCCAAAGAAGTGATCGTGAGACTACAGGATGGCACCGAAATCAAAGGGGAACGAGTCATCGGCGATCCGATGAGCGACGTGGCTGTCGTCATCCTCGACACCTCGGAG
Source organism: Pirellulaceae bacterium (assembly GCA_030748485.1). GTDB lineage: Bacteria > Planctomycetota > Planctomycetia > Pirellulales > Pirellulaceae > JASMLW01. The sequence goes on from JASMLW010000007.1 coordinate 22,994, forward strand.
CGGCTGCCGGCGGCCCGCTTTGGCGACTCGAACAAGTTGGAGATCGGGGACTGGGTGATCGCTATCGGCAGTCCTTTTGAACTCGAAGCGACCGTCAGCGCGGGCATCATCAGCGGCAAGGGCCGCGGCATCCGGAAAGTCCGCCGGGGACAGTTGCTGCAGACTGACGCGGCGATCAACCCGGGCAACTCGGGCGGACCACTTGTGAATCTCGATGGGGAGGTCGTTGGACTGAGCACGGCGATCGCTTCCCGCAACGGCGGCTACCAGGGCATTGGGTTCGTCATTCCCATCAACCGCGCACAGTGGGCGGCTCGCGAGTTGATCAATCACGGTCGCGTCCGGCGCGCCTACCTGGGCATCCAGATCCGCGACATCGACACCAGCACGGGCCGCGAACTTGGCGTGCCGGCGCGGTTCGGCGTCTGGGTTCAGAATGTGATTCCCGACGGGCCGGCGGCGGTCGCCGGGTTGGAGGGCGGCGATGTGATTGTCGAGTTCTCCGGCCATCGCGTCCACAGCACGCGCGACTTGCAGGACGTCGTCGAACAAAAGACGCTCGGCTCGACACAGGTCGTGAAAGTTCGCCGGGAGGGCGGCACGAAAAATTTCCGCGTCGTGATGCGCTCGCTCGAACAGATCCGCGGGAGCAGCGATGAGGCGGAGGACCCCTAGCGGATTTTGGCCGGGGCTTTCTGCTTCGGTGGAATGAAACTGAAGTACTTCCGGCCCTTCATTCGAACCTGCCAGTCGGCTCGAGCCGCCGCGGCCAATTCTGGATTCTCGAGCAGGTCAAGCGCCGTAACGGCGAGCGCTTTGGCCGCGTAGATCGTACCTTTCTCACCGATCGTCGACCCGATCGCCGCGACGTTTTGCCAACTGTGTCCGGGGCTGCCACTCGCCATACACGACGTCCGCAGCCCGCCTGTGGGCACGCGCCAACTGATGTCGCCCACGTCGGTCGAGCCTTTGCTGGGCGGCGATCCAACCGACTGTTCGTGAACTCGCTCATCAATGGCGTGGTCGAAACTCGACCCGAACTGCGCGATGAGCGGTTCTTGCAACCGCCGCGCAAACAGCTTCTCCTCGTCGCTGAATCTGGGCGCGCCGACCCGGCGCAGATTCGTGGTGATCTGAGTTGCCAAGGGAGCGTTGGGCACGATCTCGTGGCAATCCGTATCGATCGTCACAGCGAGTTTCGTCCGCGTCATCAAGGCCGCCCCCTTGGCGATGTCTTTCAGCCAGCGGAAGTTGTATTCGACATCCTGATGCGCATCGGCGCGGACGAAGTACCAGACGGTCGCCTTGGGAGGGACGACGTTCGGAGCGCCGCCGCCGTCTGTGACAACGTAGTGGATGCGGGCGTCTTCCTTGAGATGTTCGCGCATGAAGTTGGCTCCGACATTCATCAGCTCGACGGCGTCCAACGCACTCCGTCCGCTCTCGGGACTGACCGAGGCGTGAGCTGCCGTGCCGTCAAACGTGAACTTGGCGGACACGAGCGCCTTGGAGCTGGACGCCCACGCTCCGTTCTTCGTACTCGGATGCCAGTGCAGGCAGAAGTCGAGATCGTCGAAGACGCCGCCGAGCGTCATGTAGACCTTGCCGATCACGGTCTCTTCCGCGGGCGTGCCGTACAGCCGCACCGTTCCCGCGATCTCGTGTTTATCGATCGCCTCTTTCACCGCCAGCGCGGCTCCCATTGCGCCGCTGCCGAGGCCGCTGTGTCCGCACGCGTGTCCCGCCGCGCCATCCACGCGGGGAGTTCGGCGAGGTTCGACTTGTTGCGACATGCCCGGCAGGGCGTCGTACTCGGCCAGGATCCCGATAACCGGCTTTCCCTTGCCGTACGACGCGACGAAAGCGGTCGGCATTCCCGCCAATCCCGCCTTCACATCGAACCCGGCCTCCCGCAAATGGCTCTGCAGCAACTTGCTCGACTGATGCTCCTCCAACCCCACTTCGGCCCATTGCCAAAGAGACCGGTTCACATCGCGAATCGTGTCGCTGTGACGATCGATCGCGTCGATTGCCGTCTGTTGGGTAGGTCGCCAGGCATCGTCCTGAGCTTGCGCGGCGCAAGGCAGAATGGTCAGCGAGACGGCTATCACCAGCGAGCGGATGGACATGTCGTGTTCCTCGGAGGGTTGGCAATGGATCGCGAGCGATTGTATCTGGCGCGATTGCCCCACGCCACTCACAAGGCGAGCTACCGCTCGACTGTCCGTTCCCGTTCGAGAGCAAAGGGACTCAGCAGGTCCTGCATGTACGATGGCCTTCCAGGCCGTCGAGAGCGGGTTGGCCCGTCGGCGAACTGCCGATTCGTGCTCAGCGCTCAATCGAATCGCCGCGCTGCGTCAAATGTAACCTCCCTTGTCGCGACTTCGTCGCGAAGTCCTGCCCGGCAGGCAGGACCTACATGTCGCCTAGTATTGCAGCAAGCTGAACGTTTCGACGGGGGCGATCCGCTGCGCGCCCGCCAAGTCAACTAGATCGATCAAGAAGGCGCACCCGACAACGTTGGCTCCGCATTTCTTCAACAGTTCGCAGCAGGCGTCCACCGTTCCACCGGTGGCCAACAGGTCATCGACCACCAGCACATTGCTGCCGGCGGTGACTCCGTCGATGTGCATTTCCAGCGTGTCTTGGCCGTACTCGAGTTCATAGTGGAACGAATGCTTGTCGAAGGGCAGTTTGCCGGGTTTGCGAATGGGAACAAACCCGACGTTCAACTCGAGAGCCAGCGGAGCCGCGAATATGAAACCTCGCGCTTCGGCGGCGACAATCACATCGATTCCCGCGTCGCGGTAGTTGTCCGCCAGCCGCCGAGTCGCTTCTGCAAACGCCACCGGCGCCGCCAAGAGAGGTGTGATGTCGCGAAACAGAATCCCCGGTTTGGGAAAGTCCGGAATGTCGCGAATGTAGTCCTTCAGATCGATATCGGCCGCCATAGGTGAAACCTCCCGGATCGAATGCGCAAGGTCCCGAATATACGTTGCCGCTCGTGACGCGCAAACCGCACGCAGTCAACGGCCGTCCATTTGTGGCGTTTGAGGATGCGGGGCTTCCCTGGTTGGATTCCAGCGACCAACGGGAGCGGGCGAAGGACGTCCGAGCACGGGGAACTCTGCGTCAAATAGATGCGGAGGCGAGAGCTTGACGCTGTCTCCAATGGAACGTCCATTGTCGCGACTTCGTCGCGAAGTCCCGCCCGGCAGGCAGGACCTACTAGCGCCACTCCGCCGACCAATCGCGGGTGTGGTACTGGCTGCGGATGCGCCACTCGCGGAGGACGGCGAGCAACTCGGATTTCTTGTCGGCCGCCGCTGGGTCGCTCCACAGGTTGGCGATCTCGTCCGGGTCGTTACGCAAATCGAATAGTTGCCCGTAAGGCTCGTCGAGAAAATGGACGAGCTTCCAGTCGCGGCCGCGCAGCATCGTCATGAACTCAGTCGTCTGCAAGATGCCGTCCTTCGCTTGCTCGGCGTAGACGTAGTCGCGGCCCGCCCAGTCTCGTCCGTGCAGCGCGTCGCTGAGGCTAACGGCTTCGAGCATTTCCGGCGGCGTCACTCCAGCCAGTTCGAGTATCGAGGGGCCGAGATCCATCTGCTGGCACAATCCGTCGAGCCGTCGGGCTGGGAAACGCCCGGGAGCCGAAACGACTGTCGGCACGCGCGTGATCTGGTCGTACATGGTCCACTTCTGACTGTGGCCGTGATCGGTCAGACAGTCGCCGTGATCCGATGTGAAGATGACGACCGAGTTCTCCAGGTATCCCTGCTGCTCCAACGCAGTCATGATCTGGCCGACCTTGTCGTCAATCATGGTCACGTTGGCCAGGTAGTAGGCGCGTTGGCGATGTCGCTGTTCGTCGGTCGGTTCGAGCAGGTGCACGACGGAGTCGTGGTCGACCTCGCTATTGTGAACTCGCATTTCCAAGAACGGCGGCGGCTGACTCGCCAACTCATCCTCCGTCACCGGCAGCAGATCCAAGTCGCGCTGCATGTAGCGTTCCGCGTAGGCGGGCGTCGGGTCGTAAGGCGGGTGAGGTCCCGGGAAGCCGATCTGCAGGAACAGACGTTCGGGTCTTGGGTACTGGTTGATCCACCACACGGCCAGGTCGCCGACAAAGACGTCCGGGTGCGCATCCTCGGGCAGCTCCCACTCGAAGGCGCCCAACCGCTCGCGGTAGTCGGGCAACTTCCGATAGAGTTCGCGCTGTTGCTTCACCAGTCCGCGATAGCGCAGCGCCTTGTCCCATTCGTCGAAGTAGTAGCGGCCTTCCAGATACCTGTCCTTGTTCTCGACGACGTACCGCTCGTCAAAACCGAGCGGCGTTTCAAAGGGCCAGGAGTGCATCTTGCCGATGTTCGTGCAGTGGTAGCCGGCGTCGTTGAGCAACTCGACCCACGACCTCCGCCATTGATCGGCGTTCTTAAGGATTCCCGTCGTGTGGGGGTAGAACCCCTTGAACAGGCTGGCTCTGGCCGGCGCGCAGGACGCGGCCGTCACATGGCATTGTTCGAGCACGACGCCTTGCTCGACCAGCCGATCGATGTTGGGCGTATCGACGAAATCGTACCCCAGCGAGCGAATCGTGTCGTACCGCTGTTGATCGGTGATGATGAAAATGATGTTCGGTTGGTCCGACATCCGCTTTAGCTCCGTGGTCGTCGAGTTGCGCAAGGAAGTGAATATATCTCTGAAACGCGCGTGCGCCTTCCCGTGGCTGACTGGTCGACTAGAATCGGCTCATGGTTCGCCGCCCGCGCGGCTTCCGTTTCAGACATTGAGTCGGTGCGTGATGTTGAACATGATCCTTGTCGCAATGATCCTCGTCGCAATGGCCCTCACCGCCGCAGCCGGTTCGCCGGCCGCCGCGCGTGACCGGGCCAACATCCTGCTGATCGTCTCGGAGGACAACGGACCGGAGCTCGGTTGCTACGGCGACCGCTACGCGCAGACCCCCGCGCTCGACAA
>JASMLW010000008.1 GCA_030748485.1 Pirellulaceae bacterium
GACATCACGTTGCTCACCAAGCACACCGATCGGATGTGTGTCGCCACCAGCAAGGGGCTGATCCAATGCTTGCACGAAATTGGCCGCGAGTATCCGTTGATGCACGCGGACACGGGCGAGGAGACGAAGGAGCCGGCCGCCGGCGCTGCTGACCCGATGGATCCCGCAGCCGCCCCACCGGCTGGCAAGGCGCCGGCTGGAAAAAATCCGTTCGACACCAAAGATCCGTTCGACACCAAAGACCCATTTGACGCGGCGCCGAAAGCCAAAGATCCGGCCAGCTCGAAGGATCCCTTTGGCACAAAGGACCCCTTCGACACAAAGGACCCCTTTGGAACCGACTCGGGCAAGAACTCGGATGACCCCTTCGGCGCTGCGGATCCCTTTGGGTCGCCGGACCCGTTTGGCGGCTAACGGGGCGATCGCTTTTTGCCGGAAGTCACCTGCGTGGCGTATAATGCCGCGGCTTCCGACTTCAACTGAGTCTCCCATGCCGCAAGAATTCTGGTTCTTGAAGAACTGCCCGCTGTTCCAACAGCTTAAGGACGACGAGTTGCGTCGGGTCGAATCGGGCAGCCGCGCCAAAAAGTTCGCCGCCAAGAGTCCGATCTACTTGCCCGCGGACGAGTCGCAGTCGGTCTTCCTGCTCGCCTCAGGCCGGGCGAAGATCTGTCACCTCACTCCCGACGGCAAGCAATCGATCCTGGCGTTTATTGAACCGGGAGAGCTGTTCGGCGAGTTGGCCCTGTTCAGCGACGATACGACGCGCGACGAGTACGCCGAGGCGATTGATCCGACGACGGTCGTCCGCATCCCCGCCGACCTGTTTTCCGAATTGTTGGCCAACCATCCGGCGGTTACGCTGGGCGTGACGAAGATGATTGGGCTCCGTCGCCGGCGGATTGAACGGCGGCTGAAGAACCTGCTTTTTCTTTCCAACCGCGAGCGGCTGGTCCACCTACTACTCGAACTGTCCGAACTGTACGGGAAGCGAACTGGCGACGGGGTTGAGTTGACGATAAAACTCTCACACCAGGATCTGGCGAACGTCATCGGCAGCACGCGGGAGACCGTCACCGTGGTGTTAGGTGAGCTGGCCGGCGAGCGGTTGATTCGGGTCGGCCGCCGCAAGGTCACCCTGCTCAACCTGGAGCGCTTGGCCAGTTCGGTCCACACGGCTCCCCCCCAATTGCCCGACGCCCAACCCGCTCCCAAGACCATACAAGCGACTGGATGACCAACAACTGACGGACTGTAAGCCCCCTCACAGACAATGTTGGGCGAGTTGACGATATAAGTAGAGACGAGACCTCGATTGCCCTTCGAGAAAGACATGAGCGCTGAAAACGGACAGAACTGGGACGCGTGCCCGCCGGGGACGGTGACGAATCTTGTTTCGTCGTTGCGTAGCGATCGCCGCCCGCCGCTGATCAAGATCGCGCTCTCTGTAGTCGCTGTGCTGGCGATTGCGGCGGCCAGCAGTCTGGCGGTCAACTGGAGCGACAGCGGTGCGATGACGTGCAGCGAGGTCGTGCCGCTGCTGGCTTCCTACCATTCTGGCGACCTGTCCCGAAAAGACCGCGACCGCGTCAGCCGGCATCTCGACGATTGTCCGGCGTGTGAAGCGCACTATGAGAGCATCCGCACGCGTCCCAATACGCGACGGGGTGACCGCCATCCCTTGGCCGTCGCGATCGCCTTTGTCCTGCCGAAATAGCGGCCTGCCCGGTTCTCGATGCCGCCGCCTACGTTGGATCCGCACCTGGACCCCCTCGCGCGCCGAGTCATTCCAATTGACGACTTCGCGAAGGACCGATAAACTGGCCCGTTTATTGGTTTTAGGTCCTCCCCCACGGGGCGGACGCCTCTCACCCAATTGAGTACGCGGAAGAAGGGTCTACCTGTGCCGGCCAAAGCGAGCCGGCATTTCTGCAGCTCAGCCATTTCAGGAGTCGTTGTCAGTGTCGAATCAACTAGTCCAAGAACTGATCGAAGCAGGTGTTCACTTTGGCCATCGTTCCAGCCGTTGGAATCCGAAGATGGCCCCGTTTATTTACGCGCGCAAGAACCTGATCCACATTCTTGACATTCGCGAGACGGTCCGCGGGTTGCTGCGAGCGAAGAAGTATCTTTCTCAAGTCGCCAGTGGCGGCAGCCTGATCCTGTTCGTTGGCACGAAGCGTCAAGCGAGCGGGGTGGTGGAGCGGGAGGCGACGCGAGCTGGGATGCCCTTCGTTAGCGAGCGCTGGCTGGGCGGCGCGCTGACCAATTTCCGCACCGTGCGCAGCCGACTCAGCCGGCTCGAGGAGCTGGAGGCGCTGCGCAGCAGCGATGACATCGCTCAATACTCAAAGAAGATGCAGTCGGCGCTCAATCGCGAATTCCGCAAGATGTACCGCAACCTGAACGGTTTGCGGACGATGAACCGATTGCCGGAATGTCTGGTGATCGTCGACCCCAAGAAAGAAAAGAACGCCGTCCGCGAAGCGCGGAAGCTCGGCATCACCACGGTCGCTTTGATCGACACCGATTGCGATCCGGACGAAGTCGATCTGCCGATTCCCGGCAACGACGATGGCATTCGTTCGATCGAAATCGTCGTCCAGCAGTTGGCCGACGCGGTGATTGAGGGAGCCAAGAACGTGGCTGGAAAAGAGAAGGCCGCCGCGGACGACGCCGCGGGAGGCGAGGCGGCCACCGAAGGCGCCTCTTAACGGTTCGCGAAAGTTTGTTCGAACCCTCCAACAGCTCGGACGTCCTATAGGGAGCCGTACTGGCGAAGGGTTCATTTCACTTACGACATGGAAAAGGTTAGAGGAGTACTAGCGTCATGGCTGTCACCGCCGCCGCCGTCCAATCGTTGCGCAAGAAGACTGGCTTGCCGTTGATGGAATGCAAACGAGCTCTCACGGAATGCGACGGCGACGAAGATGCCGCGGTGCAGTGGCTGCGCGAACGCGGCGCTCAAGTGCTCGCCAAACGAGCCGACCGGGAAACGTCGTTCGGCCGATTCGGCATCTACGCATCGGTCGAGGGTCCCGCCGGCGCGATCGTCGAACTCAAGTGCGAGAGCGCTCCGGTCACACAGAACGAAGAGTTCATTCAGTTGGCCAACGACCTGGCTCAACAGCTGGCCCTGGGACCGGGAGCCGCCACGGCCGACGAGTTGCTCAGTCAGCCGTCGCCAAGCCAAGATGGCGTGACTTTGACCGAGCAGAAAGACGACTTGTTCAATCGCGTCCGCGAGGTTTTCAACGTCGGCCGCATGCACCGCTACGAAGGCGGGTGCGGCGCCTACAGCCACAACTCGGGCACGGTCTCGGGTGTCTTGCTCTCCGTCGAAGGAGGCGATGACACTTTGGCAAAGGACATCTGCATGCACGTCGCCGCGATGCGTCCCAAAGCTCTCACGGTCGACGAGTTGTCCGAGGATGACGTCGCCACGGAGCGTAAAGTGCTTCGCGAAGCGGCGCTCAAGGAAGGCAAACCGGAGAACATCGTCGACAAGATGGTCGACGGACGGATGCGAAACTACTTCGCTGAAACCGTTCTGACCGAACAGGCGTTCGTCAAAGACGACAAGACGACCGTTGGCAAGACGGCCGAAAATGGCGGAATGACCATCAAGGGATTCACCCACTGGGAGTTGGGCGCCGAGTGATCGCGGGTCTGCCCGATCCGACAAGTTCAACCATAAGGAGCCTCGGGAGACCGAGGCTCTTTTGCTATATTGATCGCCCGCCTGGGATCCCAAGAGGCCATGTGAAAGGATGCATCGATGTCGGAATCTCCGCGTTTCAAGCGAGTTGTGCTGAAGTTATCGGGCGAGAGTTTCTGTGAAGCGGGGCAGCGCGGCATACACATGCCCGAGGCGGTCAATATCGCCGGGCAGATTCAGAAGGCCCAAGAACTCGGCTGTGAGATCGGGGTCGTGATCGGCGGCGGCAACATCCTCCGCGGCGCTCAATTCAAAGAACACAGCCAGGCGATCCAGGAAGCGACCGCTCACTACATGGGAATGCTGGCGACCGTCATCAACGGATTGGCTCTTCAGGACGCGCTCGAGTCCATCGGCTGTGAAACTCGCCTGATGACTGCGATCCGCATGGACGGAGTCGCGGAGCCATACCTCCGCCGTCGCGCGCGGCGGCACCTCGAGAAGGGACGTATCGTCATCCTGGCCGCGGGAACCGGCGGTCCATTTGTCACGACCGATACGGCGGCCGCTCTCCGCTCTCTTGAACTCGGAGCCGACGTAGTCGCCAAGGCGACTCGTGTCGACGGCGTCTATAGCGACGACCCGGAGCTCAATCCTCACGCCGTGCTCTACCGCAAACTCTCCTACCGGGAAGTCCGCGAACAGAACCTTCGCGTCATGGACAGCACGGCCATCACGCACTGTGAAGAGCGCTCGATGCCGATCCTCGTCTTCAATTTCAAGAAAGAGGGCAACATCGGGCGGGCCGTGATGGGCGACACCGTCGGCACGGTCATCTCGAATGTCGCCTCGGCCGACCCCGATTGACCTCCGTGCGGGTCTCTCTTCATCGATGGTTCCCAGGCGTCCGCCCGATGGCGTTGAGCCGACCGTGAACGTATCATGACCGCGTGCCACGGGCGGGGCGGATAGACGTCCCAAGTGGCCGCGGCCCCCTAACCTGCGACTTGAGAAGGTGATCGCCATGTCCGCCGACGAAGTTCTGCTCGATGTCGAAGAGCGAATGGAGAAAGCAGTCAACGTCCTCAAAGATAACCTCGCCGGAATCCGCACCGGTCGCGCCAATCCCGGGCTCGTCGATAGCGTGCGCGTGGAGGTCTACGGGTCGACCATGCGGATCAAGGAACTGGCGTCTGTGGGGGCTCCCGAACCGACTCAGGTCGTGATTCGGCCCTACGATGCGGGAACGATCAAGGATATCGAGAAGGCGATCGTCGCCAGCGACCTCGGTTTTAATCCGCAGAGCGACGGCCGCCTCATTCGCATCAACATCCCGCCGCTCTCGACGGAACAGCGCAAGAAGATGGTCGGACGCATCAAAGAGCTCACCGAGGAGACCAAGGTCGCCATTCGCAATGTGCGGCGGGACGGCAACAAGGCGGCCGATCAATTGCAGAAGGACAAGGCAATCAGCGAAGACACTCGCGACGACACCAAGGACTCGATCCAAGAGCTGACAAAGACCTACGAATCGCAAGCGACCGAATCAGCCAAGAACCGCGAAGCCGAAGTCATGGAAGACGGTTAGGTCAGGAGTCTCCCAGGTTGCCCCAATCGCCACGGCCAGGAATCAAGAGCTCCCGGTTGTGGCGATTTGCGTAGACGAGGAAGGATTCGGTCGTCGGTTGATTGCAGTTGAAACTTGAATCGACTTTTCTGGTTGACCCGGATTTGTGCGATTCCTATACTCCCCGCCCCATGAATTCGATGGCTTGGCCTGAGGGAGATAAAAATGCTTCGCAAGGATGCGACCAGCGGTAACAACTCTGTGAACTGGACTTCGCGAGTGCTCGGCCTGTTGGCCATTGCGGTCACGGTCGCCGTTGGCTACGGCATGTCGCAATTTGGCGGGCCCACTGACGCCACCGCCCAGGCGCCTGGACGGCAGCTTCCCCAGCGACGAACCACCCAACGAACGGCTCCGCAGGGGCAACCACAAGCCGGGGCCAGCGGGGGCGCGGTTGGGCGAGTGGCCGGACCGCCAGTCGACACCGTCGCTATCGTCAATAACGAGCGCATCACCCGCGGGCAGTTGGCCCACGAATGCCTGATTCGATTTGGAGCCGAAGTGCTGGAGAGCCTGGTCAACCGCCAGGTGATCGAACAAGCGTGTCGAGCGCGAGGGGTCGAGGTTCTGGAGGCGGACGTCCACGAGGAGATCATTCGGATCGCCAAGCGGTTCGGGGTCGACGTCAACTCGTACCTTAAGATGCTGCAAGAGAAACGCGAGATCACAGTCGAGCAATACAAGCGCGAGATGATCTGGCCCACGCTGGCCCTCCGTCGCCTGGCGGCGAAGAAGATCGCTGTCACCGATGACGAAATGCGGAAGGCGATCGAAACAGAGTACGGACCTAAAGTCCGCGCTCGGCTGATCTCGGTCGCCTCCAAAGAGAAAGCTCAGCAGGTTTGGCGATTGGCCAAACAGAACCCGGAGTCGTTTGGGCAGTTGGCCAAGGAGCATTCCGAGGATCCCAACAGCGCCAGCGCTCGCGGAGTGATTCCCCCGATCCGCCTTCACGTGGGTGACAAGCGCGTCGAGGAGGCCGTTTTCGCTCTTGAGGAAGGCCAAATCACTGACATTCTCTTCACGGCCAATCAGTACATCATTCTGAAATGCGACCAGAGAGTCCCCGAACGGTATTTGACTCCGGAGCAGTTGGCCGCCGTCAAGGACCGCGCCCGGTCTGTGATTCGTGACTCGAAGCTGAAGCAAGAGGCTGCGAAGATTTTTGAAGAGCTGCAGAAGGACGCCCAGGTCGTGAAGATCTTTGGCGATCCGCAGTTGGAGAGACAGCACCCGGGCCATGCTGCGCACATCGACAACAAACCTCTCTTGATCAGCCAACTCGGCGAAGAATGTCTTGTGCGACACGGCAAATCTGTGCTCGAGGGCGAGATCAACCGGCATTTGTTGCTGCAAGCCCTGCGACAAAAGGGAATCGCAGTCAACCAGCAAGACATTGACTACGAGATCGCGCGAGCCGCCGACTCGTTCGGTTACGTCACCGACGACGGCAAGCCCGACGTGCAAAAGTGGATCAACGATGTCACCAACGGCGACCGCTCGCAAATCGACCTCTACATTCGCGATGCTGTTTGGCCGAGCGTCGCACTAAAGAAACTTGTTGGCGGTCGCGTGAAAGTCACCGAAGACGACCTGCGCAAGGGTTTCGAGTCGAACTACGGGCCGCGAGTGGAAGCGTTGGCGATTGTCGTCGGCAGTCAACGCGAAGCGCAGAAGGTCTGGCAGATGGCTCGCGACAACCCGACAGACGAGTTCTTTGGGCAATTGGCCAATCAGTATTCGATTGAGCCAACGTCGAAGGCCAATTACGGCCGCGTGCCTCCCATCCGCAGGTTCTCCGGACAAGAACATCTGGAGAAAGAGGCGTTTCGGCTCGAGCCGGGCGAGCTGTCGGGATTGATCGCTGTCGACGATCGTTTCATCATTCTCCGCAGCCTGGGCCAGACCAAACCGATGGTTGATGGCGTGGATGACGTCAGGGCCGAGCTGCAAAGAGACATGCTCGAAAAGAAACTCCGCTTGGCGATGGCGGAAGAGTTCGATCGCCTGACGAAAAACGCCAAGGTGGACAACCGGCTGGCGCGTCCAAGTCGGGCTACAGTGGCCCCGGCGTCCGCCAATCTGCCGTTGCGACGACCCGCGACCAATCGCCGCTGAGCGGCGGACGCGGGCGGACGCGGAACGAGCACAAGAAGAGTGGCGAAGATTCGCCGCTCTTTTTTGGTTTTGCCGCGCCTGCTAAAAGCTAATCGCTGCTGGCAACTGCGCTTTGAGAACTAGCGATCAGCTGCTGAAAACGCGCGAACAGGTAGCGGCTATCGTGCGGTCCAGAAGACGCCTCGGGGTGGTACTGCACGCTGAAAGCCGGAAGACTGCGGGATCGCAAACCGGCGATCGTGTTGTCGTTCAGATTGCGGTGAGTAATCTCGAGATCGGCGGGCAGCGACTCCTCTTCGACGGCGAATCCGTGATTCTGAGCCGTGATCTCGACAGTGCCGGACTCGAGATCGAGCACGGGCTGATTCGCGCCGCGATGGCCGAACTTCAGCTTGAACGTCTTCGCTCCGGCGGCCAGCGCCATCAGTTGATGGCCGAGGCAGATCCCGAACAGCGGTTTTTTTCCGAACAACTGTCGGATTGTTTCAATCGCGTACGTGACCGGCTCGGGGTCTCCCGGGCCGTTGGAAAGAAAGACTCCGTCGGGTGAATGCGCCAGCACTTCGTCGGCCGACGCGGTTCCCGGCAGCACGGTGACGCGGAGTCCGTGATCGCAGAGATGGCGGGCGATATTCCATTTCATGCCAAAGTCGAGTGCGACAACGTGCGGTCCGCCGGCCCCGCCGGGCTCACGACGCGGCACGAGATGAGCCCACGGGCTAAGGCTCTCTCGCCACTCCCGAGATTCAGCGGGCAGCACCTCGCTGACCAGATCGCGACCCACCAGGCCCAGGCTCGCTTTCGCCTTGGCGACAAGGCTATCGTCGTTCAGATCGACGGTGGACAAGACACCCTTCATCGCGCCGTGAATACGAATGCGTCTTACCAGCGCGCGGGTGTCGATTCCCTGCAACCCCACGATTCCGTGTTGGTCGAGGTACGCGCCCAGTTCGCCATCCGAGCGAAAATTACTGGCGATGCGGCTGTTTTCGCGAACGATGAAGCCAGCCAAATGCGGTTTCCAACTCTCCACATCTTCGCAATTGACACCGTAATTCCCGATTTCGGGATAGGTCATGGTGACGATTTGGCCACGGTAACTGGGGTCCGTGAGGATCTCCTGGTAACCGGTCATCGATGTGTTGAAGACGACTTCGCCGTCGACTTCGCCATCGGCCCCAAAGGACCGACCGGTAAAGATCGTGCCGTCCTCGAGCGCCAGTTTCGCGGGTTGCGGCATGCGTTCTACCTGTGCGTGTTGCGCGGCCCAGCGGCGCGCGGTTTCAGACGATTCCATTCCACAATGTGGAGTGACCTAAAGTCGAGGGAAGAATTCTCCCGATACCCTTGATACGGCTGTGGGTCTCCGAAACAGGGCTTGCCCTGAATCGGACAGCCAACCGGAGGGTTTTTGTTGCGGCGAGCAAAAACCCTCCTTTTTTTACTTCTTGCCAGTCAGATTCAGCAACATCCCGCCCAGGCAAGATTGGGGACCGATTATAGCCCCACCATGCGCGGACGACCAGAGACGGGTTCAGCCTCGTCGCCAAGTCCCCACCATTTGGCTTCCGAATCCGTGCTCATCGTTCAGTCACGTCGGCGGGATTGTCCTGCTCGTTACAGACGGCTGACCACACTGTAAGTTGACCGATATTGACGGGTCTCGTTGCTGGATTCTCAACGTCACGTGCGGTGGCGCCAGTATCCAGGTTTACGCTTTCCATGCGCCACAGCGATCACTTGGATTCTATCCTCGATCAATCGGTAGATTACGAGGTACGGAAAACGCTTCAGCAAGTACCGGCGAGTTTCATGAAGGTCCGCGGGCCAGCGGTCCGGTGATTCGCGAATGCGATCGATGGCGTTGTCCAATTCCGTCATGAACGCCGTGCCGGCGGCTGCACTTCGTTCGGCGTACCATTCGCGCGCCGCCCGAGCCTCGTCGACTGCTGCGGGGTGCAGATCAATCGGAAGAGGGGGCATCCGAGGTTCCCAGGATCATGCGGCGGGCCTCCGGCCAGGGAACAGTTGTCACCGCATCGCGATCGAGTTGGTCGATTCGACTCTTGATTTCAGCGTCCCAGGCGGCGTGGATCGCAGTGTCGACTTCAGGATCAAGGCTCTCGATCAAGAGTGAAGCCAATTCCGCCCGATCAGAGGCAGAGAGGCGCATGGCTTCATCGTAGAGTTGTTGCGTGCTCGTGTTCATGCATTCATTTTACCCCACGAAAGGCAAAGTCGTCACGTCGGCTGGCAGCGATCGCGCCGCCTAACGAATGGCGCCCGGGCCCAAGGGCGATCAGACAGTTTTGAACACCTGCAAAGGCTCAACGACAAATGAGATGCGCCGAAACGGACGGTTAGAGAACAGCAGGCGCTGCGCAAGTTTGAACCGTACCTTGAGCGACGTAAGTCTTGTGCTGGAAAAGAGAAGGCCGTTCGAGATTCTCTCCGATCGCCTTTTGTGGCCCGAGCGTCCGCCGCTACGTCGAGGAATTCAACCATCCAGTGGCTCCCAAAACGGCGTCGTGGCCGGAGCGTCGCAGAACGGCGGAGATTCACTCTTCCCAACTTCAGTCCGGTCGGCCCCTGTTCCCCCGACCTCGCTCGCTCTCTAATGAATCCATGAATCCTCCCAGCGAAGATGGCTCCCCGCCCTTTGAAGTCCGACCTGCATCGCGAGTAGCCCGGTTGCCGCCGTACATGTTTGGGCGAATAAACGCCCTGCTCTACGACAAGCGTCGCGCGGGGAGCGACGTCATCGATCTGGGGATGGGAAACCCCTCTGACGCTCCGGACGCGACGATCATCGAAAAACTGGCGGACGCGGCCCGCGACCCCAGGAATCACGGCTACAGCAAATCGAACGGGATTCAGAACCTGCGGCGAGAAGTCGCCAGCAAGTATCTGACTCGCTACGGCGTTCGTCTCGACCCGGACTCCGAGGTGATTGTCTGCCTGGGGTCGAAAGAGGGCTTCAGCCACATGTGTCTGGCTTTGATGGGCCCGGGCGACACGGCGATTGTGCCGGCTCCGTACTTTCCGGTTCACATGTATGCGGTGGCTTTGGCGGCGGGCAACGTTATCTCACTGGAAGTCGCCGACGCCGACAAATTCCTCTCCAACGTCGCCTACACCTGCGAGCACCTCTACCCGACTCCTAAACTGCTCGTCATCAACTACCCGCACAACCCGTCCACAGCGACCGTCGAGCCTGAGTTCTTCGTGGAGGTGGTCGAGCTTGCCAAGCGTTTTGGCTTTATGGTGATCAGCGATTTTGCCTACGCCGACGTCGCTTTCGACGGTTACCGCCCGCCCAGTTTTCTAGCGGCGCCGGGCGCGGCGGAAGTCGGCGTTGAGTTTACGACGATGAGTAAGGGGTACAACATGGCCGGCTGGCGCGTCGGATTCTGCGCCGGCAACCCCGAGATGATTAAGGCCCTCTCGGTCATCAAGGGCTATTACGACTACGGCATGTTCCAAGCGATTCAGATCGCGGCCATCGTGGCGCTCCGCAACACCGAGGCGGCCGTCGAAGTTCAGTCGGCCGTCTACGAGAATCGCCGCGACGTGTTGGTCGAAGGACTCCGCCGGATCGGCTGGCAAGTCGATTCGCCGAAAGCGGGCATGTTCGTCTGGACTCAGATCCCCGAACCCTGGCGAAGTGAGATGAGCACCATGGACTTCGGCATGTTGTTGCTCGAGAAGGGTGACGTCGCGGTCAGCCCCGGCAGCGGCTTTGGTCCCGCCGGCGAAGGCTACCTGCGGATGGCGCTGGTCGAGAACGAAGAGCGACTTCGGCAAGCCGTCCGGCAGATCGGCCGCTGTCTCTTCTAAAAGTCGGCCAGCCAAGCGAATGGCTCGACAAACCCATAGGGCTCGACGCGGAGTGGGATGTGAATCGACGACTGCAGGCCCCGCTGTACGGCGCTGGCGCCGACTGCGCTGGCGGCGAAGAATTCAAAACAGCGGAGCCGTTGCTCGCATTGCTTGACTAGGCCGGGCGCTCGTTTCTCAGCGAACAGCCGCGGGTTGTCTCGACAGACGTCCGATCGATCGGCTTTGGTGAACACAATCGCCAGCGGCCGCCGATCCCAACCCCGTCGGCGAGGAGCCTTTAGTTCGGCCAGGTAGGTGACGGCTTTCATCGCCCAATAATCGACCGAGCTGTCGCTCGCCTCCAGTTGGCTGGCGTCGAGCAACAACAAGCCACCCGTCGATTTTGTGAATAGGTTGGCTAGAACGGGAGACGTGCCGGGATACTCAATCTCTTCTGTCGTGGTCGAGCCGGCGATGTCGGGAATGACAAGTTCCTTCGTGCGGCGGCGATTGGCGAATTTGACTTGGCAGTGGGCCCAACTCCAATGTTCCGGCTCCGTGTTAGTGGGGTCGGGAAAGCGACCTTCGCGCATCCGCTGCATCGTCGCCTGTTGCAGTGAGACAGAGAACGCGCCCCGCGCGAGGATTTGTAGTTGGTCGGGTTGCCTGGACAGCATGTCGAGCAACAAGCCGAGAAAGACCGTTTTGCCGGCGTTGGCGGCCCCCAGCACACTGATCAGTTGCGGTGGCGATTTCTGTTCGGCCGCCTGCAGCGAGAGAGCCAGCGGGGCGGAGCAATGCCGGCAGCGCTCGCGCTCGTAGGCGCCGTCGCTGCCGCACACAAAGCAGGCAACGTCGACCGCCAGTTGGGTGAACCGGTACGATTCCAACTGCTGTGTTGCATAGGACGTCATGCTTTGCCCGCCGTTTCGGTGACGAGGTCGTCGTTGTTGATGACGCAACGGAATCCGATGTTGTGCCGCCGCGCGAGCGGCTGGTCACCGCTCTGAAATTGAGTCGTCGCCTGGCAATCGAAATACGTATCGAACGCGCCGCCACGGAGCGCCTTGAGCGGCTCGGGCAGCTCGACTCGTTCGTCGATCTGACAGGCGCTCAAATCACTTTCCGACCACTCCCATACATTGCCGATCAGTTGATGAACGCCGTGGGGCGTCGCCCCATCGCCGTACTCGAACACCGAGCAGGTGGCTCCGGCCGGCTCGGTGCCCCAGAGATGGGCTGCTCGACGATCGAGAGATTCCCCCCACGGATAGCGCCGTTGCGCCGCGGCGTTTTGTCCGGCTTGGATCGGTAAGCTGGCCGCCCGCACCCATTCGGGGCCCGTCGGTAGACGCTTGCCGGCCCACCGCGCGTAGGCGGCTGCCTCGTACCAACTGACGCCGACGACCGGGTGAGTAGCCTGTCCCTCAATGAACTGACCGCGGCGCCAGTAACGCGGTCCGGGCTTTCCGGTGCGGTCGACAAACAGCGCCCGATGCTCGGTCACTTCGTCGTGCCAAAACGCTGCGTTCCCATAGCCGCCCGACGCGACGAAGGACAAGTACTGCTCATTGGTTACCTGGTGGCGATCGATCCAGAACTCGGCGACCGAGGCCCGCATCGGCAGCGTGTCCTCCTCGCTCAGCAGTCCCAAGCCAATCCGCCAGTCGTCGATGCCGACTTCGCCAGCGGGGACCGGAGCCATCGATTTTCGCAGTTGGTCGAGAGCGACCTGGAGATCGGCGGCCGACATCGTCTCAGCGATCTGTTCGCGCAACAACAGCGGAGCCCGCCCGTGAGCGAGCATTTGTGCGACGATCTCCTGCGGCTCCGCCGGAGTCTGCGCGGAAATCCGCGGCAACGTTGGCGTTGGCGGCAACGCCGACGGCGCCACGTGTACATCGATAACTCGGCGCCTGGACGATTCACTCCAGCGCTTGCCAAACCAACAGCCGCCGAATCCGAACGCGACGGCTCCCGCCGTCCAATCGCCGGTCGAGGCGCTCCAGGAGATAGCCGCGACGCTAAACACGGCGACGACGGCGTCCAACTTCCAGTGGTTTGTCACGGGTCGATACTCACGATTGTAGCGACTGAATGGGTCCGTTCTCCGTGTGGTCCGGCTTGCCCAGGGCGGCCAGTTTCGCCAGCAGAGCGTCAGCCGCCGCCTCTTTCGCCAAACACGCGTACTCGGCGCGAGCCACGCGCAACTCGGCTGCCGTGGACAACACGTCATCGATTGCCGAACGCAAGCCGGCTCGTCGAGCGTCTTTGTTTGTTGACATGCGGGCGAACGCCCAGGGTTAGGAGAAGTGCCATCGAAACACTACGTCACGAATCGGCGGGAAGCAAACCCGCTCGCCCGCTGGCGCCATCTCGAACACCGAGTATCCTGAGCCCTCAGGCGGTCGCGTCCGCTTAAACGGAGCAGCTGCGGGCGGGCGGTTTAACCTGGGGTCGAGTGAGCGCGGATGGCGAAAAAAAAGAAGAGAAAGAAACAGCGACGCGCGAGGCGCCCTCGTCGCCAAAACGGGCGGTCGGCTGAGCCCACGCCATCCATTCCTCAAGAGGAGCGAGGTGCGGAGGCGGTCACCGTCGGTTGGGTGATCGCCACCTTCACGGCGCTGCTCGCCCAAGTTGTGGCCGTCGTCGTCGTCTACATGGAGTTCGCCGACGGGCCCGGAACAGCAGGAAGTCTGTTGGTCGAGTTGATGTTGTTCGTCGCCAAGTTCAGCGGCGGGATCGCACTCCTCGCCACGCCAGTCGTCTACGTCGTGCGCTCAAAGCGGCCCCCGCTGGCGATCACCGTGGCGGTCGTCATCGTCGCCCTCACCCCTTGGGTGATATCCGGTTCGCCGGCTTAGGCTGCAACAAAGACACTCGTTCGCTTCCCCGCCGCTCGCGGCAGGTCGCATTCCTAGAACTCGGCGTTGCCTGGAGTGCGCGGGAACGGAATGACGTCGCGAATATTGGCCATGCCGGTGACGAATTGCACGGCTCGCTCTAGTCCCAAACCAAAACCTGCGTGTGGTGTCGTACCGAATCGGCGGAGATCGAGATACCACCAATACTCTTCCGGCTGCAGTTCCTGCTCAACCATCCGCGACTCGAGCACGTCTAGTCGCTCTTCGCGCTGACTGCCGCCGATGATTTCGCCGACCTTGGGGACCAGCACGTCCATCGCGCGGACCGTCTTCTCGTCGTCGTTCACCCGCATGTAAAACGGTTTGATCGTGCGCGGGTAGTCGAACAAGATGACCGGCTTGCCAAAATGCTCTTCGGTGAGAAATCGCTCATGTTCCGATTGCAGGTCGGATCCCCATGTGACTGGGAAGTCAAACTGTTTTCCGCATTGCTCGAGTATGTCGATCGCTTCGGTGTAGGGGACCCGTTCGAAATCACTGTCGACGATGGCGGTCAGCGTTTCGATCGTCGTCTTCTCGATGCGGTCGTTGAAAAACTGCATGTCCTCGGGGCACTGCTCCAAGACGTCGCGAAAGATCCTTTTCAGGAAGCTCTCAGCGAGATCCATGTTGCCGTCGAGGTCGCAGAACGCCACCTCGGGTTCGACCATCCAAAACTCGGCCAGGTGCCGCGACGTGTTCGAGTTCTCGGCCCGAAACGTGGGGCCGAACGTGTAGACCTTGCCGAGCGCCGTGGCGTAGATCTCCGCTTCCAACTGCCCGCTCACCGTCAGAAATGACGGTCGGTCAAAAAAGTCGAGCGCGTAGTCGATCCGCCCGTTCTGCCGCGGCGGGTCCTCCATGTCCAGCGTCGTTACCCGAAACAGCTCGCCCGCGCCTTCGCAATCGCTCGCCGTGATAATCGGCGTGTGTACGTAAAGAAAATCTCGTTCCTGATAGAAGTTGTGGATCGAGCGGCAAATGCAATTGCGGACCCTGGCGACGGCGCCAAACGTGTTGGTTCGCGGGCGCAGGTGAGCCCACTCGCGCAGTTTCTCAAACGAGTGTCGCTTCTTCTGCAGCGGAAACTCTTCCGGGTCGGCCCACCCGTGCACGGCGACGCTGGCCGCGTGCACCTCGGTCGCCTGCTTCCCCTGCGACTCCTTCACCTCGCCGACCACCGTCACGCTGCAACCGGCTGTCAACTTCTTGATTTCGTCTTCGTAGTTCTCCAGCGACTGGTCGGCGATCACCTGGATGTTGCCCATGCAACTGCCGTCGTTGACCTCCAAGAAGCTGAAGCCGCCCTTGCTGTCGCGGCGAGTGCGAATCCACCCTTGAATCGAGACATGATTTCCAATCGACTCCGCGCGGCGAGCGGCGAGCACTGAGATTACCGACATGGTCCGTCTCCAACCGATGCTATCGATGTTCAAAACTCAACACGCCGACTCCGCCATAGCCGACGCCGGCGGGCGGTGGATCGACAGTGGATCCGCCGCGACGGTTCACTGAAGCTGGCCGACTGAATCCGTTACGGTTTGGCTTGGGGGTCGGGTGTCGCACCCACCAGCGCTTTCCCAACCGCTGAAATGATAACCGAGACGACGAACAAGACGCCAATCCCGATGACCACGGGGCCCGCCGTCTTGTGACTCGCCTTGTCGATCACGGCCGTCGCCGCCGCCCCGACCGCCCCCAAAACAGAAATCAACATCAACACGTTCCACACGACTCGGGCCCCGCCGCGTGGCCGGTCGTCGCCCAGCAATTTGGCGCTGTTCATCATCATGAAAAAGGTGATGTAGGCGATCGGCAGCAGCATCATCCCGAAGCTCGACACGAGGATCGCCAACCACATCTTGGCGTCGCCGTCCCAAACCAGCCACCACGAGGCGCCGACGACTCCCGCGATCAAACAACCGATGACGTGCGGCGCGCCGCCTTGCGGGCGCCCCAGCATCTCGCACAACGCGTAGCCGTTGATCAGCATCAAGATGATGATCGACGAGAATCCCATGCCGAGAACGCCGATGCCGAACACGACGTTCGCCGTCGTCTCACCCAACAACGGCGACAATGACGCCGACAATTGAAAAGCGTTGCGCTTGACCAGCGAGGCGGCGATCCGTTTCTCCGCCTCGGGCAGCGCGGCGATCCGCGACGCCTTTGCAGCGGCGGTGAGCGTTTCGGTGTTCTCGTTCAACGCGATCCGTTCCAGCAGATTCTTCTCCGCGCCTTTGTACAGCGGGCTCTGTTGCATCACCGCCGGATCGTTGCTGGCGAACTTGTCGTCGATGTCGCCATGGAACATCGCTCCAGCGGCAATGACCACGCAACTGGTCACCAACACGTAAGGAATCGCCATGCCAGTCGAGAGATCGAATCGCGCGAGACCGCGAAATGGTCTGTCCCAGCCGCGGGCGAGCATCGAGTAAGGCAACAGGAACGTCATGTTGATGCCAACCGCCGTCGCCGCCGCCGCAATCATGACCCCCCGTTGAGACTTGACCACCAAGCCGCTCCAAAACTCATCTACTTGCGGCGACAGGCCGTCGACCAACCCCGCGATCTTACCGGCCGGTTGAGTCCATTGAGTCAGGTCGGGTACGAAACCACCGAGGATGGAGCCCCAGTCCAACTCCCCTTTGCTCGTCATGATGATCACGACGCCGAAGAAAGAGATGACCACGACGCCGACCATCAACTTCAGCGCCCAATCAAAAATCTTCGCGGCCTTGCCCTGCTGGCTGTTCAAGTAGACGAGTCCGCCGGCCAGCACCAGCAGGAATGCCGAGATGCCGATCTTGAGCGGGTACATCTTGGCACCGTCCGCAACGGCGTCTTGATAGGCGGGCGTATTGCCGAACCCGATCAGGTTTTTCTCCAACGCCTCGTAGCAGAGGCCGAACTGGGGCATGCACCAAATCATGTTGGCGGTCATCGTCGCCAGCAACCATCCCCAACCGAGCGCCGGGTTGATGTGCTTATTGATCGATTGAAACGGTCGTTCGCCCGTCGACAACGTGACGTAGCTGATCGCGCTGAGCATGACGACGCCCATGATGATGGCGACCAGCTGCAGCCACAGCATGTCCGACCCGCCCAGCACGCCCAGGAAGAGAGCGCCCGACAGCGAACCGCCGCCGAGCGTGATCGCGCTCTGCAGCCAACCGGGCCCCGACAATCTGGTGTAGGCCACGACGGTCGCAGCTGTTCCTTGCTGCTGAGCGTTTTGCAGGAGTTCTCGTTCGGCTTCGACTTGGGGATTCGGCTTGTTCATGCTTGTGACTCAAAGGTGGAGATTACAGTCCGCGCTCGACCAGGTAGTGCTCGGCGTCCAGCGCCGCCATGCAGCCCGTGCCCGCCGACGTGATGGCCTGTCGATAGTGGTCGTCGGCGACGTCGCCCGCCGCAAAGACTCCCTCCACACTGGTGTTGGTGCGGAAGGACTTCTGCCAGACGACGTAGCCCTTGTCATTCGTTGCGACCTGACCGTCGAGAAATGACGTGTTGGGGGTGTGCCCAATCGCGACAAACATGCCGCCAGCCTCGTAGTCCGTCAGCGAATCGTCCTTCGTGCTGCGCAGGCGAACACCCGTCAAACCGTTCTCGTCGTCGCCCAAAACTTCTTCGACGACGGTGTTCCAAAGAACTTCCAGTTTCTCGTTCTCGAACGCTCGCTCCTGCATGATTCGCGAAGCTCGCAACTGATCTCGTCGGTGGACCATATAAACGACCGACCCGAACTTGGTCAGATAGCTCGCCTCTTCAACGGCCGAGTCGCCGCCGCCGACAACGACCAGCGGGCGATCGCGAAACCGAGGCAACGCGCCATCGCAAACGGCGCACGCGCTGACGCCGCGGTTTTTGAACCGTTCTTCGGACTCCAAGCCGAGGTAGTTGGCGCGGGCGCCGGTGGCGATGATGATCGTGTGAGCCTCGATCTGGTCGCCGCTTTCGGGCTTCAACGTGAACGGTCTCTTGGACAAGTCGATCGAGACGATCTCATCGGTGATGGCGCGGGTCCCGAAGTTCAGCGCCTGTTGCCTCATCAAGTTCATCAGCTCGGGGCCGGTGACCGCATGCCGTTCTTCTTCGATCGGAAAGTAGGCTTGCCGCTTCTCGTCGACAGCCGTGCGGATAAAGCCCGCTAAGTCCCCGGCGGGAAAGCCGGCGTAGTTCTCAACCTCGGTCGTCAGCGCCAGTTGCCCCAAGGGCAGCAACTCGGGCTTGCCGATGTTCCCCTCGTAGACGACAGGGCTCAACTCGGCGCGGGCCGCGTAGATAGCCGCCGACCAACCGGCCGGACCGCTCCCAATAATCACCACTCTCTCCGTCACGATCGCTTCCTCTCAACCAAGTTACAGCGCCTGACCTGCGAGCAATCCGGCCATTATAGGGGCGGCGCACACGCCGTCCACACGGCGACGACGACCGCGGACAGTCGGTGGCCATATCCTTGAGCTCGTCAGAGAGACGACGAAGTCGGGGAGCCATTCTCTCACTCGTCGCTCAACCGTGTCGCTCTCACACGTAACCCAAAGCGACGATGGTTGCTATGATGAGACGTCTGAATTCTTCGCGGAGCCGATAGGCATGAGCACACTCATCGTCGCTGCACTTTCCTTCATCGGATTCATTGTCGCCTACCACACCTACGGCCGCTGGCTGTCGAAGCGAGTTTTCGCGTTGGACGAAAAGGCGGTCACCCCCAGCCACGAAATGCGCGACGACACGGATTTCATCCCGACCAAGAAAGAGGTCATCTTCGGGCACCACTTCACCAGCATCGCTGGAACGGGGCCGATCGTCGGTCCGGCGATCGCCGTCTTCTGGGGGTGGTTGCCGGCGCTGCTGTGGGTCGTGATCGGCTCGATCCTTATCGGAGCCGTCCACGACTTCGGCGCGCTCGTCGTTTCGTTGCGCAACCGCGGGCAAACCGTGGGCGAAGTCGCCGGCCGCTTGATTTCGCCGCGAGCCCGCGTGCTGTTTCTCATCGTGCTCGCCATGTCGCTGACCGTGGTGCTGGCGATTTTTGGGCTGGTCATCGCCATCATTTTCGCGAACTACCCGGAGTCCGTGCTTTCGGTATGGATCGAAATCCCGCTGGCGGTCGCGATCGGCTACTGGGTCTATCGCCGCGGCGGCGGGCTGCTCGTTCCATCTCTCCTGGCGCTGGCCGTGATGTATTTCGCGATCTATGTCGGCGTCTACTGGGCGCCCATCGACCTCGTTCAACTCGTCGGCATTCCTCTGATGGACGAGACGTTCGTCAGCGCGGTCGTGATCTGGACGCTCGTCTTGATGGCCTACTGTTTCGTCGCATCGGTGCTGCCCGTCTGGACGCTGCTGCAACCGCGAGACTACATCAACAGTCATCAATTGATGCTGGCTCTGGGCCTGTTAGTCGTCGGCCTGTTGGTGGCGAGTGTCATGGGGCAAGCCGATCTGGTCGCCGCGGCCCCTGCGATCGCCGAGGACATTCCCGCCGACGCCCCGCCGATCTGGCCGTTCCTGTTCATCACGATCGCTTGCGGCGCCGTGAGTGGCTTCCATTGCCTGGTCAGCTCGGGAACGACCAGCAAACAAGTCGATTCGGAAGTGGATGCGCAGTACGTGGGCTACGGAGCCATGTTGCTTGAAGGAGCGCTGGCGGTGGTGGTCATCCTGGCGTGTTGCGCCGGCGTGGGGATGGGAGTCGTGAATCGGGAGACGACCGGTCCCTTGCAGTACGAGTACCAATCCGTCACCGACGCCAGCGGGGCGGCCGTCACCGGTCGGGCCGCCTGGCGAAGCCACTACGCGGCGACCGAATCGGGCTGGAGCAACCACAAACTCAAGCAGAAAGTCGGAGCCTTCATCGAAGGTGGAGCCAACTTTATCTCCGCCCTGGGTCTGCCTCTGCGCCTCTCGATCGGCATCGTCGCCGTCTTGGTCGCCAGTTTCGCAGCCACCACGCTCGACACGGCCACTCGACTCCAACGATACGTCTTGCAAGAGTTGTTCACGACGGCGGGACTAAAACCGTTGGCCAACAAGTACGTAGCAACGGCCATCGCGCTGGTCGTCGCCGCCACCGTGGCCCTGTTCGCCGGCGAGAAACCAGGAGCCGGCGGGATGACGCTCTGGCCGCTGTTCGGAGCCACCAACCAATTGCTCGCCGGACTCGCCTTCATGGTTACCGTCTTCTACCTGTGGAGACGCAACAAGCCGATCCTGTTCGCCCTGATTCCCATGTTGATCATGCTGCTGATGCCCGCCTGGGCGATGATCT
This sequence comes from Pirellulaceae bacterium, assembly GCA_030748485.1. Taxonomy (GTDB): domain Bacteria; phylum Planctomycetota; class Planctomycetia; order Pirellulales; family Pirellulaceae; genus JASMLW01. Next base: position 20,403 of record JASMLW010000008.1, read on the forward strand.
ACAGCTTGAAGGTCGAGTGGCTGAAGGCGTGGGCGGAAAAACCCCAGTTGGCCCTGTTCGGCGTCGCCATCCTGGGACTCCAGGTCTGGATGGTTATCGAAGCGCTGTTGGTCTGGCCGCGAGCCAAAGGCGTTCTTGAAGAGGCGTTGCCGCCCCGAAGCGGGATGATGCCAAATGACTAACGGCGGGACTGCTGTAGTGGACTTCGCGTAGTGGACTTCGCCAGAAGTCCCGTTTGGAACGCGTCAGGGAATTCTGGCGAGTCATCATTCCGGTGCCCGGCACCTGAATGATGAACACCGAGAGGTTTTCGGAGCAGTCCCACTTACGGCGTGGACTTCGCGTAGTGGACTTCGCCAGAAGTCCCGTTAGGAACGCGTCAGGGAACTCTGGCGAGTCCCACTACGAGGGAACTCTGGCGAGTCCCACTACGGTCTCGAGCGTCGGCTTGAGCTAGTGACTCGTCATTCAATCCAGCCGGCCGGCGTCTCCATGATCTCACCGGTGACTCGGATCGCCTTGCGGCCCTTGAAGGCTCCCGGCGCGGCTTCGAATTTCGGCGATCCCTCCACTGACACGTGCAGTGGGGCCTTGACGTCTTTCTCCGTCGTGATGATGTCGCCGACTCGCAGTCCGATCAGGTCACCCGTCGTCACGTGCGAATCAGCCAATGTCACGACCATTTCGACCAACGCGTTGTCGAGGTGTTTGTGCATCATCGAGCGAGACTCGTCCGATGTCGCGCTGCGGCTGTAGCCGACCCAGCTGTTCGCCGACAACTTGTTACCGATCCGCTCAATCGAATTGAACGGAATGCAGAGGTTCATCATGCCCCGCGTGCCGCCCAGCGTCAGCTCAAAGCTGATCAAGACGACCACTTCATTCGGCGGCACGATTTGGACGAGTTGCGGATTGCTCTCGACTCGCTCGACGCTGAGTTCGAGTGGCAGGACGTTCTCCCAGGCGTGCTTCATCTCCTCGAGGAATTTGTCGGTCAGCCGCGAGACGAGGCGCAATTCGATTTCGGTCAGCGGCCGGCGGGCCAGTTGACTGTTCGCACTGCCGCCGCCGAGCAGCCGGTCGATGATCGGGTAGAGCACGGACGGGTTGATGTCGAGAATCAGGTTGCTTTCCAAAGGCTCCGCCCTGAGCAGGTTGAAGCAAGTGGGATTCTCGAGGCTGAACACGAATTCGCTGTAGGTCAGCTGGTCGACACTCGTCAACTTGACTTCCACGATGCTTCTCAACAAGGCGGAGAGCGACGCGCCGAAGTTTCGGCCAAACCCCTCGTGCAACGATTGCAGCGCCCGCATCTGTTCTTTGCCGACGCGTTCCGGCCGCTTGAAGTCGTATGGATTTACTTTTTCGCGACTGCGCGGCGCCGTACTCGACTTGGCCGCCGGGGCGCTGATCGTCGACAGCGCGGCGCCCGATTGGTCGGGCGCGCTGATCGTCGACAGCAGGCTTTCTACTTCGGTCTGGGAAAGAACGTCCTGTGACATGCGCGTCACTCCTTTGACATCGCGATCAGCTTGACGAACGGCCGGCCAGCGGAGGGCCGGTTAGCGTGTCTGCCCGTCTCCATAAACAACGTATTTGTAACAAGTCAGCTCACGCAGTCCGCACGGGCCCCGCGCGTGGAACCGGTCTGTGCTGATGCCGATCTCGGCTCCCAGCCCAAACTCGCCGCCATCATTGAAACGTGTGCTCGCATTCACCATCACCGCCGAGCTGTCAACTTCGTTGGCGAATCGCCGAGCCGAATTGAGGTCGCTCGTCACGATGGCGTCGGTGTGGTGCGAACCGTAGTGGTTGATGTGTTCGATCGCTTCATCCAATGACTCGACGACTTTGACGGCAATCCGCGCGGCGAGAAACTCGGTGTGGTAATCCTCGTCCGTCACCGGTACGGCCTGAGCGACGAGCGCGCAGGTCTTCTCGTCACCGCGGATCTCGACGCCCGCAGCGATCAGTTTTTCGGCGACGGGCGGCAGCAACTCAGTGGCGGCGTCCGCGTGCACCAACAACGATTCGGCCGCGTTGCAGACGCCCAGGCGGTGACATTTTGAGTTGTGCGTAATGGAAACAGCTCGCTCGACATCTGCGGCCGCATCGAGGTAGACGTGGCAGTTGCCCGCAAAGTGCTTGATCACGGGCATCGTCGCCTCGGCCGTCACGCGTCGAATCAATCCTTCACCGCCACGCGGAATGGCGACGTCGATGTACTGATCGTGGGAGAGAAAATGTCCGACCGCGGCGCGATCCGTCGTGTTCACCAACTGCAGGGCGTTCGCCGGTACGCCAAACTGGGCCGCCTGTTCGGTCATCAGG
>JASMLW010000009.1 GCA_030748485.1 Pirellulaceae bacterium
TTGCCCTTGGCGACTTGCTCTTTGAGCTTCTCAAGAGCATTTTGGGCGGCTTTGAAATCGCCGTTCTTCATCGCCTTGGCCAACTCTTCAGCAGGTCCTTTTTCCAGGTTCTTGAGTTGCTGAAGTTGCTTCTTCAACTCATTGGCTCCACCGACTTGTTTGCGCCGTTCGTCGAGCGACTTCTCCATGTTCTTCAACTGGATCAGCGCTTTCTTCTTGTCGACGTCCGACTTGTTGTCGATTTTGCCGAGTTTCTTGTCGATCTCGCGGAAGAGCGCGTCGGCGTCCTTGAGACCCTTTGCCTCCAGTTCGCGTTGCTTCTTCTTGAGTTCTTTCCGCAGGTTGTCGTGCGACTTCTTGATCGCTTCGATCTCAGCCGCCTTCTCGGTGGCCGCTTGCAGTTTTTCTTTTTGAGCGGCGTCGGCAATGAGCAACGCGACGAGAAAAACGGCGACGGCCGGAACGAGCGGCAGCAAAGACCGCCACGTCGTGCGAACGCGAAAATGCTCCTTGACGTCGACCCGAGCCACCCGGCGAATGGCGTCATTCACCAGAGCCTGACCCGCTTCGGTTTCCAACTCGTCGGGGGCGAGAGAAAGCGTGCTCGAAACACGTTCTTTCAGCCCGAACCGCTTGTCCAGTTCAATCGCCGCATCCAGCGCACCGCGCCGAGTAGCGACGGTCCACACAATGCTCATCAGCAAACTGACGGCGGCGGCTCCACCGACCCAACTCCACAACCAGATGTTCTGGTCGACTTGAATGGTCCAAATCTTGGGAACCGCCACGCCGACCAGCGCGATCATGAATCCGGTGAACAGAAACCAAGGCGATGCCTGCAAGAATCGCTGAAGGACCAAACGTCGGTGCGCGCGTTTGACTTGTGTCCTCAGTTCTTCCATCTAAAAATCCTCCTCAATAGGTGCCTTTGGCCAGGCTGTGAACCGCCGGTCGGCAGTGCGCAAAATTGGGCGCACTATGGTGTGGTTCGATGGTGTGGTTCGATTTTGTATACGTCGGCTATTATAGGGTTTGCAACGACAGGAAGCGGCCTCATTCAGCCGAAAAGGGCGAAGATTTCGACGCATTTCACCCACCCCCCAGCGACAATTCGAACAATCCCGTGCTGTTCGCCTCCAAACCACCCATCTTGACTCAGTTTTTGAGCCCGCTCGGTGACCTCCGCGGGCCGCACGGCTCCCACTCGTTTGCGGTTTTCACGTGTTACACGGCAGTCTGAACGCCGGTTTTTGGTTGACGGACGCCACACCTTCCCATCGACGAACACCATGCCCCATCAGCCCACCGAATCGGACGAGCCAGATCCCGCCGTCGCATTGCCGTCGCCCGCCGAACGACCGCAAGCGGACATCTTGATTTTCGACGGCAAGTGCCGCTTTTGCAGCGGACAAGTGGCTCGTCTACACCGCTGGGATTCGGCCCAGCGGATTGCCTTCCTATCTTTGCATGACGAGCAAGTCGGCGAACGGTTCCCGGACCTCAGCCACGACGATCTGATGAAACAAATGTACTTGATCGATGGCCGGGGGCGACGCTTTGGGGGAGCAGCCGCTTTTCGCGAACTGACACGAAAACTCCCCCGACTCTATCCGCTCGCACCTTTGATGCACGTTCCTTTCACCTTGCCCCTCTGGCAGGCCCTCTATCGGAGCGTGGCGAAACGACGTTACCAGTTGCAAGGAGAGTGCGGCGACGGCGCGTGCAAAGTGCACCTGTAACAAAGTGCACCTGTAACGTTGAGTGTTGTTGGCTGCCACGCGATCGACTCCAGCGACCGACGGAAGCGGTCGAACGGTGGCTCACCAACGCAACTCAGGACGATCCAGTAGCGTCGCGTACGTCTCCAAGAAGCGAACGAGATTCAGTTGCGACAATCGGAGCGACTCCTTCGTGGCGGCCCCGAAGCCGATCGCCAGTTGCAACTGTGAGTCGTCCAGCGGCAGGCCGGTCGCCTTCATGAGGGCGATCATCCTCTGGATTTCGGGAGCGGCGAGCACTTCCTCCCGCGCCTTTGGATCGACGCGCGTGGCGTCGGCCCGCTGCGTATTGACCCAGATCGGCTCCCATTTTCCGTCGGGCAACTTGGCGAAAAACTCAATCGTCACCTCGGCCTGTTTGCGTTGCAGATCCTTGCGCAACCGCGAAACACGGAAACTGGTTACACCTTCCGACTCGGCCACCCGAATCGCCTCGGCAACCCACTTCCGATCATCCTTCGGTTTGGCGCCGCCGAGCAGTTCGGCGAGTTGAGCGTTGACCTGATCTTTGAGCACCTCCGAAAGCAGTCCGGTGAGATCGATGTCTTTGGCCCCGTCCCCCGTTCGTTTGATCACCGCGCCGGAGCCTTGAAAGTCCACTTTCTTCCGCAACCGATATTCAACAATCCCCACGCGAGCCGCCCATTGGCGTTTTGAGTCAGTCGAACTGGCAGCCGTTTCGGAGGCGAAGTTAAATGACCTTCCCTCCCACATGACGCCCTTGGACTGCAACTCGCGGCGCAACGAGGCGGCGGTCCGCACGACAGGGTCCTTGAGTTTGTTCTCCCAAGCCGCCAGCAACATTTGTCGAGTCGCCGGTTGCTGGATGTACGCGCCGGCAAGTTCGTCCGCCAAGATTTCCACGATCAAAAACCGAGAGACCTCTTCACCGGCCTCGACGGCCGCGCCGAGCCGCTTCAACTCCTTGTCGAGAAAGATGCGCAGGCCCGTGTCCGTCGATCGACTTTCGCGCCACGCCTTGACGCGCTCAACCAAAACCTCGCGGTCGCCGCCGCTGCGCTCCCGCTCCAGCAACGCCACTTCCTTGTAATAGCGCGGATGAGTCTTTTTCAGCCAAGCGCGTTCGACGAACAGAGAGACGTTGCCCGCTTCGTCCCGCCGAACAAACGCCCCGTACAACTTCGGCCCGCGTTTGACGGAGATGAAATCAGCCGCCAGCTTGTTGGCCGGCTGGCGAGGCTGTTGCGCCGCGCAAGGAAGTTGTCCACAGCACAACAGGGCGACGAAAACGAATGCGCAGCGCATGGCCGGGATCCTTGCTCAAGTACAGAAGTGGCAGTGCTTTGATAAGTCCGCGTCGAGTTGGTGTCAAGAAACGCCCGACGAATCGAATCGTCGGGCGGTCAGATCCTCGATCACTGGCCGCCGGCTCGGTTCCCCGTCCGCACGAAGATGCGGTGAGCGCCGAGCGAGAAACCGTTGGCATGGGTGGCGAAAGCGCGGACGTAGCAGCTGCCGCGAGCGGCGGCCGGCACGGTCAATTGGGCGGCGAATCGTCCAGCCTCCGACTTGATGCGAACGCGACTCCAAACCGTCTCGTTGGCCTGGTGATAAACCTTGTTGAATGCGGCCAGCACTTCATCGGTTTCGTCGTATGCGGTCCGCGGCGGGGGCTGATGAATCGGGCGGTCGCGTCGGTTGGCGAACTCCAGCACGATGTCGCCGGGAGCCGATACTGAACCGCTGACGCGGATTTCCTCGCCAGCGACTGCTCGTTCCGGTGCATCCCACTCCACCTCGTGAGGGTGTTGCAAACGCAACAAGGGGTCGCCGAGCAAGTTGAACAGCGATACGTGCTCCCGCCGTTCCTCGCCGAGCAACTGGGGAGCCGGGCTGATCACGGCGGCCAGTTTGTCGAGCAACACGCGATTGGCGGTCTGTTCCGGATCATCTTCCCGAACTTGAGCCGCCAAGCGACGTTTGGCGTAGACCAACACTTCGCCAAGCGTGGGGAGACGTTCCTGGAAATGCCCCCGCATCAACTCGGAACTCAGTACCGCCATCGCATAGGGCATCGTCACGCGCGAGCCGGCCAGGACGGCGACCGGCCCGCCCTCGCTGGTGACCATCTCTTCGCCGAGGCAATCGCGCGGCGCGTCGTAGGCTCCCGTGTAGCAGGCCAGGAAAACGGCGATCGGCGGCCGCCCGGCCGATTGCAACCGGTTCATGTGCCGCACGTCGAGGATGGGGTAGCGGCGATTCGGCGTGCGCACGAGATCGAGAAAACTCTTCTGCCCGTGGCCGATGTAAACCCAGAAGAGACCGCCCTCGTTGAATCGCTCAACCGTCGTCTGGTGAAAGTCGCGGGGGTCGGGGCAGTACGGGCTCCGCCAACTGGCGTACGTCACCGTGGTCTCGTACGCCGGTGGAATGCTCTCGATCAAGAACTTCTTCGTCGTCGATTCGAGCACCATGTCGGTGAACTTGCCGAAACCGCCGACACCCGCGACGACGTGCAGCTTGCGGCGCCACGTCCCGTAGTCCGCTCGCGACTCGTAGTGAATAATCTTGCGAACCATCAACGCCAGTTCGCTCGCGTTGTCGACCGGCAGCCGGCCGACGGCCACTTCGGGCAATCCGTCACCGTCCAAATCACCGTAGTTGTTGTCCGTGGCGATCTCGGGCTCGGAACCCCATTTGACGTTCACCTTCGCGTCGACAAGGTGAGTCGGTGTGGTCAGGCTGTTGTCCGCATTCGCCGAGTTGGCTACGTCGCCGACCAGCATCACCCAACGCAACTTCCCGGACTTGTTCGATCGGCGAATGCTCTCCTGAATCTGCGCCGCGTCTCCGCCGTTGCTGATCCAACCGATCGAGCGGCCCTGCGCGGTCCGCAATTGAATCCACGGTTGCAGTGTTTCTCGCAACTCTGGTGGGCAAACGACCACGGTGTCCCAGGCGGGATCGGCCGTGATCAGAGTCGCGAGAATAAGAGGTATGAGGGGCGGCATCCTTGAACTCCGGTGGGTCGAGCGATGTCGATCTTCGCGCAATCATCTTCGCGCAATCATCTTCGCGCAATCGTCTTCACGCAATCATTGCGTCCAAGTCCGACGAGTCCACCGGAGTGTACTTGCTGCGGCGGCGAACCTCCAACCGCGATTGTGTCTCTCGGCAAGAGCAATCGGTGCGCTCGGAGAACACCCGAAGGTGGAATCCTCCCAGCCGGCTCGCTAGACTGGCGGTTGTCGGCGGCGGCTCAGCGGCAACTACTGCGGCAACTACTGCGGGTGTAGTTCAATGGTAGAACACAAGCTTCCCAAGCTTGATACGGGGGTTCGATTCCCCTCACCCGCTCTCCCATCCTTGCCACCGCATCGTCAACGCCTCGTTAGCGGCGAGATCGAAAGACTCGCCAGCGATCGATCGCGAAGTCGGCGATCCACCACTCGATGAACAGCAGGGTGATCGGTCCCACGAACAGAACGAATTGCTCGACTTTCGAGTTTTCCATCGCGCGGGGCCCGATCGCCAGAAAGTTGTTGTAGAGCGCCGCTGTGACGGCTCCGTTGAACAGCAGCAACAGGCAGGCGAACAGTCCGGTGGCGAACAGGAAGCCCCAACCGGGGCGGCCCTTTCGCTTTTTCCGCGACTTCCTCACGCCGATCTCTCCCCGTTGCGAGTTTGGCAGTTCGAGACGAGTTGCCTCAAATCAGAGGTAGGAATCGAGCCAGCAGGAGGGTGATTCCGAAACTGACGGCTCCCAGTACGACGAGCATGAACGTCCACGACTTCAGCGCTTCGGTCTCCGTCAGCCCGCCCATCTTGGCGAAGATCCAAAAGCCGCTGTCGTTCATCCACGAGCCAACCAGCGAACCGGCTCCAATGGCGGTCGCCAGATAGACGGGGCTGTACCCGAGGTCCTCGCCGACGACGATCGCCGCCATCATGCTCGATCCGACGATCATCGCCACGGTGCCCGAACCCTGCGCGATCTTCAGAACGGAGGCCAGCAGGAACCCGAGGTACAAGTAAGCCATGCCGCTGTTCTGGCCCTCCAGGATTCCCTCGAACAAATCTTGAATCGCTTCACCGATCTGCGCCTCCTTCAGCATCGCGCCGAACGCGCCGCCGCCGGCCGTGATCAAGATGATCACGCCGCCGCTCATCAGCGACGTCTCGACGACGCCGGCGAGTTCCGTCTTTGAGAGACCGCGTTTCTTGACGAGCATCCAGAGGGCGATCACGGTCGAGATCAGCAGCGCCAGGTTGGCGTTTCCGAACAAGTCGGAGATGTTGGCCGCTTGGCGTCGCGGAGTTTCCCAGGTGTGGGGTCGAAGGATCTCGGCTCCGCCCGTGTTGAGCGTCTCCTCCAGCACCAAGCGGTTTCGCCGCTCCAACACGGCCCGCCGCATTCGCGTCGTGTCTTTTGACACCATCGACTTCGCCCCTTCCGAGAAGCGGACTCCCAAGAATCCTTCGTCGCTGTAGAACTCTTTCTTCGCCAGGATTGCGTTGAGCGAATCGACGACGGCGGTCTCGCCTTCGGCGTTGGGTGGAGAGACTCCGGCGAGGGCCGCGCGAGCTTCGTCACTCAATTCGGAATTGATGGCGGCTCCCCCCGGCTCGCTGGCCGCGGCCGCCGCGTCGCCCAACCGAGACTGCAGTCCGGGCCAGTCCAGAAAGTCCTCGCTGGTCAACTCGGTCGTCGGTTCCAGATCGGCGACGGTGGTCAGCACGGTGTTCGTCGAAATCATCAGGACGGGCAACAACACCGGCAGCAGCGACATCCCCAACGAGGGTAGTTCTTTGTCTGAAAGCGGCTCTGGATCGGGCTCGGAACCCACTTGCCGCATCGGCGTCTTCATGACTCGGTCAGCCAAGTCGGCGAAGATCACCCCGGCGAAGGCGGCCGGCAGCGCGACCAGCGCGCCGGCCATGATCATCAAGCCCAAGTCGACATTCAGGGTCGAGGCCATCAACAGCGGCCCCGGCGTCGGGGGGACCAGCGAGTGCGTCAGCGCGCCGCCGGCTCCAATCGCCAAGATGTACTTCAGGTATTGCACGCCCGTGCGGCGATGCAGCGAGCGGGCCAGCGGAACTAACAAGTAGAACACCGTGTCAAAGAACACGGGGATCGCTAAGACATATCCGCTTCCCATCAAAGCGATCGGCGCTCGCTTCTCCCCCATGAAACTCACGAAAGCGCGGACAATCCGATCGGCCGCACCGCTGTCGAGCATCGCTTTACCGATCACGGCGGCCAGCGCGATGACAACACCAATGCCTCCCGCGGTGGACCCAAACGCGTCGGCCACGCGCTTGATTTTGGTGGCCGGATCGCCGGGAGCGCAAACGCTGACAACCATCGCGGCCGTGATCAAGGCGATGAACGCGTTCACCTTGAAGATGATGATCAGACCCAAAACGATCGCGATGCCCGCGGCCAGAATAAACAGCGGTGTCCAGTTGTCGAACGCGGCTCGCTTGGCTGAAGGCGAGTCGCTCGAGACGTCCTTCGTGTCGTTTGGTTGCGTTGGGAGTTCGTCGCCACCGCCGCCTCCCGCGTCACCTGCGCCGCCTCCCGCATCACCTGCGCCGCCCGTTCCAGGCTGCTGTGTCGGAGCCTGTTCGGCCGCGCCCGGCGTTTGTGGAGTCGCGCGCGGCTGGAGTGCGCGACGCGGAGCCGGTTGGTCCGCCTCGGCCCCGCTCGCGGGCGGAGTCGCCTGCTGCGCCGGAGTCTTTCCGACCACCCAGAGGCCGGCGAATACCGCCAACAAGGCGAGACAACTGAAGTGGAGCCGCCACGGTGATCGAGCCGCCGAGGTGTGGAGGGTTGGTCGTCGCAAGTCGTTCCCGGCTCTCATGGTGTCTCCACAATCGTGCGGTCGGTCGGTCAGCTTGCGGCAAGCAAGCGATGAAGCGATGAAGCGATGTCTACTCACCCTCTACTCACCCTCTACTCACCGTCTACTCAACGTCCAGCTGTCCGCTGTCCGCTGTCCGTTGTCCTGGGCGGCGGGTGATTGGCGGCGATTGGCGGGCGATTGGCAGAGCATGGCATACGCCATCGGCAACTTCAAGTGAAGCCCGTCAAGCACCACGTGCGCCCGGGTGCTCAACCACCCACTCCCGCAGTTGTTCGCGAAAGATCTTCGAGTTGTGGCGAATGTCGACAGGCAATGAGCCCGGATGAACGACGACCTGCTCGATGCGCTCGGTGAGCGCATGGTCGTCCGCCAGTTGCCGGACTTCGGCCACCAACGCCTCGGTCGCCGCCGCCGAACTCGGGCGGTGCTCGGGCCACGTCTCAATGATGGCGATCGGACGCTGAGCTCCGCGCTCGCCTACACCGACCAGCGCGGAGCGATAGATGTGCGGATGCGTGTTCAGGATCGCTTCGCAAGGAATCGTGTAGAGAGGGCCCGCCGAAGTCTCGACTCGGTGGCTCTTGCGACCACAGAACCAAAAACGCTCGCCGGCCGCGGAAGCTTCCAAATAGCCGACGTCGCCCATGCGATGCCACAGCCGATCTCCGTCGGCGATCTTGTGCAGCGCGTTGGCTTCAGTGCGGGTGACGTACTGCCGCGTCACGACGGGACCGCTCACGATCAGTTCACCGATTTCACCGGCGGCCAACTCTTCTACATTCGACATGTCGGGCAGTGGATCGTCGGTGATTCGGATCACCTTCCACTGCAGGCCGGGAAACCTCCCGCCCACGCAAACACCTCGTCCGCTCGAGTTCAGCGCGGCGGTCTCGTTCAGCACGGTCGATCCGTCGATGGATGCGACGGGCAGCGCTTCGGTCGCTCCGTAGGGCGTGTGAATATCCCCCTCTGGATGGATCGCATTCCTGACGCGACGTATCACGTGCGGCGGCACGGGTGCGCCAGCCGACAGAGCGCGACGAATCGTCGGCATGGTCCGCTGGTTTTGCTCGCAATACCTACCGACCGTGTTCCACAGCGCGGGCGAGCCGAAGGCCTGCGTCACGCTCCAATCGTTGGCTGCTTCCAAGATGTTCTCTGGATCAACTTCGGCGGGTCGAGTCGGATCCATGTCGGGAATGATCGTCGAGACGCCCATGGCGCTGTTGAACAGACCGAACAAGGGGAACCCGGGCAAGTCGATCTCGCCAACTTGAATATCGTAGTAGGCCTGCAGTTGCTCCACCTGCTGGTCGAACGTCACGGCCGTGTAGAGCACGCCTTTGGGAGGCCCCGTGCTACCGGTGGTGAAGATGATCGCGGCCGGGTCGAGTGGGGCGCAAGCGCGCCCCGGGAATTGCGGCTCGCCGCGCCGCCGCAGCCCGTCGAGCGTGGGACCGCCCCAAAACCAGCGGCGGCCAACGGTGACGTTCCACCTCGCCCGCGGAAACCGACCCCGCTTGGCGATCCGCACCACGTGAGCGATGGGGATCGCGATAAACCCCTCCGGCTCAACCTCCTCCAAACACCGCAGCAGGTTGTCTCGCCCCATTCCCGGGTCGATGAGCACGATGGTGAGGCCTGCTTTGAGCATGGCGAAAACAAGAGATATGAAGTCGACGCCCGGCCGCACCATCAGCGCGATGCGGGCCCCCACCGGAACACCCCATCCCCGCAGCGCGCTGGCGATGCGACTGCTGTCCTCGTCGAGTTCGCGAAACGAACACTGCTGGTAGCGGCGCTTGACACCCGTCCGCCGTTTGCCGAGCGGGACGGCGATCGCCAATTGATCGGGGACGCGCTGCGCCATCTCCGACAATCGCCACGCGACGTTGACTGGATTTGGCGAGCGCGGAGGCGAGTCCATCGTGAAGCCGGTACCGGGTGAGGGACGAGTGAGGAGAGAAGATGCCGCCGGGCGAGCGGGCGAGCGGACTTCTAGTGGAACCGGCGAATCAAGAATGTCATAGCAACGGATTTCAGCATAAACGCTCCCACCAGGCAGGCGAAGTACCCCCAAACCGCCCACAAGCTGCAGCGCCGCTCGACTGCCGTCCAACGGATGCGAAGTCCAAAGATGCCGCCGAACACGATGAGCGAGAAAGTCACGTAGTCGTGGACGCCGGAATGGGGATCGAGCCAACCGAGATAGGTGGCCAACAACATGAGAGCCAAGACGAAGAAGATGATCCCCACGCCCAAGAGCAACTGCACAGCGGAATCGAAAGACGGCGACCGCCTCAGCACGTCGGCCAACAGGGGCGTCGCACCAGCAAAAATCAAGGCTCCGGCGACTCCCAGGCCTCGTCCGGAATGGACGTCGACCAACAACCAACCGGCGGCCACCATCGCCCACAGCAAGGCTCGCAAGCTGAACTGTCCGGCTCGCAGCCCGCGGTGCGACGTGTCTACCTGGGGTTGCGATTCCGCCGAGTCGGGAGTGTGCGGGCCGTTGGACATGCGGAGGAACGATGACCGAGCGCTAGCTCGCTCCCTGTTTGGCTGCCACTTCGGCTCAGCCGCCGCGCGGATCGGCGGCGGCGACCTGCCGTTTTTCCGCACTCCACAATAACAGGTCTCGGGCGATGTCGACGTCCAACGCGGCGACCAACGCCTTCCAACCGGGCGACGCGTTGACTTCCAGCACGAGGAGTCGTCCATCTTGAGCCGGCAGGATGTCGACGCCCGCGAATTCCGCCCCCACCGCATCGCTGGCGGCGAACGCCAGGTCGGCCAGTTCGGACGTGACCTCGAGTCGCGCCGCCTTGGCCCCGCGACTTACGTTCGTTCTCCAGTCGAGTTCGTTGCGGCGGCGGATGCCGTGCAGTTGCTCGCCGACTCGCAGGATCCGCCAGTCCTCGCCGTCGTGATCCACGAACGGCTGCAAGTAGACAGCCGCCTGCAATTGCGTGAGCGTTTTGAAAACGCGTTCCGCGATGGCCTCGTCGTCGACGCGCGTGATCCCCCGCCCTTCCCCGCCGAACAGCGGCTTCACCACGACGTCGCCACCCAGGCGATGGTAGGCGTCCAGAGCGGTCTCCCAATCCTGGCAGACGATCGTCTCGGGAACGGACAGGCCGGCCGCCCGGATTCGCGCCGTCGCCAGATACTTGTCGACGGACATCTCGACCGCGCGGGGGGAGTTGATCATGACCACGCCGCGGCTGGCGAGTTCCGCTAAGGCGTCCATCCGAAAGACGACTTGCTCAAGTGATCCAGGAGGCATCGTGCGAGTGATGATGACGTCGAAGTCAACCAACGACTTCCCGTCGCACCAGATCTCGCCGCCGCTCTCACCGACACGCGCCTGCAATCTCGTGAAAGGCAACTGGTCGACGCGAAAGTCTCGTTGAGCCGCGCGTTGCAAGTCGCGCAGGTACCAGCTGTTCGGATTGCAAAAGACGCCAACGTTCACAGCAGCACCATCAGGAGGAAAACGACCTCGCGAGAATGTCGGGGCGCAGTTCGCCAAAGGCGAGATACAACCCCGTGTCGACATTGCAGAAGCGGACGACGGCGGGGCTGAACAGGTGGGGGTCGACCTCGTAGAAGTCGTAGTTGTAACTCTTGAATACGTCGCCGAACGGTTCTCCGTAATCGCGCGACGCCTTGCTTGGCGTCAGCGGCCCAATCTCTCGCAGGCTGGCGTCGTCGCCGCGCACCCACAACAGGACATCGCCGCCGTACAACACGGCGTCGTTCGTTCGGCCAATGCCGGCGAGGTCGTTGGCGGCGACTGGAGCCAACGGCGCCGAACCGTATCCGCTGACGACTCGCCCCAGATCGAAACCCAGTTCGTGCAGCTTATGCAACGCGGTCTCCACGCTCCGCGCGACGACCTGCAACGAGCCGGCGATGCTGGCCGTGGGGGCCACCAGCAGCGTCAATTGACTCGCGGCGACCCCGCACGCGTCGGCCACGCTCCGGCAGACCGACTCGGTCAAGGCCGCGGAAGTCTCCAACACACCGATCGCGTCATCGACGACCTCAATTCCGCCGATCTCCTGAAAGATCGCCTCCGATCCGGCGGCCGCTCGCATGGGCCCCGAACCCATCGCGAAGAAGTCGCCCTGGGCGATCTTCCAACCCGCGTATTGTGATTGCATGCAGGCGGCCAACGGCTCGTCCGTCGCCACCGTGACCCGGGGCCCGTCATCGGCCGGCGTGACGGCCACACGACCGCGGCCCGCCAAACAGACCTCGGCCAGCGCCAAGCCCGCTTCGATTCCGCCCCTCGCGTCGATTCCGCAATCCACGATGCGCGATTCACCGATCGTGGAGAGGCTGACGCCAAGCGAGTCGGCGCTGGCCAACAGTCGCTCGCAGCGAGCCAGGCCGGTTTGATTCAAGCTGCTCATCGGATGCTCATCGATCTTCGCCCTCAATCGGGAGCGATCACCATCAGTTTGTCGGCGGCGGCTCTGGCCAAAGTCCGCTCGCCCGCCGCCACGAAGACGGTGATGATGCCCGCCTCGTCGCGCACCTTGGCGACCCGCCCGACAGTGCCCAACGCCAGCCCCGATTCGCTCAAGTACCGCAGGAATTCGGGCGATTGGTCGAGAACGCGAACCAGGCGAAAGCGGTCGCCTTCAATCGATGTTCCCAAACTCGTCGCGTTGTCGTTCTTCAGCCTGCCGTCCGCTGTGGGAATGGGATCCCCGTGCGGGTCCACCGTCGGATGGCCGAGAAAACCATCGATCCGATCGACCAACAGATCGCTGACGGCGTGCTCCATGTTCTCGGCTTCTTCGTGCACTTCGTCCCAACTGAGTTCGAGGGTCTTGACGAGAAACAGCTCGATCAACCGGTGGCGTCGGATGACGCGAAGAGCCAGCGCCTGTCCGGTCGGCGTCAGTTCGACTCCTTCGTACGGCGTGTAAACCGCCAACTTGGCTTCACTCAACGTCTTCAGCATGCTGGTGACCGTGCCCGGTGAGACCTTGAGCATCTCGGCAAGGCCGCCCGTCGACGCTGACGCTTCGGTCCGCGAACAGATCAGATAGATCGCCTTAACGTAGTTTTCAACAGTGAGACTGGGCAACGAAACCTCCGCGGCCTGGGTAGCCGTGACCGATGCGGCCCGCCATTGTACGAGCGCGATCAAACAGAGCAAACCGTCCGCCGCGGCGTCGATTCGCGGTCAACCAAGCGAGAAGGTCCCTCGGCGACGTCCATTATCCAAACACCCGGCGGGAGTCAGCTGGTGATTTCGATCGGGCCCCTTTGACGCGGCGCCGCAGACAAACTAAAAACGACGGGACCATGCTGTCCAGCGGGCTCCGCGAGGGGGAGCCGCGAACCGGGTCAGGACTTAACCGTAGCAGCCCTAAGCGGGGTACTCTTGTGCGGAGCCCGCTCGCCAGCATGGCGACTCAATTTGCGGACGACGCCCATGTCATCAGACTCCTCAGCCGCTGATTCCGCCGGGGAATACCTCGTTATCGCGCGGCGGTACCGACCCCAGTCCTTTTCGGACCTGGTCGGGCAGGAGCAAGTCTCGCAAGCGCTCCACAACGCCATCTCATCCAACCGCGTCGGTCACGCTTACCTCTTCACCGGCGCGCGCGGCGTCGGCAAGACATCGACCGCGCGGATCCTCGCCAAAGCCCTTAATTGTTCCACCGGCCCCACGTCCACACCTTGCAACCAATGCGACATTTGCGAGAGCGTGACGGCGGGTGAGGACGTCGATGTGCTGGAAATCGACGGGGCGAGCAACCGGGGTATCGATGAGATCCGGCAGCTGAGGTCGAACGTGAATGTGCGGCCCAGTCGAGCGCGGTTCAAGATCTACATCATCGACGAAGTTCACATGCTCACGACCGCCGCGTTCAACGCCCTGCTGAAAACGTTGGAAGAGCCGCCAGAGCACGTGAAATTTCTGTTTTGCACCACGGATCCCGAGAAGATTCCGATCACCGTGCTCTCGCGTTGCCAGCGGTTTGATCTGCCGCCGGTGGAGACCGAGTCGATCATTGAGCGGCTCCAGCAAATCGTCCACGCCGAGAACGTCTCGGCCGATCCGGACGCCCTCCAGTTGCTGGCGCGGCGAGCGGCCGGTTCCATGCGCGACAGCCAATCGCTGCTGGAACAGTTGCTCTCCTTCTGTGGAGACCACATCACCTCGGCCGATGTCCACGCGCTGCTCGGCACGGTGCGCGGCGGGCGGCTGCAGGCGATCGGCAACGCCATGTTGGCCCGTGACGCGGCCGCCGCGTTGGCCGAACTCGACGGCGCGTTGAACGAGGGCGGGGACGCCGGTCAACTCGGGGCTCAACTGCTCGGTTATTTTCGCGACACGCTGACGGCGGCGATCGGTTGCGAGCCGGCCATGTTGTTGCACTGCTCGCCGGAGGACCATCCCCAACTGGTGGAACTGGGCCGCGCCGCTGGAGCTTCCACGCTGCTGGCGGCGGCTCAGATCCTCGATCAGGCGTTAACTCGAATGAGGCAGAGCACCCATACGCGAACGCTTCTGGAGGTGGCGGTAGTGCAGGTTTGTCAGTTGGAAAGCCTCGACGATTTAGCCCAATTGGTGGCTCAATTCCGCGAGGGAACGCCGCCTGCCCCGGCCCGGTCGAACAGCCCCGCCGGGCCCCCTCGTTCGACGGGTGGGGAGCCGGCGAGCGAGCCGGCGGCAAATCAAAAAAAAACGGTTGAGCAAACCGTAAATCCACCGGCACGCCCCCCAGCGAAAGATGTAGGAACGTCAAAGCCGATCGAAATCAAGGCCGAAGACGCCTCCAAGATATGGACGCAAGCCGTTTCCTTACTGGAAGATATGACGAAAGACTTCGCGTCGTACGGCAAGGGCGTTGCAATTTCTGGGCCAAATTGCCTAGTCGTTGAGTTTGGAGCGAGCTATAATCTGCCGAAAGAGTCGTGTGAACGGGCCGATCGCCGAGCCAAGATTGAGGCGGCGCTCGCGTCTGTTTGCGGTGGACCGGTGAAAGTTCAGTTTCAATTGTCGGCCACACCGACTCCCAACACCGCGGAGCGCAAGCCGCCCCCCAACCGACGCCAGATGATGCGCGACAAGGAAAAGCATCCTCTGGTCAGCGAGGCGATCGAGATTTTCGACGCCGAGATGATTCGGTTGGACAAGTCGCGCCCCCGCCCGGCAGCGAGCGAGGGAGAAGGCGAGTGAGCGTTCCAGGAAGGAATTCGTCGTGTTCAAAGGAATCGCCAACCTCGCCTCCATGATGAAGCAGGCCCAGGAGATGGGTGGTCGGCTGCAATCGCTCACCGAATCGTTGAAGTCGCAACGGGTCACGGGTGTCGCTGGCGGTGGGTTGGTCGAGGTGGAGATGAACGGGGCCGGCGAGATGCTTCGCCTCCAAATCGACCCCAGCCTCGACCGCGAAATGATCGAAGACCTCGTCCCGGCCGCGGTCAATAGCGCCCAGGCGAAGGCTAAGGAAATGCACGCCCAAGCGATGCAGGAAATGACCTCGGACATGGATCTTCCCGGGTTGGACGAGGCGCTGGCCAAGTTCAACGGTGGTCAATAGGGCAAAAAAGGGATCCAGCCCATCATGGCTCAACTCACCGAATCCGTGGTCCGCGTCATTGACGAATTCGCCAAGCTGCCGGGCATTGGCCGCAAGTCGGCGGAGCGGCTGGCCTACCACGTTCTACGAGTCAACAAGCCTGAGGCAATCGCGCTGGCCGACGCCATTCGCGACGTCCGCGAGAACGTGCGGTATTGCCAGATTTGTTACAGCCTGGCGGAGTCGGAAGAGTGTGACATCTGCTCGGACCCCAAGCGGGATCGCTCGCTGCTGTGCGTCGTCGAGCAGCCGCGCGACGTCATACAACTGGAACAAGCGGGCGTATTCCGAGGCGTATACCATGTCTTACTGGGACGAATCGCGCCGCTGGAAGGCGTTGGACCCGATCAACTCACCCTCGATGCGCTCGTCGATCGGGTCCGGCACGGCCAGTTCCAAGAGCTCTTGATGGCCACCAATCCGACCGTCGAAGGAGACGGGACGGCCTTGCATATTTCGAACCTCTTGGAAGATTTGCCCGTGGACGTCACCCGCTTGGCGCGGGGCATCACGACCGGCAGCATCCTTGAATTCACTAATAAAGAGATCCTCGCCGACGCGATTACCGGAAGGCAGAGGTTTTAGCAAACTACCGTTTCGATCGGCGAACGGGTCGTCGCCCGCTCGCTGAGGCCGCCCTCGGGTCGGTTTTGGAAGTACATTTTCCGCAGAGACG
>JASMLW010000010.1 GCA_030748485.1 Pirellulaceae bacterium
GCGTTTACGCCCCATTCCGCCGCAGGCGGCATAGGCCCGTGCTTGAGCACGGGTGAACCAGGCGTTCCAGCTGCAACCAACGCTCCATTCTCGCGTCGCCCCGCGCCACCGCGTTCCACCCTCGCGTCGCCCCGCGCCATCGCGTTCCACCCTCGCGTCGCCCCGCGCCATCGCGTTCCACCCTCGCGTCGCCCCGCGCCATCGCGTTCCACGCTCGCGTCGCTTGAGCGCACGCTAGTGCCCTAATCTTCGGGAGGCTTGCCGTCCGCGGACGCCATCTCGACCGGTTTGTAGCCGCCCTTGGAACTGAAGTAGCCAATAAGTCCGATGTACATGATCAACATGAAAATTGGAAACATCGTCATACTGGCCAACGCACCCTGACTGCTACGACTCTTCACCAAATCGAAATCGCCCTGCACATGTTCCTGCTCGGCCTCCGGAAGCTTGCCGATCATGGCGGCTACTTGGTCATCGCTTATGGCGTCGTATTTGATGATCTCGTAAATCTCTTTCTTTTCGGTGACGGTTAGCTTGCCGTTTTCAACGAGTCCGGGCAAGTGATCTGTTAACTCACCGCTTGCCAAGACCGCGTCAATCTTCTTGCCTTCTTGAAGGGCGCCGATATAAGTCGTTCCCAAAGTGCCCACGGCCAGCATGCCGATGCCGCTAATCGCATTCAGCGTTAGAGCGCCACCTTTCGGGCATTGTTCGGCGACAACACCGAGCATTGTCGGCCAGAAAAACGTCTTGCCGAAACCGTACAACGTGGCCGCGCCGAAAATCATCAAACCGGTCGTGAAGGACAGCGTGTAGAGACCAACAATCGCTAAAAGGGCGCTCAAGGCCAATAGACCGAGCGGTGACAGGCTATGCACAATGGGTCCCGCGAAGAAACGCAACACCATCATGATCGCGGAGGTGTAGACGAGAATCCAACCGGGGTGGAATTTAGTCTCTTCGGCGATGCCCTCCATGATGCCCGTGATCCAACCATCCGTACCAATCTCGGTGGTGGCAAGAGGCATCATGATTAGAACCAAAATGAACATGAGCGGTCGCCCAATGGACTGCGTATAAATCCCGAACCCAATTGCCATCGCGGCGCCGATCGCCCAGCAAGTGTAGTACGGACCTGGGGTAGAACTGTCGATGCTGAAAAAGTCGAGCAGCTGCAATGACAACAGGAACGAAACAATGATCGCGCCGAGGATGCCGAACTCCTGCAACATCTCGCGGTACGAAACGCCAGAAGAAACGCGTTCGCTCACTGGGAATTTGCACGGCAATAGCATCATGAGATAGACCAGTGCAGGTGCCCCGATCATTCCTACTTTTACCGACCACGGGACATCAACAAAGTACTTGTCAATGAGGATTGTGATTATGCCCGCAATCACCAATCCACCAGGCCAACCTGCGTGCAAGATGTTGAGCCATTTCGTCTTCTCCTTGTCGAACATCGTGGCGACAACCGGATTGATGAACGCCTCAACGGAACCATTACCGAGAGCAAGGATCAAACTTCCCCAGTAAATCAAGCTGTAAGACAGTTCCTTGTTTGAGTCGAGCACAAGGTAGGCGCTGATGCCCATCAACGCCCAGATCGCGTGCCCCGCGAACGCAAACAGCATGGCAACTTTGTAGCCGATCCGGTCAATGAACAGGCTGAATCCAATGATGCTCACCGCGAACGGCCAAATGCCGATTCCGGCCAAACGGCCTGCTTCTGCGGCGTCCAAATTGAAATCAGCGGACCACGTGTTGATGAGAAATAGGCGGCCGATGAATCCGAAAGCGGTCGTGATGAGGGCGATGAAACAGCCCCAGAATACTAACTGGTCGTTCGACTTCTGCATGAAAACCTCTCTTCGACGGCGACGGGTCGGCCGAGCAACCGACTTTTCGCGGGGTCAGCGAGGGCGTTCGCCGACCGATCGGATTGGAAGGGGAGAATTGGAGTGGTGAAACTGATGCCAGGCGTGAGTCGCGGAGACCTTCGCCCAGCTATTCGGGGAAAACAAGACTGGACAGTATAACGAGTCAGACAGGGCAGTAAACTCTCCAGCTTCCCTCTTTCGCCAGGGCTTTCACGATTCGTAAGTGGATGCTCGTTCGACTCTTACGACCTGCTGAGAGCGCGAAATCGTCCAGGTCATCCGAGGTTGACCTGAATCCACTAGTTTTTCTATTATTCCGCGCCCCTATAGCGTCAGCGTCGGGCAATGCGCGCGTGTGCGCGCAGTCCGACCGCCGGGGTCGCGAGGGACGGATCGTGGACCGGAATGATCAACAACAAACAGCTCAGCCTGGGATGGTTGCTGGCCCTGCTTCTGGTCGCGTTCGCCATTCGAATTCAAGCGGGCCGCTGGTGGCAAACTCGATTGCCCCCCGAATCGCAGTTCGCGTTTGGCGACAGCGACAGTTACTGGCGGCTGGGCGAGTGCATCGCTCAGCAGCGCCCGTACCGATACGGAACGGCCGCGATGGTGCGGATGCCGGGCTACCCTGCCCTGCTCTCCACACTGTTCTGGTTTTCGGACGATCCACCACGGGCCTGGGCGCGATGGCAAAACGCCGCGTTGGGAACTCTCGTCGTGGCGCTGGTGTATTGGCTGAGTCGAATCGTCTTTCCCGCCGAGCGACGGGCCGCTTGGTGGGCGGCTGTGGCGGCCACTTTTTATCCCGGGGCGGTGGCGACGAGTACGTTCATCCTCTCCGAGGGACCGTTTTGCCCGCTGTTGGTCCTGCAGATCGCGGCGTGGGCGAAAGCGGCGCGAGCCGAACGGAATCGCGACGTGGCGAGCTGGGCCCTGGTGATGGGCGCGGCTGCGGCGGCCGCCGTCTACATGCGTCCGAGCTGGTTGCCGTTCACACCGTTCGCGTTGCTGGTGCTAACGTCCGTGTCGTCGTCGCGCTGGCGGCACCTGCGAATCGGAGCCGTCGGCTGCCTGGTGATCGTCGCGGCGCTCGCGCCGTGGTGGATCCGCAACTACCGCCTGGCCGGACAGTTTGTGCTGACGACGACCGAGATGGGCGCGAGCCTTTACGACGGACTAAGCGCGGAGGCGACCGGCGGCAGCGACATGCGGTTTCGCAAAGCCTTTCACCTCGCGCAAGAGTTCGCCGATACGCAGAGCGACGAGCCGATGGGGCGGTT
>JASMLW010000011.1 GCA_030748485.1 Pirellulaceae bacterium
AGCAGCGTTTGACTCGTTTGCCCGATCGCAACTTCGCCCTTCCCTTCCCGAGCGAGCCGCCGGTCGGTTGTCGCCCATCCGTGTCCGTCGGTGGTTGAAATCATCGAAGAAACGTCAGCGACGTTGGTAGAATCTACCTTGTCGGCGTCTCTTACCAGCCGCCCAAAGGATCAGCCCCCAAATGGGTATGTTTGCACGTGTCGAAAATGTAGCGGAAGGCGGCGCGGCCGATCAGCAACCAGCCAGCCAACCACCCAGCGCCCGCAGCGTTGTGTTCTGCTCGTTGTTTACGCCGACGTGGAGCCTCGGGCTGCTACTCTTCGAGACCTTCTTTTTGCCCTTCATTCGCAGCTGCGAAGGAAACCCTCCCGACTATCCGTATCAAATAGCAGCCGAATTGAGAGACTTCTCGGCGGGGGCCGTTCTGTCGACATACACATGGAGCGCGCCCTTCTTTGTGGGGTTGCTGGTCGCCATCGGCGCACTGGTGCTCGCCGCCACACGCCAACCCAATTGGGCTCGCCCGTTGTGGTGGTGTTATGCGTCCGTGCTCGTAGTCAACACGCTGCTCACCTCGTTGGCGGAAATTGAATCCTACCGGGCTGGTGAAGCGGAGACCAATTGGAAGAGCATTCTGATCGGCAGTTGGGAGAGCATGCTGATTGGCAGCTCCGTATTGCTCGTTCCGATAACAGCGTGGCTCTGTAAGTCGCCTTTCAACGCGGCGATGTGGTTGCAAATCTCATTGTGCCTGGGAAGCGCGGCGCAAATATCTTTCTTCGCGGCGGTAGGCGAATTGTTGATTGGCGGCAAGCTGGCCATTACCGCGAGCGTGTTCTTGATTCTCTGCAGCATCGTGCAGCGCTTGGATGGTCACCGCTGCTTGGTGCGTGAGTCGCGCCGAGAGAGTTCGTTGCAGTTGAGTCTCCGCGCGGCGTTGCTACTGATGTCGCTGGGCGGAATGGCCACGGCTTGGGTCGGCGGATACATGGTGGCGCAGCGAGTCGCCCCAACCTTCAACGTCACAGCAGTACCTGCTCCGGCCGAGCCCGAGTAGTTACGTCAATCCCGGGATGGGCTCGTCGTGGTAGATGCGTGTCGGGCGGTCGAAGCGATCGTACCAAGCGAGGGTCGCCGGCAGCCCGAGCGCGTTGTAGATCGTGGCCGCCATGTTCTCGGGGCGTTGCGGTTCGGCGACCGGGTATCCGCCGATGCGATCGGAGGCTCCGATGACCGCGCCGCCCTTGACTCCTCCGCCGGCGAAGAAGACCGACTGCACCGCGCCCCAGTGGTCGCGTCCCGGCAGTTTTGATTTGGCGCCCTTGAACGTGAAGATCCGCGGCGTCCGCCCAAACTCACCGGCCATCACGATCAACGTGTCGTCGAGTAAACCGCGCTCGTCGAGATCACCGATCAGCGCCGAGACGGCTTTGTCGGTCGGCGGCAGCAGGTAGTTCTTGAGATTGCCGAAAGCCGCTTCGTGCGTATCCCACGATTCGTCGTTGCCGAGATTGACCTGCACCATGCGCACACCCGCCTCGACTAACTGCCGCGCCATCAGCAGCGACCAGCCAAACGAATTGCGCCCGTACCGATCCTGCAGCTTGGCGTCGGCGTTGTGAACGTCCAGCGCCCGATGAACTCGCTTGCCCGTCAACAGGCTGATCGTCTCTTGCCGAAAACGATCGAAACTGGTCACACCCGCTGCCGTTTCAAGTTGCCGTCGCTGTCGATCGAACTCTTTGAGCAGCCCGACGCGGCCGAGGAATCGAGACTCGACCATGCCTTGTTGCAACTGCAACCGCGGAGCCTCGAAGACGTAGTCTGGCGGATTCGTACTGCCCTCCCAACGGTGAAATCCGTACTCGGGAAAAGCGCCGTGGATGTACTCGCTCGAGCGAAATCGGCTCGCCTCGATGAACCAAGGATCGAAGTCGGCTCCCATCTCACCCGCGAATTGACCTGGAATGGTCCGCCCGCTCACATGCACTAGTTTCTCCGGCAGCGCAGCGGCGGGCGGCAGGTTGTTCCGCCGCTCGGCTACACCGGCGACCACCGACGCGATGCACGGATAGTCCCGCGGAGTCGGTTTGCTGGAGTTGAACCCGCGCGGCTGCTCGGTGCGGCCGGTGAGCATCACGTGGTGTCCGATCGAGTGTTCGTTGAACGGGTGCGTGAGAGATCGCACGACCGCCCACTTGTCGCTGCATGTCGCCAACAGCGGTAAATGCTCGGCGATCTGTACGCCGGGTGTCTTGGTCGAGATCGCCGCGAACTCGCCGCGAACGCTGTCCGGCGCATCCGGCTTCGGATCGAAACTCTCGTGCTGGGCCAGTCCGCCGGAGAGAAAAATGTAGATCACCGACTTGGCGGGTCGAGACGTCACGTCCTCGTCAGCCGCCGCCCGCAATGCGTCGACATGATGGACTCCCAAACCGAGCAACCCCGCGCCGCCGATCTGCAGCGCCGTACGACGGTCCAATCGCGGGTGGGAAAACGGAGTTCGCGCGGGGTGGTGCGACATGGCCGATCGATCAATCAAAGAGAAGTGAGAAACGTAACCACAGCGTGGGCAATACGAAGACGACAATTATCGCAAAGATAGCCCCGTTTACCAACGCGATTCTCAGCAGTCAACGGACCCCGCGGACCCCGCCGCCCAAACCCTTTCCACCCTATTCCACGACCAAGCCAGCCGATTCCTCCTTCTCAATTGCAGTTGCGTACTCTCCCAACGTGCAGTGTGCGACCGTATTGTCGCTGCCCGCGCCGCGAAACCTGACGGCCGCCTTGCCCTTCCTTTCAGCCCGCGTGTCGGCGATTGTGCAACCGGTGATGTTGGTTTGCCGGCAATCGCGCGCGTCGACGCCGTAGGGCGCGCCGTCGAGCAGCTGGACGCCTTGCACGGTGATGCGTTGGCAGTTCTCGAGTTCCAACAGCGAGGCTCCCGACGCCTGCCCCTCCGCCGACTCGTCTTGAATTGTGCAACCGCTGAGAACGCAGTCGCGCGAGTCGACCAGCCGGACTCCCGTGCCGAGCTTGGGCGTGTGCCGGCGGAAACTGTTGCCAGTGATGTTGATCTGGCTCGACTGCTCGACGAGCAAATTCTGCTGGCCGGCGGAGTAGATAAAGTTGCCGCTCAACACGACGCCGTGGCAACCCGTCAGCCGCACGTTGTTCTCTTGGTTGCCGATGATGTTGCCGGTGATCGACCACAGGCCGGGCGGGCGACCGTCGCCGGGTTGCTCGATGATCCGCAGGTTGCAACCGTCCGGCGAGGGCGTCGCCTGGATCGTGTTCGACGCGACGGTGACCTCGGCTACGCTCGCCCGCTCGGCCGTCGTATCGATCAGAATCTCGGCCGTCCGCTCCGGCTCGGCGCCGAACGAGCGGTGGTTGTTGTACTCGATGTCGTTGCCGGTGATTTGC
This sequence comes from Pirellulaceae bacterium, assembly GCA_030748485.1. Taxonomy (GTDB): domain Bacteria; phylum Planctomycetota; class Planctomycetia; order Pirellulales; family Pirellulaceae; genus JASMLW01. The sequence goes on from JASMLW010000011.1 coordinate 3,430, forward strand.
AGGTTCCTGACTTCCGAACCCTCGATGCGGATCCCGCCGCGACGGTTGTAGCTGATGTGTGAACTGGCGATGTTGATCTGATGCAGATTGACGGCGTCGAGGAAGACACCGACGCCCGTGTTGTGATAGATGTGGCAGTGCGAGATCAACACGTTGCGGTTGCGGCGGTGCAGCCGCACACCGTTGCGGACCTGCCGAATCAACACGCCTTCCATCACCAGCTGCATCGTCTCGATGAACTCAATTCCATCCGCCTCTGCGTGCCGCCCGGTGATCTCGATGTTGCGGATGGTCGGCATCCGCTGTTTGCTCCAGACATTCGGCTGGACGGTTCCCGGCTCTCCCGTTCCTTGGTGAGTCCCGATGATGCGCAGCGCGGGGCCGGCTCCTTGCATGATGATTGTGGCGGCTCCGGCGTCTCCGTCGACGCCGAACCGGCCCGTTTTGTCGAGTGGGACGTTGATCGTACGAGTCACCGCGTAATCGCCGCGGGGAAAGTAGAGCGGACCGTCGCCGTCGCGGAGCGCATGGGCGATCGCCTGCGTATCGTCGTTGACGCCGTCGCCGACGGCGCCGAATTCTCTCACGTTGCTCATTTGATTCGATCCTCAATGGTGCGCGACAGCCCGCTGCGGACTCATCGAACGCGGTGCGCCAGCGAGCGGTTTCGGATTGTGCTATTTTGTTACCACGTGAATTGGAGCAGCGCGCGCGTCGCGTCACAACATCGGACCACCCAGGCGACCACTTTTTCTGCAGGAGAAATCACGATGCAATCAGCCGCCCATCTCTCGCGCCGTCTCTTCGCCGGTGTCGTGGCCGCCGCGCTCGCCGTTGGTTTTGGCGGCGGCGCTATCGGAGCCGACAAGGAGATTCGCGTCGGCATCATCGGTCTCGATACGTCGCACGTGATCGCCTTCACCAAGGTGCTCAACGCGCCTGAACCCGCCCCCGACGTGGCTCATTGTCGAGTCGTCGCCGCTTATCCAAAGGGAAGCCCCGACATCGAGTCGAGTGTGGTGCGAGTTCCCGGTTACACCAAACAGATCAAAGAACTTGGCGTCGAGATTGTCGACTCGATTCCCGAACTGGTGAAACGAGTTGACGCGGTGTTGCTGGAAACCAACGATGGCCGCCCGCATCTCGAGCAAGTCTTGCCCGTCCTCAAAGCGGGTAAGCCCGTCTTCATCGACAAACCGATCGCCGGTTCGTTGACAGATGCAATCGCGATCTTCGCCGCCGCCAAGAAAGCAAACGTCCCCGTCTTCTCGTCGTCGTCGCTCCGCTACGCGGCAAACGCGCAGGAAATCCGCAACGGTTCGATCGGCGATGTGAACGGCTGCAACACCTATAGCCCCTGCTCGCTGGAGAAGACGCACCCCGATCTGTTCTGGTACGGCATTCACGGCGTCGAGTTGCTGTTCACCGTGATGGGAACCGGTTGCCAGACGGTCACGCGGGCGTCGTCGCGCGACTTCGATGTCGTCACGGGAGTGTGGGACGGCGGTCGCATCGGCGTCTTCCGCGGGATTCGCGCCGGCAAATCGGGATACGGCGGCACGGCTTTCGGATCCAAAGCCGTCCAAACGCTCGGACCCTATAGAGGTTACCAACCGCTAGTGGTCGACATTGTCGCTTTCTTCCGATCGGGCGAGCCGCCCGTCTCGTCCGCCGAGACGCTGCAGATCTACGCCTTCATGGAAGCGGCCGACGAGAGCAAGCGCCGCGGCGGAGCTCCCGTCAGCGTCGCCGACGTGATGGCCAAAGCCAGCGACCGCGCCGAAGCAAAACTGAAAAAGCTCAAGTAGGTCCTCCCTGCCGGGGAGGACATCGCGACGAAGTCGCGACAATGGGCGTTCCATTTACAACAGCGCGGCGCTTTGATTCGAGGCTGAGCACGAATCTGCGCGCTGCTTTTGGTGACGAACCAGCTCTCGACGGCCTCGGAAGGCCATCGTACGGGAGGACATCGCGACGAAGTCGCGACAATGGGCGTTCCACACCCCCGGGAACGAAAAATCGCTTGACTTCCGCCCCGATCCGGTAATACATTACCACTGGTAATCAATTACCGGTCGACCTCGCGAGGAGAGCAATCATCCATGGCCAGGCAAAAAGACTCGTCGCAGTTGGGTCGCCGCGAGCGGGAGATTCTGCACATCGTGTTCCGCTTGGAGGAAGCGTCGGTCGGCGACGTGATGGAGCAGATGGCCGAGCCGCCCGCCTACGATTCAGTCAGAACCATGCTGCGACTGCTGGAGCGAAAGGGATTCGTCAAGCATCGGCAGGACGGAGCCAAGTACGTCTACCGCCCGACTCAGTCCAAGTCTTCGGCCAGCAAGTCGGCTCTATCGCATCTGATGGCGACGTTCTTTGAGAATTCGGTCGCCGACACGATAGCGGCGGCGCTCGACTTGAAGTCGGACGATTTGAGGGAAGAAGAGCTCGCCAAGCTGCAGAAACTCATCGACAAAGCTCGCAAAGAGGGGCGCTAAGATGACTGCATTCTCGAACATAGAGGCGAGTTTCCGAGCGGCGATCCTGACGCTGATGAACGCTCCGTTTTGGGAAATCGCGATCAAGTCGACGCTGGCCATCACCTTGGCGGCGCTCGCCTGCGCGCTGCTCCGGCGGCAATCGGCGGCGCTGCGACATCGCGTTTGGGTTTTCGGTGTGGCGGCGTCCTTGGTTGTGCCGCTGACTTCGCTGCTCATGCCGCAGTACTCCCTTGGCGTCCTGCCGAGCGCGCTCGACGCATCCAGTTCAGCAACTGCAGATCTCGATCCCTCTCCAACCGGCGGCGCTCCGTCGTCTCAAGCTGGTGCCAGCGGCCCCGACTTCACCGGCATCAATCTAACGGCGGATGTCGACGCGCGACCGCACGCGCCGCCGCCCGTTGAGTCGCCGACAGTTCAGAGTTCAACAGCAGGGCAGCCGGTGAGGCCGGGCATGGAGCAGCTGTTCGTCTTCTGCTGGCTGGTCGGAGCGATGATCGGCTTGGCCGTGTTCATAGTCTCGTTCTTCAGACAATCGATCAGGCTCCGCGGGCTGCGGCGAATCGATGACGTTTCCTGGTTGGATTCCGTAGCGGGCGCGGCGCGAGTCCTCGGGATCAAGCGGCCGATTGTCACGTTGGAGTCCGACGACACGTGCGTTCCGGCGGTGGTCGGCGTTTTCTTTCCACGGCTTATCGTTCCCTGCGATTGGCGAACATGGAGCCGGACTCAGCGGCACTGCATTTTGCTTCACGAGCTGGCGCACATAAAACGCCGCGACGTCTCGACTCAGCTGCTGGGGCGGCTCGCAGCGCTCACCTATTGGTTCAATCCGTTCGTCTGGCATGCGATCAGGCGACTGCGAGTTGAGCGAGAACTCGCATCCGACGACTGCGTCCTGTTGGCGGGGCAGACGGCGAGCGATTATGCGGAGCAACTATTATGGACTCTGCGGCGCTACCGTCCCGCTCAGGTCGCGATGGGAGTCGCCATGGCGCATACGGCTCGCCTCGACCAACGAGTGCTGGCGATTCTCGACCCACAGCGCCGCCGCAACCCTGTAGGATCTCGTATTGCCGTCATCCTGTCGTGCATTGTGGGCGCTTTCTGCGGCGTATTGGGCGGCGTCACGCTCACCTCGCAGGTAGCCGTCGCAGATCCGCCGGTGGAGTTGGCCGCAACAAAGATTGCCACAGATGTCTGGCAAGAGAACTACACGGTCGAGTTGCCGGGTTCGTTGCCGGTATCGGTGGCGTTCTCGGCGGACGGAAAGACGTTGCTCACCGGCGACACGAACGGTGAGATCATGGCTCTCGTCTTTCGGGACGACGAGCTGCGCTGGCGATGGAAGTCGAATGTGGCGGGCTCGCATGCGGCTGTTGCCTTCGCGGCGGATCAGAAGCAGATCTACGCGACGACCGAGCACGGCGTTCGCATCCTCGACACCAAGGGCAAGGAGCAGGCCCTCATCGAAGAGAAGGACAGCAACCCAACCTCGATCGGCGTCTTTCCAGACAAGACCATCGCCGCCGATTTCACCAGAGCACAGATCGTCTTTGGCAACACTCGCGGCTACTTCATCAAGTCTTGGGCGAAAGGCGAGGTGGCTGACACGATCGGGACGATTAAGACCAGCACGGTCGCCCAGGGCGGACAGCCGGCGGACACCGCCGTACCTCTGGCCGTCGATCCAAAAGGCCGCAGCGCGATCATGACCGGTCCCATCGACGGGACCGGGGCGGTGAGCGGTGCGAAGGGGAAGAACGTGTTGTGGGCGTATGTTTGCGGCGACCACGGCGAGGGCAGTCCGGGCAATCGCGTGATGGTGGGACACTCGGCGACCGCCGTCTCCGCGGCATGGGCGAAGTCGGGTGGCGTGGCGGTTACAGGTGACGCGGCGGGCCGCGTAATCACGTGGGACGCCAAGACGATGAAGGAAACCGGTCGCCTCGAACTCGGTGGCCGAGTTGCGGCCCTGGCAATCTCGAACGACGCCGCGCGGACGGCCGCTTACGTTCTGGGCAAGCGGGGCGAGGTGTTCGTGTGGGAGACGGCCAAGCCGCAGAAGCGGAAGCCGATTCACACCGACCTGAGCGATTTCGCTGGATCGTCGACCTACGCGAGTCTGACTTTCTCGCCCAGCGGCAAACAGCTCGCCGGCTGTGCGATCGACAAGCGATGGCTGAACCGTCTCGGCGAACTCGTCGGCAAGGTCCGCGTTTGGGAGATCGCCGATGCGCCCAAGGATCAACGGCCGCCAAGGCGCCAGTACACCAAAGCGCTTCCCAACAAGAAAGCGCCCAGTTTCGTGATCCTCAACAACCACTCGATTCTCATGGCCGCGGATAAGGAAGGCGCGGTCGATTTTCGCGACGTCTTGGATGGCGGGATCCAAACCAGGTTGACTCTGGGAGAATTCACGATCGGACGATTGAAGTTGTCCGCTGACCGCAGATGGTTGGCGATCGAACAGTATCCGCCCGGTGTGTCGGTAACACCCGCCGCGAAGTGCGATGTCAGCGTATGGGACATGAATGCTTGGAAGAAACAGCCGACGATTCCCTCGTGCAGCCGAATGCTTGACATCGCCCTGGGTGGGCAAGTGTATCGCCGTCGTCCGCGAGCAGCGGATCGAGTTGTGGGACGTCGCCAAGTCGAAGTTGCTCAAGGCGGCCCCGTTCGAGCACACGCGCATCGACGCGTCCAGTTTTTCGCGCGACGGCAAGTTGCTCGCGATCAGCGACCGCAACGAGCTCATGCTGTGGAATTGGGAGGCCAACACGCACGAACGCATCGCTCTCGGCAGACGCGTCGACTCGCTGGCGTTTTCGCCGGACGGCAAGTTTCTCGCGGAAGGGCCGGCGGCGGCTGAGAACATTCAGGTGCGCGACGTAGCGACTCGCACGGTCGTGCGGACGCTGGCGAACCGAGCGCGGCGGTCGATGAGCGTCCCGCGAATGGCTTACACCCAGAGCGGCCGAGTGCTGATCGCTGGCGACACAACCGCGTCCGCGAATGAGGCCGCCAAGCCGCACCGCGTCAACCTCTGGGACACGGCGGACGGCTCGCTCGCCCACCAACTCACGATCCCCGAGGGATTGCCGCAATCTCTGGAAGTGTCGCCGAACGGTCGCTACCTCGTCGCAATGGTCAGCGGCAACGACGGCGTACGGATGAGCGTCTGGCGGCTCGACGGCGAGCTGCGCGTTGCCGAGCCTGGGCCGAAGCCCCCCGCGACAACTCGGCCGCCTTAGCATCGCCGGTGTTCGCTCAAACGCCGTGACGACCCGAAGGCTCGCTAGCGCTAGCACCTGCGCTCAAACTGCGCGCAAACTCCACGCGCCGCAGGCGGGAATCCGTCAGGGCGCGTCAACAGTCGGGTTTGGGCGTTGCGGCGAAAGCCGCTAGATTAGCGGCGACCAGAACAGCCGCTCGCCTGTCGTTTCACAGGGCACGGCTGTTGGGCCAAGAACTCGACGGATCGCGGCGACGGGGTCGGGCCAATTCAGGGCTCACGATCGACGGCGCCATCAGCCAGGACGAAAGACCGTGCCCAACTTCTCCGAGCTCCCTGAACTCGACGGCGCCGAACTCTCACGTCAACTCTTCGACGAATCCCACGATGCGATTTTGATTGTCGACCCGGCTTCGGCGCGGGTTGTGGGTGCGAACCGAACAGCCGGGCGGCTCATCGGCCGTCGCAGCGAGGCTCTGCGGGGCGTCCATGTGGGCGAGCTGTTCACCGCCGACGATCCGCTGGCGCTAAGCCGCTTGTCGCAACTTATCCAACAAGTCAGCGGCGACGACGGGCGAGCATCGGCGGCGTCCACCGGGCTTCGTCTGTGCGGCGACCGGGGCGCTCGGGACGTCGAGTTGAGCGTGAGCAACCTGTCCGCGGCGGAGGGAACGTTGAGTCTGCTTGTAGCTCGTGATGTCACAGATCGGGTGCAAGTCGAGCGACATCTTGACGACTTATTGTCGGCGACGCTGGCTCCCGGCGGCAAGGATCTGCTTCCCACACTGATGGAGAACCTGGCGCGGGCTTTGTCAGTTCGCCACGCGCTGCTCTTGCAACTGGCCGGCGATCAGCTCCAAGTCGTCGCTCACAACGGCCGGCAATCTGCTCCCTTGGCGGACGGCGTAACACGAATTGAAGGGAGCCCTTTCGAGCAGTTGGTGGAGCGCGGATCGTACGCGTGCGACCGCGCGATGCAGGCCGAGTTTCCCGATTGCGCCGAGGTCTTGGAGTTGGCGGCCGACAGTTTCTTCGGCTGCGCGTTGACAAGCTCCACCGGAGAAACGATCGGCTACTTATGCGTTCTCGACTCACGCCCGCTCGTCGACACGAAACGAACTGAGACGCTGATTCGAGTTTTCGGTTGTCGCGCGAGTTCGGAGCTGGAACGGATCGCCGGCAGCATCGCCGACCGCGGAGAAGCCGAACAACACCGCAACGACGCGTTCGACTTGCTGAACGACATTATCGAGAGCACGTCGGACGCGGTCTACGTGAAGGATCGCCAGGGGCGTCACTTGATGGCCAACTCGGCCTGCTTACAAATCATCGGCAAGTCGCGCGAGGAGGTGGTCGGCGGGTCCGACGCCGACGTGTTTGCGGCGGACGTCGCCGAGGCGCTCCGCGAGGCGGACCTGGCGATCATGGAGAGCGGTCAACAGGCGACGCTGGAGGAGTGCGTCAACGACGCGGTGTCCGGCGAGATGCGGACGTATCTTTCGGTGAAAGTCCCGCGGCGCGATGCGTGGGGTGAAGTGAGCGGGATCATCGGCATTTCGCGCGACATCACCGAGCGGCGTCGCGCGGAGAACGCGTTGCGGCACGTCGTCGACGAAACCGCGAAAGCGGCGGGAGACGACTTCTATCGCGCGCTTACCCAACACCTGGCCGAAGCGCTCGGCGTCCGATATGTCCTCGTCGCTGAGGTTGTCGACGGCCACAACGCGCGGACGCTGGCGGTATGGGCGCACGACCGCCACGCGGACAATTTCGAGTACGCGTTGAAAGGAACGCCTTGCGCCAACGTCCTGGAACAGTCGTTTTGCGTTTACGAGAGCGACGTTCAGAGCCAATTTCCCGCGGATCTGTTGCTGGGGGAGATGGGAGTCGAAGGATACATGGGTGCGCCGCTCGTCGGATTGGGCGGTGAAACGGTGGGCGTGCTGGCGGCGTTGGACGACAAGCCGGTCGTGGCGCGAGAGGAGACGACGGCTCTGTTTCACGTCTTCGCCAAGCGGGCGGCGACGGAGCTGGAGCGGAGCAAGAATGAGCAGGCGCTGCGCGAATCGCAAGCCGAGTTACGGATCGCCCACGAACGGCTCGAGCTGGCCGTCAACGGAACTTCCGACGGTCTGTGGGATTGGAATGTGGCGACCGGCGACGTCTGGATTTCGCCGCGGGGCATGGAATTGTTGGGACACGAAGCCGCTGAGGAGACGAAGGATGCGGCCGCCTGGGGCGAGCTGATCCACCCCGACGACATCGCTGACGTTCGGCAGGCGACGGAGCAACACTTCGCCGAGAACACGGTCTACGACATCGAGCATCGCATGCGGTCGAAGAGCGGCGAGTTCATCTGGTTTCGCGCGCGAGGTCGCGCGGTCCGCGACCAGACGGGGCGGCCGATTCGCATGTCGGGGTCGATGCAGGACATTAGCGCCCGACGTCAGGCGGAACTGGCGGTGCAAACTCGTGAACAACTCTACCGCAATGCGATTAGCGCGGCGCACTCGGCCGTTTACCAAATCGACTTCGCATCGAACACGTATGTCTACATCGGAGACGAAATCGAAGATGTCTTGGGTTATCGAGCCGACGAGATTACGCCCGACATGGCCGAACAGACGGTGCGCCGGCACATCATGCAAGGCGCCGCGCAAGGCATCTCCCACGCCGAGGCGGCCAATCGGTTCCACTCCGGAGAACTGCAGGTCTGGAATTGCGACAAAGAGAGTGTGGCGGCCGATGGTAGTATCGTCTGGTTAGCCGATTCTTCCGTGTTGCTCTACAACGAAAATGGCGAACCGAGCGGATGTCTGGGGATCGTCAGCGACATTACCGACCGGCGGCTGGCCGCGCAGCAGATTGAGGAAAGTCGTCAAGCAGCCGTGCGAAGTCGCAATCAGTTGATCGATGCAATCGACAGTTTCACCGAGGCGTTCGCGCTTTACGACGCTGACGACCGCCTCGTGATTTGCAACCAGAAGTACCGCGAAGCGTACAGCGACTGCGTTGACCTACTCGAGCCGGGAAGTCTCTTTCTGGATCAGATCCGGGCCGGAGCAGCGCGGGGGCAAATTGCGGCGGCGGTGGGGCGCGAAGAGGAATGGGTGCGCGAGCGCCTCGAACAGCACGAGAATCCCGGTGGCGTCTCGCTGCAGGAACTGGGCGACGGCCGTTGGCTGCAGGTCAGCGAACGCCGCACGCGCGAAGGCGGAATCGTCGGTGTGCGGACCGACATCACCGAGCGCAAGCTGGCCGTCGACGCGCTCCGCGAGTCCGAGGCGCGGCTGCGTTCGGTGCTCGAGACCTCGTCGGTCTTTATCCTGTTGACCGATCTCGAGGGCGGAATCCTCTACATCAACCAGCTGGCCGATGGCTTCGAGATGGAGCAGGTGACCGGATCGTCCGTGTTCAATTACATGCCCGCGGAAGCTCAGGAACTGGCGCGCGCATGCATCGAGCAGGTGATCGCCACCGGCGAGCCGGCCGAGTACGAAGCGCCTGGATTGACCAGCAACCAGGAGATGGGTTGGTACTTCACTCGGGTCGGTCCCGTTTTTCGCGATGAAAAAGTCGACGGCCTGACCCTCTTCGCCATCGACATCACCAAGCGAAAACGGGCTCAAGATGACTTGAAGCGGTTCTTCGATCAACCGCTCAATCTGATGGCGGTCGTCGGTTTTGCAGGCGACGTCCAAGAAGTGAACGTCGCCTGCGAGCGCACGTTGGGTCACGATCGCGACGAGTTTCTCAGCAACTCATACCTGGCGTTCGTGCATCCCGACGACCGCCCGATGGCGATGGCGGAAGTCGAGCGGTTGGCGAGTGGTGCGACGACGGTCGACTTCCAGCTCCGCATGTTGCACAAGGACGGGTCGGAGCGTCACGTGCTGTGGAGCGCTTTGCCGGACCTCGAAGGGGGCCGATTCTTTGCAACCGGGCAGGATATGACGGAGCGGTTTCAAAAAGATCGTCTCGTCGAATTGCAAAGCGACATGCTCGAACAGATCGCGACCGGAAAGTCGCTGTCTCATGTGCTCGACGAGCTCTGCCAGCATGTCGAGTCGTTCGTGCCCGACGCGGTCTGTTCCGTGATGGAGCTGGCGGACGACGCCAGCTGTCTGAACATCGCCGCCGGACCGTCGCTGACGCCCGAGTTGATTGAAGCGTTCAACGGTCTCAGACCAGGTCCGACCAGCGGGTCATGCGGGACAGCCGCATTTACGGGCGAGGTGACGATCGTCACAGACGTACAAAGCGATCCGAGGTGGGAACCGTTCCGGGAGGTCGCCGAGCATTTTGGTATCGGCGCGTGCTGGTCGGTTCCGATTCGCTGCGACGATCAGGTTGTCGCTACATTCGCCATCTCGCACCCGGCCCCGCGGTCTCCTGAGCTCTTGCACAACCAACTGCTCGAGTGGGGCGCTCATCTCGCCGGCATCGCCATTGCCCGCGAACGCGCGGACTTGGCCTTGCGCGCCAGCGAGACTCAATTCCGCTCGTTGGCGGAATCGAATCCCTCGCTCGTCTCCATCTTCAGCGACACGATTCATCTCTACACGAATCCCGAGGTGTCGAAGTTTCTGGGCTACTCAAACGACGAGCTGCTCAACATGAGTTGTCTCGACTACGTCCACGCTGACTTCCACGACTTGGTCCGCGAACGCAGCCTTGCCCGGCAACGAGGTGAAGAGGTTGTCAATCGCTACGAAATCAAACTCGTGACGAAGGATGGCCGGGAGCGGTGGATCGACTTCAGCGCCACAGCGATTCAGTTCGCTGGTCAGTCCGCTGTGCTGGGCGTCGGCCTGGACATTACAGAACGCAAGATGGCCGAGGAAGCGCTGCAGCATGCGGCCGCGCACTTTGAGGTCAGCGAGCATTGTCCGGCGCTGCTGTCGTACATCGATGCTGACATGCGGTACCAATACAACAATCCTGCGTATGAGCAGTGGCTGGGACTGAAGCCGGATCAGATAACTGGTCGCAAGGTGCGGGACGTGCTCGGCGATGAGTGGTTTGCATCGCTCGAGGACAGGTTCGCCGAAGTTCTATCGGGAAGAACGGTGACGTTTGAGCAGGAATTCGTCACACCTGTACGCGGTGGGCGGTGGATTCAAGCCACCTACGTTCCCCGCTTCGACAGCGCGGAGCGTGTCATCGGCTTTTACACCCTGGTCATTGACATCACCGACCACAAGCGAGCCGAAGACGCGTTGCGTGAAAACGAGCAAATGTACAGGGCGCTGTTCGAGAACTCGCCGGCCGGAATCGGCATCGCGGATGAGTCCGGTTGGCTGCTGGACATGAACAAATCGATGCTCGACGCCGGCGGCTACGAGAGCAAGACGGAAGTCAGCTCCAAAAACGTCGCTGAGTTTTACGCAAACCCAGCTGATCGAGATCGTCTATTACAGCAGCTGCGGACGGACGGGTTTGTTAGCGCCGAGTCGGTCGAGCTGAGGCGCCGAGACGGTTCGACGTTCTACGCGCTGATGAGTATTGCGCCGGTCACGCTGAAAGGCCAAGCCTGTACGTTGGCCGTCGTCGAGGACATTAGCGAGCGCCGCGAGCTGGAATACAACTTGCAACGATTTCGCGAGATTCTCGACGAAGCCGATGAAGCGGTTTTTGTCATCGATCCGGTGACCGCCAAGTTTGTCGACTGCAACGCCAGCGCCACTCGCAACCTGCAGTACTCGCGGGAGGAGCTGTTGACGCTGCGCGTTCAGGACATTCAAGTTGTCGCCGCCGATGTACAGCAACCGCAGTGGTCGGAATTTGTCGAACGGATTAAGAATCAAGACAAGGCCGTCTTCATCGAAGGTGGACACCGGCGCAAGGACGGCACAACGTTTCCCGTCGAGGTCACCGTTTGTTGCAAGGAGGTCGCCGGTCAGACCTGCTTCTTGGCAATCGCCCGCGACGTCACCGAGCGCGTCGAACGCGAGGAGGAATTGCGCTTCCGGCAGAGCGTCTTGGAATCTCAGACGGAGGCGTCGATCGACGGCATTCTGGTTGTCTCAAACGAACGTGAGTGGCTGATTTGGAATGAACGGTTCGCCGAAATCTGGCAGTACCCGGACGAGTTCATTCAACGCCGCGACAGCGTAGCCGCTGTCCAATGGGCCAGCGACCGGCTAGTCGACCCGCAGGCATTCAGAGATCGAACCGAGCTTCTTTACGAGAATGGGGAGGGTGTCAGTCACGACGAACTGCACATGCGGGATGGTCGAATCATCGATCGGCACGGCGCGCCGATCAAGTCTCCCGACGGCGACAGCTACGGCCGCGTCTGGTTCTATCGCGACATCACGTCACGAAAGAAGGCCGAGAACCTCTTGGTGGACCACTATCAACTGCTCGAGCAGCTGGCCACCGGAGCGGCCATGCAAGATGTCTTGACTTCGTTGGTCCGGGCGATCGAAAGCCAGGTGCCGGGCATGAAGGCGTCGGTGTTGATTCTCGAAGGCGACCGATTGCGTCACGGCGTCGCTCCCAGCCTGCCCGATGATTACAACCGCCTCGTCGACGGCACGAGGATCGGCCCCACCGTCGGTTCTTGCGGGATGGCCGCCTTCGCGCGGCGGCGGGTGATTGTTGAGGACATCCAATCGAGTCCTCTATGGGACAAGTTCTCCGACGTCGCCGCTCAATACAATCTCCGCGCGTGCTGGTCGCAGCCGATTTTTTCACAGGCCAATGAAGTCCTGGGTACTTTCGCTTTCTACTATCACGAGCCGCGAACTCCGTCCGACGACGAGCTCGCGCTGATCGATTCGTCCGCTCATCTGGCCGGAATTGCGATTGAGAAAACGCGTTCCGAACAGATCCTCCGCGACAGCGAGCAAGAACATCGCGTTATCACGGAGTCAGCCCAAGAGGTCATCATTACGATCGACGACGAGGGACAGATTGTGTTCGCCAACCCGGCGATGCACCGTACGTTTGGCTATCACGTCGACGAAGTTGTTGGTCAAAACGTGACGATACTGATCCCCGAAGCGTTGCGCTTAGGACACACTCAGGCGCTCAGTCGACTCAATCAACGCGGCGCCGAGTCGAGACGAGAAGCGATTGAGGTTTCCGGTCTGCACAAGGACGGCGTCGTCGTTGCGGTCGAGTTGTCGTTTGGTCGGCACACCAAGGATGGCAAACAGTTCTACACCGGCATCCTCCGCGATGTCAGCGAGCGAAAACGCGTACAGCAGGAACTGCAGAAACGCGAGTCGGAATTGGCCCACGTCGGCCGTTTGACGATGTTGGGTGAAGCCATCGCCGAGATCGCCCACGAAATCAACCAACCTCTGTACGCAATCTCAAACTTCGCCAAAGCGTCGCGCATCGGTCTCGAAAAAGATACGATCACGACCGAGCAGATGATCGAGCGATTTGACCGGATCGATGGCCTCTCCACCTCCGCCGGTGAGATTCTCAATCGAATCGGCGGGTTCCTGCGGCGTCAAGATTCGCAGCGTACAGCCGTTTCGATCAACGAAGTGATCGGCCAGTCGATGCAATTGCTGGAATTCGATGCGCGGCGAAAAAGGGTGCGCGTCGACGTGACCCCGCTGGGCGAGGATCAGCAAATTGCGGCCGACCGCGTGCAGATCCAACAAGTGCTCGTCAATCTCCTCCGCAACGCCTTTGAAGCGATGGACGAGACGCCCACCGATCAGCGCATCGTTCAAGTCGAGGCTGAAGTGCACGACGATTGCGTCCAAGTCGCAGTGAAAGACCGAGGCCACGGCTTCGGAGGAGAGATCCCCGATACGGTCTTCGACGCGTTTCACTCGACCAAATCGGAAGGAATGGGGATGGGATTAGCCATCAGCCGGAGCATTGTCGAGTCGCACGGCGGCGATCTGTGGGTGACAGAAAACGAAGGCGGAGGCGTGACGTTTCACATCTCCCTTCCGGTCGAATGACGGATGCCCGCACGGTCCGATCTGAGTTGAGAACGCCAAACTACTCTGTGAGAACGACTTGTGGCGATTGCCGCCCTACCCAATGGATGTCTGGGTTGCGGGAATCCGACACGTCGGATCGTCAATGGGATTGATCGTTCCACTCAACTGTGGTCGATAATCTGGAAGAGTGAATTGCTGACCCGCGAGAACGGGACAGATTTTTTTGGCAGGGGATCCCAGATGCAGAGAGCTCATTCTATTCAACCTCCTCACTTTGGGCGGAACACCAACTCCCACCCAATTCAGCCCCAACTAGACGGCTCGCCGAGCGCGAGCCACCAGTCGGGGCCTGAGCCGACAGTTTTCGTCGTTGACGACGATCAGGCTGCGCGGGAGTCTGTTTGCGCACTGATCTCGGCGATGGAGGTTCGTGTTGAATCGTATGAGTCACCAGTCGATTTCCTGGACGCGTACGACATTTCGCGACCCGGTTGTCTGGTGACCGATGTTCGCATGCCCGACATGACAGGTCTCGAATTGCAGCAACGGTTGCGGGAGGCGAACGCCACCTTACCCGTCATCCTGATCTCCGCCTTCATCGACGTGCGGGGCACGGTGTCGGCGATGCGGGACGGAGCGGTGACCGTGCTGACCAAGCCGTACGAAGATCAGCGGTTGTGGGACGCCATCAAGCACAGTCTGGACCTTTGTCAGGCGGAATGGGACCAGCGGCGACGCGACGCGGATCTGATGAATCGCGTGGGCGATCTGTCGGACGGCGAGCGCGATGTGTTGAATCTTGTCATAGAAGGAGTGCCCAACAAGACCGTCGCCAAGCGCCTGGGCGTGAGCATACGGACGGTTGAGGATCGCCGCGCGCGGATCATGAAAAAGCTGCGAGTCCACTCGTTCGCCGCGTTGCTGCACGCGATCCACACGGCTCGCCAGATCGAAAAACAGAACGCCGCCAAGCTCACGACGCCGTAGTACGTTGGAGCTCACGCTCTGCGTCTCGCCGCATCCAACGTCGTTGCGGTGGAACTGGGATTGAGCGTTTTCTTTTCCGCGCGACTCGAAGGCAAGTCGAATCGATCGCTGCGCTTTTCGGCGGCGTCGAAAATGCGCCCGCACATCGCTGCACTTGGATCGCATGGCGGAATGCAAAAATGAAGGCGGGCCGAAGGGACCGTGGCGCGGAAGTTACCTTCAGCCCGCCGTTCGATAGAGCGACGGACAGAGTCCGAGCTCCATGTTCTGTTCGGCGATAGTTCGCGTTCGCCGGTGATGCTTCCTGCCACTCGCGCGCCGCGCGAACCCGTTAGGCACTCCACTGGAACGGGTGCTGCCCCGCCGCGGCCTCACGAGTAACAGGTAGTCGCAGTTTGAATCGATTGCAGTTTGAATCGATTCTGTCGTAGGACACTAATAGTTTCGGTTACAATTCGCCTGCGCGACCACTCTGTCAGGTCTGACTTCAGTGTGGATACCCACAATGGGTGGACGGGCCTCCGCCAAGTGGGGAAGGAGGATGGCGCCGGTCGACAATGGCGGCTCGATTCTTGGACAACAGGAGAGAAGATGTCTCGATCAGGATACATCTGGTGCGTCGCCGCCGCGGCGGTGGTTCTGGCGGAACCGGTGAGCGCTCAAACCGCAGCGCAGCCCAACATCATCTTCATCATGGCCGACGACCTCGGCTACGGCGATCTCGGCTGTTTTGGCCAGGAGAGGATCCAGACGCCGCAGCTCGATCGGCTGGCGAAGGAGGGGACGCGGCTGACTAGTTTCTACGCGGGCTGCACCGTTTGCCGGCCGTCGCGTCTCGTGTTGTGGACGGGCCGGCACACGGGTCACACCGCTATCAATTCCAACGCGTCGTACGTCTTCAAGGAAGCCGACACGACGGTCGCCGAGCGTCTTCAGAAAGTGGGCTACCGCACAGGAGGTGTCGGCAAGTGGGCGATGGGCGGACCGCTGACGACGGGGAGGCCGACGCGCAACGGCTTTGACTTTTGGATGGGATACCTCGATCAGGGTGCGGCGCACAACTACTATCCGACGCATCTCTTCCGCAACGGAAAGCGCGTTGAGTTGGCGGGCAATGTGTTGAGCGATCATCCGCGGGCTCGGGGTCGAGTTTCCTCCCAGCGGCGGACCTACTCCCACGACGTCATGACCGACGAGGCGTTGGAGTTCATTCGCCGCAATCGCGCGAACCCGTTTCTGCTTCACGTCCATTGGACGATTCCACATGCGAACAACGAAGGCGGTCGAGTGACGGGCGACGGAATGGAAACGCCCAACTACGGAGTCTACGAATCGCGGAAGTGGCCAGCTACTGCCCGCGGGCACGCCGCCATGATCACTCGCATGGATGCCGACGTGGGGCGCATCGTCGGGTTGCTCAAGGAACTCAAGATCGAACGCCGGACGTTGGTCTTTTTCACTTCCGACAACGGACCCCATTCCGAGGGCGGTCACCGGCACGAGTTTTTCAATTCCAATGGCCCGCTGCGCGGCTTCAAACGCGATCTTTACGAAGGGGGCATTCGCGTGCCGACCATTGCCTGGTGGCCGGGCGTGACGCCCGCGGGCGCGACGTGCGACGAGCCGCTGGCGTTTTGGGATTTTGTTCCGACCGCCTGTGACCTGGCCGGCGCCGATCCGCCGGCGGAAACCGACGGGATCTCCTTCGTCTCAACACTGCGAGGCCAGGTGCAGACCAGTCACGAGTTCCTCTATTGGCGCTACGGGAAAAAGACCGCTATTCGAGCCGGCAAGTGGAAGGCGGTCCGCATCAAGGACGACGGCGCCTGGCGGCTGTTCGATCTTTCCGAAGACATTGGCGAAACCGACGACGTCGCCGACGCGCATCCGCAGATCGCGAAGGAAATGCAGCGCCGACACGAGGCCAGTTCGCCCTAGCTGGAAAGATCCTCGCAGCCTGTCAGGCTTGGATTTCAGGTAGTGGACTCGCCAGAAGTCCGCTTCGCCACTTACACGCGAGGAATCTCGAATCCCTCCCGCGGCGTTCGCGCGAACAGACCGGCCGCCTGTTCGTCACCGACGATTTTCTCAGTCTTCGACTCCCACTTGATCGAGCGACCCAAGCGGGCGGCGATTGAGGCCAGGTGGCAAGTGTTCATCGCCTGGACGTGAGTAAAGACGTCGGAGACAGGTAGGCCGCCTTCGCGGATGCACCGATAGAAGTTGTTCTTGTGTCCTTCGGCCGGCTTGCCTTTGTAGAGTCGCCGATGATCGTCGTCGGTGTACTTGCCGTCGTCCCACTTCTCTTCAATCGGCTTACCGACGATCTTGCTGCGATTCACAAAGATGCGGCCTTCCGTTCCCTCGAACAGAATGCCGTTGTCGCCGTGGCTGGTGATCGCCATTTCGACGCCGCTGCTGAACTTGCAGTTCACCGTGTAGTCGTGCGACGTATTGTAACTGTCGTCGCGCGTCGGGTAACCGTCCTTGAAGGGGACTGGATGCTTGGCGCTGGAACCGTCAATCTCGACAGGACCCATTCCCTGCTTGTCTTCGCCGATCGCCCACGTGGCGATATCGACGTGGTGGGCTCCCCAATCGGTGAACTTGCCGCCCGAGTACTCGTACCACCAGCGGAATTGGTAGTGGCAACGCTTCTCGCGGTAGTCGACTTCGGGAGCTTGTCCCAGCCAGGAGTTCCAATCCAATTCCTTCGGCGGCTCGACTACGGGAAACGGCCCGCCCGTGGGTGAGCCGTTGATGCCGACAGTGACTTTTTTGATATCGCCCAGCAGTCCCTTTTGCACCATGTTGATCGCGCGGAGAAAGCGGCCGCGGTCGCTGCGCTGTTGTGTGCCGACGAGGAAGATGCGATCGCCGTACTTTTTGCACGCGTTGCGCATCAGCTGGTTTTCTTCCAGCGTCAAGGTGAGCGGTTTTTGGCAGAAGACGTGTTTGCCGGCTTGCAACGCCTCGATGGCGATCTTGACGTGCCAATGGTCGGGCGTGACGACGCTCACGACATCGACGTCTTTCCGTTCGAGGATCTTGCGGTAGTCGCTGTAGGCGTCGGCTTTGCCTTTGCCGATGTTGCCGGCGTTCTTCGCCCGCTCGGCGTGCCGCGAGTCGACATCGCAAACCGCCACGACGTCGCCGAATCGCGCATGGGCGCGAGCGTCGCCGGTTCCCATGCTGCCGACTCCGATGCAGCCGATCTGCGGCCGGTCGTTCTTGTCCTGGTTGGCGAACGCCTTCTCGCTCCACGGGAAGTAGGCGGCTGCGCCGGCTCCGACCGCGACGGCTGAGGATTGCTTGAGAAAATCACGACGTGTTTTGTTTTGTGTCATCGATCGTTCCTGACGGACGAAGGGAGATGTGAGAGGGATATCGAATTTGGGCGCACCGAGCTTGTACGAAGTCCGTACAGCTCCCTAGTATGTCGCGCCGTCGCGGGCAAGCCAAGTCAGTGGGTCTCAATTCAAGGCGGCCCGCATGGCGGCTTGCACACGGGGGTGACGCGCGTGCGGATCCTGATGTCGCTGAGCGTATTCGAGCAAGGCCTTCGTCAACCGCTTCACCAGAACGCGATGTTCCGGCTCAGCAAACAGGTTTTTCGTCTCTTGCGGGTCGTGCTCGACATCGAACAACCACGGTTCGTCGTTCGCGGCGAAAACGAGTTTGTATCGGCTGGTGACAGCCGCCAGCCAGCCGGTGGATCCGGCCCCGCGGACGAAGGCGATATCTTCCCACGAACGAACATCACCGACCAGCAATTTGCTCGCGTCGCGGCCGTCGACATCGTCCGCGGCCGGCGCGTCGAGCAGCGTCATCGCGGTGGGCAAAAAGTCGATGCAGGTGAGCGCTTGAGGCACGATCAGTCCGGGCTTCACTTTGCCGGGGCAGTAGATTAAAAACGGAATCCGCGCCGAGCCTTCGTAGGGAACGCCCTTGTTCAGTCGCCCGTGTTCTCCGCACAGATCGCCGTGGTCGCTCGTGAAGACCACGACCGTCTGTTCGAGAACTCCCTCTTGGCGGAGCGCGTCGAGGATGCGGCCGACGTTGTCGTCGATGCACTTGACCATGCCGTAGTACTTGGGCATCAGCCGGCGCAGTTGAGCCGCGGTGACGCCGGCCTTCCTCCCCCACGCCGGCGACGCCGAATTCAACTTGCTCAACGTCGCCGGGATCGGCACTTCGACATCGTCGTACATCGTGTCGTACGGGGCGCGGACGGTGTTGGGTCCGTGCGGATCCGGCAGGCTTAGCAT
Source organism: Pirellulaceae bacterium (assembly GCA_030748485.1). GTDB lineage: Bacteria > Planctomycetota > Planctomycetia > Pirellulales > Pirellulaceae > JASMLW01. Next base: position 22,328 of record JASMLW010000011.1, read on the forward strand.
GTAGCAAAACGGCTTGTCCTTGTGTTGGCGGATGAAGTCGATCGCTTTGTCGCTGAGCCAATCGGTGGAAAAGGTCTTCTCGTCGGCTCCGTTCAAATCGTAGTTCGGTTTGCCCATCTTGTTCGTCGAGCCGACGCGCGGTCCCGCGTCGGCGTCGACAAACTTCTTCCAGTGGCCCCGGTTGAACATGAACCGATTGTCTTCAAACCCGAACTTGCGCTCGGGCGCCCATTGGGGTTTCCCAGAGCCGTCGAGATGCCACTTGCCGGCGAATCCTGTCGCGTAGCCGCGCCGCCGCAGCAACTCGGCGAACGTAACGATCGAATCATCCAACGGGATGTTGTTGGTGACGACCGGTGTCTTTTGCGGATACTTGCCCGAGACGAGAGCGGCCCGCGACGGCGAACAGACGGGCGTCGTCGCGTAAAAACTCGAGCAGAGCGCGCCGTGCTTGGCGATCCAGTCGATATGCGGCGTCTCAACGATCTTTCCGCCGTAACAGCCGAGCGTGCCGAAGTGATGCTCGTCGGTTTGGATGATCAGCAGGTTGCGCGGTCGGTCGGCGGCCGACGCGAGGCCGCTGAGCAGCATGGCCGCGGCAAAAAACGAAAACAGAAACGAACGGAGGAATCGCGTCATGGTGCAGACTCATTGGTGAGGTTTGTCAAAAAGGTTTGTCAGAGATGTTGTCAGAGAGATGTTGTCAGAGAGATCGGTCGCCCGCTGATCGGGCCGCCGCGCTTCTCGAGGATGACGATGTAACCGGGCAGTTTCTGCGACACTCCCTTCCTGGGCGGCGGCATTTCACCGCTCCGCACTCGCTCCATGAGCTGACTTTCGGCGGCTTTCCCCGGTTGAATCACGGGGCCGCTTTCTCCGCCGCGGCGGGCCAACGCACTACGCGTCAACTTCAGTCCGCCGGCCGCGTCCCGTTCGTTGTGGCATTCCAAACATCTGCGGACGAAGACGGCCGCCACGTCCTTCTCGAAACGGGTGTCCTCTTCCGCCCCGACAGTGGGCCCGCTGAAAACTAATCCGACCCCGATCATCACGAAGGAGAGCCGCATTTTCTCGTCGCCTGTGGATGCACGAAGGAATGAGACATAGGAATATCCCTACCGCTGGATCAACCTGCTGCGATCAATCGGCGCGGGGATCCATTTTAGCAAGGACGATTCGCTCAGGGGGCGACAATTCGCTCTCAGCGGCCCTTCGGAGCTTGCGAATGGACCTGATTTCGACCACGATAAACGGTTCAACGGATCACCGGGTTTCTCACCCGAAGCAGCTTCACTACATGCACGTCCAAGTGGAGCATTGTCGAGGCCAGGATCGGCCCAGCCGCCAGTTCAATTAGTTTTGGGGTTACGATGAGTTCAGCGCACGAGCCGGCGGTCGGCATCGATCTCGGGACGACGTTCTCCGTCATCGCTCACTTCGACAAGGACGGTCGTTGCCGCACCATCCAAAACGCCGAGGGCGATTTGACCACCCCGAGCGTGGTGTTCTTTGATCGCGAAGGCCCGATCGTCGGCAAGGAGGCAGTGAAAGTCGCCGAGCACGAACCCGAACGAATCGCTCAGCTCGCCAAACGCGACATGGGGAAGTCGTCCATCCGCGACAAGGTACTCGGCCAAAACCTGCCTCCCGAAGTTGTTCAGGCGGTCATCCTCCGCAAACTGGCTGACGACACCGCCTTGATGCTCGGCGACTTGAACAAGGTGGTCGTTACCGTGCCGGCGTATTTCAATGAGCCGCGAAGAAAGGCGACGCAGGACGCCGGACGCATCGCCGGGTTGGACGTGATCGACATCATTAACGAGCCGACGGCGGCGGCGATCGCCTACGGCGTGCAGGCTGGATTCTTGGATGACCAGGGGGCGGCTCGGGATAAGGAAGTTATCCTGGTCTACGATCTGGGCGGCGGTACATTTGATGTCACGTTGATGGAGATAGACGGAGCCAACTACCGCGCGCTGGGAACGGCGGGCGATGTCTATCTGGGCGGGGTTGATTGGGATCACCGAGTCGCCACGTTCCTGGCCGACCAGTTCAAGACGGAACACGGGATCGACTTGCGCGAGAATCCGATCGGGCAACAGATTCTGCTCCGCGAGGCTGAAGACGCCAAGCGCACTCTGACCTCCCGCGCCTCGGCGATGGTCCATATCTCCTTTGGAGGGAGCCGCAGTCGGATCGAATTGTCGCGGGAACAATTCGATGAACTGACCGCCGATCTTGTTGCGCGGACGGTTTTCACCACCCAGCGGCTGTTGCGCGATTGCCACTACAACTGGAGCGGTGTCACGCGCATCTTGTTGGCGGGCGGTTCGAGCCGCATGCCAACGATACAGGAAGCGCTCGAAAAGGAATCGGGGATGTCGGTCGATCGTTCGCTCTCTCCCGACGAAGCGATCGCGCACGGCGCGGCCGTCCACGCGGCGATCCGCCTGAAAGGTGCGGGCAGCCCGAACATCACCATCAAAAACGTCAACTCGCACGATCTCGGCGTAATGGGACTTGAGAAAGCGACCGGGATGCCGCGGCGCCAAGTTCTCATTCCCCGCAATACGGCGCTTCCCGCCGCCGGCGGCGGAGTGTTTCGCACGCGCGAGGACGACCAGATCAATGTCGCCATCGATGTTGTCGAAGGTGGCGACGCCAGCGGGAAGAACGCCACTAAGATCGGACGATTTGTCGTTGGCGGATTGCCCGATCAACTGCCGGCCGGCACGCCCATCAAAGTGCGGTTTCGCTACTTGGACGACGGTCGGCTGACCGTGCGGGCGCAATTGAAAGATGTCGCCGATGAGACCAGCATGGAAGTTGATCGCTCGACGGGCCTTTCCGAACAAGAGGTTGAAGACTGGCGAACGAAGCGCGAAGCAAATCACCTCCTCAACGAAGCCCCCGCCCGGCCGGTCGCGCCCGTGCCACAAGCGCCCTCCCCACAAGCGCGCTCCCCACAAGCGCGCTCCCCGCAAGCGCCTTCCCCACAAGCGCCCCCACAAGCCGCCGACACCGTGGCGGCGACGCCCGCTGGCGATGACGATATCTACGACCAGCTGCTGGACCCCGACGAGCTGGACGAATTGGGCGAAGATCTGGAAGCCGCCGAGTTCATTGACTCGATGGCGGATTCCAGCGCCGACATGTTGCCCAGTGAGAGCCAACCTGCGGAGTCACCGCCAGAGGCGTTGCCGGCTGCGCCTGTCGCCACCGCCGTCGCGACGCCGATCGGTGAGGCGGCGGCTCCGACAGCCGAGCCTGTCGCTGACGAAGCGGCTCCCGTTGCGGAAGCCGCGGCCGACGCCGAAGGCGACCAGGAGGCTCCGCGGGAACAGCCGCAGGACGATTCGCCGGCCTTCGACTGGATCGCCGAAGAAGCCAGCGACACGGCCAAAGCGGACGACGACGACGACCTCCAATCGTTCCTCCAGAATCTCTCGTAGGATATGCGTCCGCCGCCATCCGTGGCTGGTGAAACGGGATTCCCGGCAGCCGATTCGAGCGCGCCCAACTCGAGCCCCCAACTCGAGCCCGTCGCATCTGTTCACAGCGATCGGCGAGTCGACTCTCACACATCAGTTGCCTGCCGGGACGATGGGTTGCACAATGAACGGTTGCAAGTTCGAACCTTCGTTTGCGCGGTTGGTGAGAGATGTCGTCGGGTTTTGACCCCTATTACAAATGGCTTGGGATTCCTCCTAAAGATCAGCCCCCGCACCATTATCGATTGTTGGGAATCGAGATGTACGAGGGCGATCGGGAGGTGATCGACGCGGCGGCCAACCGGTTGATGGCGTTCCTTCAGGAACAGTCGGCCGGTGACGAGATGGACGCTGCGCAGAAGCTGCTCAATGAAATAGCGGCGGCCAGGTTGTGCCTGTTGAATGACGGCAAGCGATCGTCGTACGACAAACAACTGCGGGCGAAACTGAAGCCGGCGGCTCCGGCGGCGAAGGCCATTCCTCAAGCCAAGGCCGTTCAGGGAACGGCGGCTCCTCAGCAAGCGAAGTTGGTCAAGCCCGCGGACGCGGCTCCGCAAGCCAAGAAGGTTCACAAGGCGAATCCGCCTCCACCGCCGGATGCGCCGAAGCCGTTGATCAATACAGGTGGTGGTTCGACGCCGACGAAGGCCAGCACTCGGCCCACGCGGTCAGCTCGACCGTACCAACGCAAGAAGAGCAATGCTCTGCCAATCCTCGTACTGCTCGGCTGCGTATTGGCGGCGGCGGCCGTGCTGGCGGTCGTGATGTTGTCGTCGAAACCGGACACGCAGCCAACGACTCAGTCATCCGGCAACGGTTCTCAGCCACGGCGGCCGGTCTCGACGCTGCGCATCGATTTGGGCGGCGCGGCTCGTCATGAAGTCCGCTTGCACATCGACAGCCACATTCAGCAATTGCCGGCGGACGGTCCGATTGAGTTTGAGTTGAACGAGGGCGCGCACGACTTGACGATCGAGCGCGAAGGGTATTCGCCAGTGCAGCAGCGCATCGCCACCGTCAAAGATGTGATCACCGACTACAAGATCGAGTGGGCGCGGTTGAAATCGAAAGACGGTCTTGACGTCCGGCGGTCGTTCCAGAACTTGAACACCGACAAGCCACCCGTTGTCGGATCGGCGGGATCGGCGCAACCGACGCTTGTACAAGAATTGCCGGGCCTGCTGGCTTACTGGAGTTTCGATGAAGACCTGCTGGACCGAGGTGGTCGAGCCGCTCACGCTCAGTTGGCGGAGCCGGTCATCCGCGGCGGACTGATTGGCGGAGCCGTCACGTTGTCACCGGAAGCCATGATCAAAGTGAACAAGCCGCTCGGCGGCTTCGGGATGGGCTCGGGCGCAGCTGTCGGGGGTTGGTTTCGTTGGACCGAGGGAAAAGGTCCGATTCTCTCGGGCCCGCGCTGGCGCGTCGTGACGAACGGTGAACGCTTGGTTCTGCGATCCGGCGAAATGAGTAGGCCGGCTGGAGCCGGAAACGTCAAGGAACTGCAGGGTCGCTGGGTTCATTTGGCCGTGCACTATCGCAAGGGCCCCAAGCAGTTGCAGCTGTTGATCAACGCTCGAGTGGCGGCGAAGCTGGAACTCAACAGCCCCCCTGGTCCACTTACGCCCTTGCAGATCGGCGCACCGGGTGGCGGCGCGATCGACGAGCTGGCCGCGTTCAGCCGCCCGTTCGCAGTCGATCAACTCAAGTCAATCGTCGATCAAGCGCCGAAAGAACGCGAACGCGAACCGGACGACTAATCGTGTCAAAGCGCGCCGCGCGGTGCTCAACTCGCACTCCCTAACACGAGAAGAAGCGCGATGGACGGTGTGATTCTAGGATCCGGGCACAACAGCTTAGTCTTGCAAGCGTACCTCGCGCGCGCTGGGCAAGAGACGATTTGCCTGGAGCGGCTCGACGAGATCGGCGGCGGCCTGACCACAATCGAGCACCCCGCGGAGAGCGGTTTCCAACACAACACCCATGCGTTTTTTCATCGCGGCGTTACGCAGATGCCGTGGTACGCTGACTTGGAATTGGAACGGCGGGGCGCGCAGTACATCACCCCCGACCTCAACGTCGCCTTGCTCGCTTCCGATGGCCGATCACTTGAGTGGTGGGCGGACTTCGATCGGACGGTCGATTCGATCGCTCAGGTCCACGCCGGCGACGCGGCGACGCTCAAGAAGTGGCGCGATCGATTTCGCAGCATCGTTCGCGACATCTTGATTCCGGAAGCGCAGAGTCCGCCGCTGCCAATCGATGAGCGCCAGCAGCAGCTGCAGCAGACCGAGGACGGCCGCTATCTGATGGAGGTCAGCAAGGCGACCCCGCTCGAATTCGTGAAGGAGAACTTCCAACACCCGCTCGTTCAAGCTGGTTTGCTGTTCTTCAATGGTCTGCGGGAGGTCGACTTGCGTTGTCCTGGATTTGGTCACCACATTCCAGCGCTGTTGGCTAGCGACGCGCTCGCTCAAATGTGTGTTGGCGGCGCGCGGCAATTGGCGGTCGCCTTGGCTGCGGCCGTCACGGACGCCGGCGGCCAGATCCGCACAGGGGTCGCTCCACGCCGCATTGTGATCGAAGGCGACCGAGTCCGCGGTGTGGAACTGGAATCGGGGGAGCGAATCGATTGCCGGTGGGTGGCGTCCGGACTGAACCCGCAACAGACGCTCAATCAATTGTGCGCCGAGACGCCTGCGGAATGGGCCGCGCGGACGGCGAACTTCCGCTACAACTTGCTGGCTCCGCTCTTCGCACTGAATCTCAATCTGACCGAGCCTCCGCAGTATCGGGCGGCCGCCGACGCGCCGCATTTGAACGACGCCCTGATGACGATCGTCGGTTTGGATCACGTCGATCAATTCGACGAGATTGTGGCGGCGCACCAACAAGGCGAAATCCCCAAAACAGTGATGTGGGGTTGTTGCCCGTCTCGCTTCGATCCGTCGCAGAGTCCGGCCGGTCGCCACACGGCGTTCATGTGGGAGAAGCTGCCGTATCATTTGAACGGCGACGCTGAGTGCTGGAAGTCCGAGGCCGTGCGGCACGGCGAACAGATGCTTGACGTGTGGCGAGAATACGCCCCGAATCTCAAGACGGCCGTCTTGGATCAATTCGTGCGATCTCCGCTCGACACGCGGCAGATGTTTTGGAACATGACGGACAGCGATCTGCTGGTGGGCGCTTTCGCTGAAGGGCAGGTCGGCTACAACCGCCCATTTCCTGGAGCCGGTCACTACCGCACCTGTTTCGAAGGTCTCTATCTGTGCGGATCGTGTTGTCATCCCGGCGGCAACATCACCGGCTTGCCCGGCTTCAACTGCTCACAGATTCTGCGAGCCGACTTGGGGATCACCTGATCGCCCGGTCATCTCGACTGAAAACTCTCACCCAGGAACCGCCAAAACCGTTGGGCGATGGTGCGGCTGCCGACATCGATTCTCGCCGTGCCGCGAAATCCTGGTGAGAGCTGGGCGATGTTCGCAGTGTCGAGCGGAGCGAGCGCCTGGTAGACGACCTGCAGCGGTCGCTCGTCGCCGCTGGAGTCTGTTACAGTGTCCAAGGCTCCGCCCGTTTTGGTCGAAAGCTCCGGGGGAGCTTGTTCGAGAGGACTCTTGGAGACGAACTCCAATCGCGCCTTGAAGACGCGGCCCGGGTACTCGTCGAATTGCACTCGCAGGGATTGCCCGGGCAGCACGAATTCGATGTCGCGCTGGTCGATGACCAGCATCGCCTGCAGTTCGTCTGGATCGCCGATCAAACAGAACAGCTCACCGCGCTCCAGGCAGGCGTGCCGGTTCTCTTCGTCGAGCGGCGTGCCCGTCCAGCGCGGCAACTGCTCGAATTCTTCCTCAACGACGGGGCGCGGAGTCGCTGCGAGGACAACGCCCGCCCGCGGGCTCAGCAGCGTCAACTTTTTTTGCTGCCGCCGTTTGGACTCAATCTGCTCATCAAACTCCGCGATTGTGAATTCGGTTTGCGGAATCAGCGCGGCGGCTGTGGCGTCCGATCCTTGTCGTCGTTTGAGATGCGTGAGTCGGACTTGAGCCTCTGTTCGCTCACCTTCCAGTCTGCGAATTTCAAAGTCGATCTCGTCGTTGCGCAGCGCGGCGAGCGGCTGGTCGGCTTGCACAACGGAACCTTCCGACGCCTCGACGCCGGTCAGCTGACCCGCCGTCGTGACATAGACGGGCGCAGCGTTTCGCGGCTGGACGACGAAGCCCGCAGTCACCTGATGCGGGAACGGAGCCAAGCTGACGATACCGAACAGCAGGGCGACAACTGCAAGTGTGGCGATCAGGCGCAGTGGTTTCACTTGACGAATCCTCCCGGGCGCACGAAGTGTGGCGACTAGCCGAACAACAGGTGTGACGATCAATCCCCACAGCACGATTGCGGTGAGTAGATGAGCGAGTGGTTGCAGTCCGTAAGGCTCGAACATGTGACCCATCAGCCACAGGATCAAGACGACGACCAGCCATCGGTAGACAGTCGAACTGACCGCGTACAGCGAGAAAGCGAGCCTCTGGCGGCGCGGCACGATCAGGTCCGCCGGCCAGGCCAGACCCAGGCACCAATTCCGCGTTACGCCGGTCAGCGCCGCCTTGGCGCGTTGGCTCAGGTTCGGGATTTCGAGGAGGTCGGAGAGGATGTAATAGCCGTCGTAGCGCAGCAACGGATTGGCGTTGAACAACAGTGTCGAGACGCTGCAGACCAACATCGTGCTCAACGCCAGGAAGTGTAAGAGCCCTGGCTGCGAGAACCACCAGACGAAGACGCAGGCGGCGGCCAGCACCAGTTCGACGTAAACTCCGGCGGCCGCAATCGCCGCCCGCTTCCATTTGCTGGCGATCAACCAGGCGTCGGAAGCATCGCAGTAGAGGCACGGTGTGAACACCAAGAACATCACGCCGATTTCATGGCACTCGCGGTCAAAGTGTTTGCACGCGTAGGCGTGGCCCAACTCGTGCAGCACTTTTGAGCAAGCGAGTGCGATCGCCAGCCAGACCAGATTCGCGGCGGTGAAGAACTCGTGGAACTGGGGCAGCTTGTCGCGAAACTCATCGAATTGAACAATCGTCCAACCGAGCGCCAGCAGAACGAACGCCAGGCTGCTGATGACCGTCAGCGGATGATAGAGCCACTTGACGAGTGGATAGGTCGCGGTCAAGAAACGGTCGGGGTCGACACCGGGCAATCGAATCGCCAGCACGCTCAACAACCGCGACCAGCGCGACCGACGCCAGCGACGATGTCGCTCCCATAACTGCTCGCCCTGTCCTGGCGCGTCGGCGACGACCAGTTCGTTTTGATGAAACGACGCGACGAGCGACTGGAGTTCGCGCGGCGTCATGTTTTGATCGACGGCGGCGATCCGCTCGCGAATCTGGCGGTAACTCGTGCGGCCGTCGAGCATCTGCAGAATCGAAAAATCCTCCTCACTCAAGCGGAAGTAGGCGAGTGCGAGAGGATCTTTGACGACGTAGCAACTCCTTCCCTGGTGTCGCTGGTGCTCGACATGCAAATCGGTTCGCATGATGAGTGCGACAGGGGGATCCGATTTGTCGACGCTGGTTGGCACGAGCAGGTCGTCCGTCTTCAGAAGCGAAACAGGACTCGCGATTGGACGAATTCGATCGCCTCGCGAAGCCAAACGTAGCCGACTGATCGCCGGCCGCAATGAATCCTGGCGATGACGGTGGCTCCCGGCTGCAATGTCGGCAGCGCGGTCTTGTCGATCTCGACGACGAGTGGCACGCCGTGTCCGAGCCGTGGGTCGACGCGCGTCGAGCGGGCGATGGTCTTCAACGTTCCCGTCTGCCGCACGTCCGGGTCCGTCAACACGACGAAGTCAACGGTCAGCTCCGACGAGTCGCCAAATGCTTCGTAGAGGTGGCCGGCGCGCTGGTCCGGCAACGTGAGTTTGAGCACCCAGGGGCCGTCCAGTCGCGCGATCGTCATCAGCAGTTGACCGCGCTGCACGGGGCGTGAGTTGAGTCGTTCGCGCAACTCCAGCGTGATCGCCTCGCCCTTGATGGGGCTCCTGATCGCCAACCGCTCACGGCGCCGTTGGAGCAATTTGAGTTGCTCCCGCAGTCCGGCGATGGCGGCGTTCAACTCTTGCTCGTCCGCCGCGTACTGATCCTTCAACGCCGCCGTCGCAGCCGAATCTCCGCTCGTCGCAACTCGCATTGCCTTGACCGACTCGAGCTTCTTCGCGTTGGTGAGCAGTTGGCCGTTGATCTCCTGAATTCGATAGTCGAGCTGTTCGTCCTGCAGCGTCAACAAGACTCCGCCCGCCTCGACTCGATCCCCATCGGCAACCAATAGTTCGGTGACGACGCCGTCAGCGTGCGCAAAGACGTGGCGTCGGGCTTGGGGTTGCAACTGACCCTCGGCCGTCAGTGTGAAGTCCGTCTCGACCAGCAGCATCGCCGCTCCGATCACGATCACGATCGCCACGGCGGCGAGTAGCTTTAGCAAACGGCTAGTTGGAAACCCACCGCTCGACCAGATCGACGCCAAGGGGATTCGCTCGTAGCTGAGCGCGTTGGCCAGCGCCGGACCGGCATGGTTGGCGATGGCCGCCAGCGACGAAGCAGATGACGGCGCAGGCGGCGCGGACTTGAACCACTCGGCGACCAATCCTCCGACCAGTTCAGGTTGCGGCTGACTGTCGTCGTTCGAGAGACTGGATTGCGGCGCGGCGAACAGCGGTTGGATTCGCAGCGTCCGCGCCGACGACTCATCGACGTAGCTTTGCCAGGCGGCGTCGGTTTGCGGCGAGCTCCCATCGCCAGGCAACTCGATCGCTTCACCGGCGACTAGTGCCGGACGAGCGAGTTGCTCGAGCAACCGCACTGTGGTGGAGGCTCGTTGCACAACCGCCTGCCCGCTGACGGCGGCCACCGACCACTTGGCTCCGCGACGGACAAGCACTGTCAGCCGCTCGGCGTCGACGATCCGACGACCGTCATTGACGATCGCGTAAACGGTCGGTCCAAGTCGCAACTCGGAATGAACGAGTTGAGCGAATCGATCGTAGAGCGCCGCCTGTTGTTGAAACCGCTCCAGCTCCCGCAGCCGCTGTTGACGATGGAAGGCGGCGGCCAGGTCGGCGACGATCGCCAAAAACCGCACGGCTCCTTGCTCCTGCTCGGGAGAACGTTTCGCCGGCAAGATCACCGACAACGCGCGTTCCGCGGCCGCGTCGTCGATCGGTGCGGCGACAATCAGCAACTCGCCGCCGTCGATCGACACGGGGCGCGTGGACGGTTGGGATACGGAGCCGAGGTGTTGCGCCGCGACTGCGTCGAGTTCGGTGGCTCCGCTGCTGTACTCGGCAATCCACCGCCGCGCCTGAAGCCGCCAATACGTCGCCGCGACAGCGCCGGTGGCGGGCGCGAGCCGGGCAAGCACGGCCGTATAAAACGCACATTCGGTTGAGTCAGCCTGCGCGAGACCGGCGATTTCGTCGATCGTACGCGCCAGCTCGGGAGTCGGGTCGGGAGCCGCCAAAGGTTGACCGAGACCGAACGATCTCGCCCCTGGTTTGAAGAGTTGATGCAATCAAGTCTAACCGAAGACGCCTTCAGGAGTAGGATCCGCGCACCGTTCAGACGGTGGAGGCTGACAAGTGGTCGCCGGGATTGCATTGCGCGGCGAACTTTTGGGGAATTGCCGATCACCGACTATATTGAATCTATACCCTTTCCGATGTCCTCGGTTTACTAGCGGGATCGAGGAGAACTGCGATGACAACCAATGCGGCGATACTCTTCGCGGCTGTGCTTCTGACCGGACCGAGCCCTCAATCGGCCGATTCCGATTCAACCGGAGAAGCGACCCCGCGCCCCACTCTCGTGATCGAAGAGGCTCACGTCACGCTGATCGGCGAGGCGAGCGTGCCGGCCCGCGAATCGGGTGTGCTGATCGAGGTCAACGTCAGGGAAGGTGACCAAGTCAAGGCGGGCGACGCGCTCGGCCGCATCGATGAACAACTCGCCGGACTCGACGTCGAGTACGCGGAAATCGACGCCGAGATGGCGAAGTACAAGAGTGAAAGCGATGTCGATATTCGCTTCAATCAAACAGCGGCTCGAGTCGCCAAGGCCGAACTGGATCGAGCCGTCGCCTCGGCGAAGGAATATGAGAAGAGCGTTTCGAAAACCGAACTCGATCGTAAGCAACTGGTCTACGATCAGTCGAAATTGGCGATCGAACAAGCTGAGCGCGATCAGAAAGTATCGCAACTGGGCGCTCGACTGAAGCAGCAACAACGCCGCTCGGCGACGATGAAGGTTGCCCGCTGTGAACTCCGCTCCCCAATTGATGGCGTGGTCGTCGAGATTCTCCACAACAAAGGTGAATGGCTCGACCCGGGCGAGCCGCTCGTGCGAATTCTCACTCTCAATCCGCTGCGAGTCGAGTTCTTCGTTGCCGCCAGTCGATACGGACAAGCCGAATTGATCGGACATCAGGTCGAATTGGAAACGCAACTGCCGGGAGACAAGAAGGGGTTGTTCGCGGGTGAAATCGTCTTCGTCAGTCCCGAGATTCAACCGGTCAACGGTCAAATCCGTGTCTACGCCGAAGTGCAGAACCCCGAGTATCTGCTCCGTCCGGGCGCTCGCGGCAAACTGACCATTCAACTCGACAACGAGTAGGTCTGCTGCGGGCGCGACAAGCGCGACCGACTAGGCGAGGATACGGACTAGGCGAGGACGTCGTGTACGACGTTGCCGTACAGGTCGGTCAATCGATAGTCGCGGCCGGCGTAGCGGTAGGTGAATTTCTCGTGATCGAAACCGAGCAAGTGCAGAATCGTGGCGTGCAAGTCATGCACGTGAACTAGGTCTTCCACCGCCTTGAATCCAAATTCATCGGTTGCGCCGTGGACCACGCCGCCCTTCACACCGCCGCCGGCCATCCACATGGTGAAGCCGTGATGGTTGTGGTCTCGGCCGTTGATCTTGCCGGCGTTCGAACCCTTCTTGGGCAATTCGACGGTCGGCGTGCGGCCAAACTCCCCGCCCCACAGGATCAATGTCTCCTCCAGCAGACCGCGTTGCTTCAAATCTTTGATCAACGCGCCGATGGCCTGGTCGCACTGCTTGGCCAAACGGCGGTGATTAACTTCGATATCGTCGTGGTTGTCCCACGGCTGTCCGTCGCCGTGCCACAGCTGGATGAAGCGAACGCCTCGTTCGACGAGCCGTCTGGCGATGAGTATCTGGCGCGCTTGAACGCCGTCGCCGTACATGTCCAGGATATGCTGCGGTTCGCGCGAGACATCGAATGCCTCCGCCGCCTCCATCTGCATGCGATAGGCGAGTTCGAAGGACTGAATCCGCGCCTCCAGCTGCGAATCCTCGTCCCGTTTCTCGAGGTGTTTTTGATTGAGAGCCCGGAGCAAGTCAAGCTGTTGAGCT
>JASMLW010000012.1 GCA_030748485.1 Pirellulaceae bacterium
ATTGGCAAACCGGCTGCGTTGACCGCTTTGAATAGCCGCGTGTTGCCGGCGAATTTCTCCATCAAGAGCACGAGCACGCCGTGGTGCTTGTTCTGCTTGACGTAGTCCTCCAACCGCGCGCGGTGTTCGGTGACGAACGCATCCGCCTCATCGACGACAACGAACCGCGGGTTGTCGCCGCCGAACAGCGAAAGCGTCGACACTTCATCGTGGACGTCGCGCCAAGCGACGTCGGCCGGAAACGACGACTCGAACAACTCACCGTCACCGGCTAGCTGCCGGCGCAGTTTCGCCAGGGCGAGTCCGCGCAGGAAGGGTTCGTCGCCGAACAGGACGCACACGGGCCGCGTCGCCAGGTCGGCGTCGAGGAAGTCGAATACGTGGATCTTGTTTCCGGCCATGCGAGCAGTTTACGAACTGCTCGGGGATCAAAGAAGAACACCCCCAAATTCTCCGCGAATTCTCCGCGAATTTCGGGATTCCTGAACGCGGCGTCACTCGCGACGCGGGTTTTGCGACAAACGGGTTTTCTGGACAGCCATTGGCGGGCTCTCGGTGAACCGGAAGCTCGCATGCCCCAGCAATAGTAGAGTTGCTGTCCCGGCAGAGCTTCCTCGGGCGGTTCGCTCATATGGTGACGTCGTTTTTTCGATGTGCGTCATTTGCGGTGTGCCAAAGTTACTGGCGATGTTGAGCTTCGCGCCGAACGGATTCTTTGACGTCGGCGTCAAACTGTTTGCGGAACGCCGCGTCGGCATCGATCTCGGAAACGCCGAGTTTAAGATAGGGACGCGGGCGCTCTGCGAACTCACCGCCAAGCCATCGAATGTTGGCGAAGACCGGAATCTCTCCTTGCCACGGCTTGGCAACCTTGCCGGGTCGTTCCTTCTGGCCGGGGGTCAGGATCAGACTTGTGGCGAAGTCGTAGTTCTTCAGAACTTCACCTTCGGCGGTGACGAATCGATTCGTCGGCAGCGACACCGAATGCCGACCAGCTTCGGCCAGCTTCACCAGCGCAACATATCGACGCGGCTTTCGTCCGGTGTATCCACGCCATCGGTCCACGTCGATGATGACGGCGAGTGTGTTGTCCGGTTCGGTCGTGGTCACATCCATCGCCAATGACGCACCGCGCGGACCGACGAAAGCGGGGTCGTTGATCTTGTGGGTTTCGAAATTCCAGTGATGCCTGTTATTGGCGCTCACAAGCGACCAGTCGCGCCAGCGGTGAGCGAAATCCTCGATCAATCGTTCGCGTCGGCCGTTTGGTTTGACGCCGGCTTCCTCGAGTTGATGCGGAAAGGCCCTGCGACACTGGCTTGTTACGGTCAGTTCCTGAGTGTCGTTGTAGCCGCGCGGCATCTTCAGCGGCTTGCCTGTGTCATAGGTCACATTGGCAAAGACGAACATCGGTTCACCCAAGTCCACGACCGGACACGCGGCGGAGAACGTATCGCCCTCGCGCACGACTTTGGCCGATCGCCAGAAGCGGGCTCGCGGATCGCGATCGAAACCGTAGTAAACGCGGACCGACTTGAGTTTGTGGGGACTTACAAGATCAGGCCAGACCGTGAATCGCGGGACGCCGTCGTCCGTCTTCAGGCCGAGTCGGACTCGCGCGGGTTTTGGAAACGCGAACGTTCCTTTCAAATGCGTCTCGAACCATCGCACGCGCGCGGCGTAGTTATCGGCGGTGAAACGATGATTCATGTGCGGCGTGAACGACATCGCGCCGTTCTTTTGCGGAAGTGAATTGAATCCCTGGATGACTTTCTCCATCGGCGAATTGAAATCATTCGTCGCCCCCAGGAACATTACGGGACACTTGATTAGAGGCCAGTAGGAACGACAGTCCAGTGTGCTCCTGTAGAGTTCCCGGTCGGCTCTCATGCGCCGCGCGGAGCCGGGCACACCCGTGATGTCGGTGTAGAGATAACCGCTGCCGCCAACCGATGGCGACGCCGCTTTCACGCGAGGATCGATCGCCGTCAACACGGTCAGCCGACCGCCCATGCTGTGGCCCGTGACACCAACGCTTGAGCCATCGACTTCAGGCTGCCGTTCAAGAAACGTGATCGCGCGCCGCGCTGCCGCTGAGTACAAGAGCCAACTGCTGTTCCAAGGATGAGGGACTTTGTGCAGTGTCCCTTCGCCAGGTGTTACGTCGTTGTGATGTGACGGGGCGAGAAATCCAGCAGGAATACCGTCCCAGTCGGTATTTGGGTCGTCCTCCTTATCGATCACCTTCTCGCCCCAGTTGACCGCGATCGCCGCGTAACCGTGCGAAGCCCAGTACAAGGCCGCGTCTGGTCTCGCCCACTGTCCGCCGCCGTGAATCTGGACAAGTCCAGGAAGTTGCTTATCGTCTTTTGGAAACGCATAGAAAGCGGCGACTCTGGTTTTCCTGCCACCGAATGCGCCAACGACGTAACGAATGTGGCGGAGAACAATACCGTGGTGAAGCGATTCCCGGACAACCTCGGTCTCCAGCGGCTCAGCGCGCGGATCAAATTGATCCCACGTCTTGCTCACCGACATCGGAACGTCGTCGGCCGTTGCCGTTGAACAGTAAGAGAGCGCGATGAAGAACAGTGTCAGAGCAGTGTATTTCATTCGTGATTCACCCGAGTTCTTTTCTTCCTTGCGGGACGCAAGGGTTTTGCCGGGACGGCGCGGCGGTTGTCGGACCTGCGGATTTGATTGAGGTGAGGCCTGATAATCACCACTTGTTTGAAAACAACTTGATTGTGGCATCGTTAAGCGGTGATGCAAACCGGGCCATCAGTTGATTGCCAATCAGATCAATCTGATTATCAGAGGCGCGGCGGCGGACGCCGGATGCACGGATGCTCGCGACCTTCACGCGAGAATCCAGAATCCGCCGGCAACCAGGAGCAGCACCGCGGCGAGCGAGTCGCGGTGCGACCACCGATCACTGTGCGCGTTGAGCCGAACGAATCCCAGCAGCGCGCCGGTGGGGCAACCGAATCGACAATAGGCCAGCGGAATGAACAGCGACGCGGCGAGTCCGACTACCGCGATCGAGATGGTCGCCCAACCCGCCACACGGAACACCCAGGCGTCAAACGGCTCGATGTCGACCAGGCTGAACGGCAGTCTCCCCATCGCGACAAACAAGCACCACACCAGCAACAGGGCGGGCGCGACCTTCAGAACTCCGCTCAGTCGAGGCGGCACGCGAAGTCGCCAGGGCAGCCGGTTTCTCAGCAGACGTTGAGCCGCGCCGTGCGGACACAGGTGAGTGCAGTATGCGTTGCGTCCAGTTGTCATAGGGACGAGAAATGCAGCGACGCTCAGCAACACGAGACCGCCCGCGGTCGACCAGGGAAGTCCGTTTCGAGCCCAGCCAACGAGCATCGCCTGCGACAGGAGGTCGCCGTTGATCAGGCCGAGATAGCCGATTAGCACGAAATGGAAACTCGTTCGCAAGAACTTCTTTCGACGCAGCGACGTCAGCGCCAGGACCAGCCCGCCGACGATGACGGCGGCCGTTCCAAAGTCTCGCAGCGACCAATTCACGATCGGCGCGGATTGCCCAGCCGCCTCGATCGCCAACCGTTGTTGCTCGGCCGTGGAGATCAGAGCATCGGCGATCGCCATGCTGGTCATGGTGGCTCCCGACACGCCTTCGATCTCCGCGTCCAGCAAGTCGAGACCCGCGAGTTCCGCCAACGACAGTTCGTTGAACAGCGCCAAGAAGTACTCGTCGTCGCGCACGTAATTCACGTACTTTTTATTGTCGAAACTTTTACCGATCGAGACTCCGACGACTCGACTGCTGACATCGAAAAAGATGCGTGTTTCAGTCGGACCTTGATAGCCGACGATGTTGTCGGCGAACGGGGCAGTGCGGAGGATCGAGCCGATCTCCAAGCCGCGGGCGTCCTTGACGTGCCACAGTGACAACAGGTCGTCGTCCTGTTCGATGCTGTTCGCCTCGCCCAAGAGGGCTCGCGCGTCGACGACCGTCAAAGGCTCGGGAAACCTCAGTGACGTCCGGTGACCGCTCAAGCGATGTATGACCGACTCCCGTATGGCGAGACTGGTGAGCGTCGCGCCGGAGACGGCGTCGACGTCGCCGCGAATCGAGACACCCTCCCAAGTCATCTGGTCGAACGAATCCATGAACGCCTTGTCGTCGACAACCCGCGCCACATGATCGCTAGTGTCGTCGCTGGAGAGGATTTCGATACCGATGATGCGGTCGTCGGGGCCAAACGCGATCAGCGTATTCGTCGGCCCCGAGAACCCGATGAGATGGTCACTCGTGGGAGATGTTTGCACAACGAATCCCAAGGATGGGCCGGAAGAGTGCAGCACGCGGCGGCGGCCCCGACCGCCCTGGTGGACGGCCAGTGACTGCGCTGCGGGAAAGAGCCTCCGCACAACCTGCATGTCAACCGCCGGGAATGGTTGTGCGCGGCGTCTGACCGCGAGCCGTGCGTGCTGCAGGTGGATCAGCGCAATGACACCGACGAACAGAGCCAACCGCGTGAAGTGGAGGGCGAGTCGTCGCCCGCGATGAGTCGCATTTTTTGCGTCGAGGTTCGTGACCTCTCTGGACATTGCCTCTCTAGACATTGCCTCGCTGGACATTGCCTCTCTAGACACTGCCTCGCTGTCCCGGTCACTCATCAACTCGCACAATCTGAACGGCGTCGGCGTGAACGTACCCGCCGGCCTGGGCGGTCGTCAGCACGACCGAAATCGTCTCACCCTTTTTCAATCCAAATCGACCGAGCGAGAAGAACCCATCTTTGGCGGGCGGCCGGCGCATGTTCACTTCACGGCGCTCGGACTGGTCGCCGACCTGAATCGAAACGGGAACTCGCTCTCCGCGGTTTTCGTGCGATTGATAGGCGAGGCGAATATCGAAGCGTCCTGTAACCGGGGCCTTGGCGTCAAAGCGAATGGTGGCGTCCGAATTCGCCGGGGCGTACAGGTAGTTCCAACCGACGTATCCTTTCAGGCCCGTGCCGGCGGTCCATTTGCCCGTTTTGGTCGCCTGTTTGTCATCGATCACGAGACCGCCGAGCTTCGCCGGATCGAGCCCCGTCGGCGGGCCGTGGGGCCCGGCGAGCGGCAGCGCGTCCGCCGGTATGACGAAATCGTCGTTCGTCGTTTCGCGGTAGGCTTTGCCGGGAAGCTTGAGCAACTCGTCCATCTCGCTCCAGTAGTGCGTGTAGACTTGCCGCGGCATGCAGTCGTGCACAACGCAGATGCTGCTGGCGCGCCCCACCACCTCGCCCATCATGCCGCACGTCTTCATGACCCGCGTCGTCCCCAAAGCTTCATGCGTCACGCTGATGCAACGACCCGCCATGAACAGGTTCTCGACGTCGCGCGAATAGAAGCACCGATAGGGTACGGGATAGCCAAAGCTGCGATCGATCCGGCGATCGTGTTGAGCGATGGAGATGAAGGGATCGTCGGGAAATTTGGCGGCGTACTGCTTCTTTGGATAGTGCAGGTCGATCGACCATGTGCTGGGAACACAGCCGTCTTTGAACTGGCGTTTCGTGACGACATCGTCCTGCGTCAGAATCACATCACCCAGCAACCTGCGCGATTCGCGGGGACCGCCGATGTAGGCGATCCAGGTCAAGAACGCCGTCTTGTGCTGATCTGCTCCGTCGCGGTTCTTCATTGCATTGAAGGCCCCGTAGACAGCTCGCAAGTTCCAATCGCGGATCGCTTCCGCCTCGCGAATCGGGTCCTTGTCGAAACCGCCTTCCCAGAACCACTGGCCGTGATGATCTCGCGGATAGGGAAAGTCTTTCATCTCCAGGTCCAGCGCCCAGGGCGTTTCCGGGAAGCCGACGCTCTTGTCGCCTTCTCCCCACGCCCACATGTTGCTCATCCCCATTCGACCTTTGGGCGTCATGTCCCAACTGGCTTTGGCCAGAAATCCGATCGTCCCATGTCCGGTGCAATCGGCGTACAACCGGCCGCTGAATCGCCTGTGTTCGCTGGTTCGCGTGTCGAAGGCGTGGACGGCGGCGATCCTCTGTCCGTCCCGTTCGACACGGTGCGCGTGGTGGTTCAGGAACAGGTCGATGTTGTCCTCCGCGCGGACAATCTTCTCCTTCTTCGCGTCCCCAAACTCCTCGTACGCACCCGGCGACTTCTTCGCCCGGTCAGCGAACTCCTCGATGATTTCTCCGATCCGCGGGTACTTGCCGCGGCGAATCAACCCTCGCGACCAGACGCGAACTTCACTCGATCCATTTCCGCCGAGCACGGGGCGGTTCTGAATGAGGGCGACCTTACATCCCATCCGGGCGGCGGAAATCGCAGCGCCCATGCCTGAGTACCCGCCCCCGACCACGACCAGGTCGTACCCTGTCATCTCGGTCGGAGCCTCTTTCAGGCCGAGCAGTTCACGCCGCCACTGGGCCAAGATCTGCGACGAATTCGGCGGCGGTTCTTTGGATTTGGTGAACAAGATCGCGTCGCACCGGCCATCGAAACCCGTCATGTCGCGGAGGGCGATCGCCGTGTTCTCATGCTGGATCTGAACGACGCCGCCGTCCTGCCAGAACCACTCGGAGCCGTGAGTTCCAAAGGTCGTCTCGAGCGGCTTCCCGTCGACCAGCAACTGAAACCGACCGGGCTGGCCGGGAGCTTTCCACTGAGCGACCCAGTCCTTCGTGCGGACGTACACGTGATACTCGCCGAGCTCGCGGAAGGCGACCGTTGTCGTCGCATCCTTCACCGGACGGCCTAAGCCATGAGCCAACAGGTACGGCGATCCCATGTTCTCGATGAATTGAGTATCCAGTTTCCATCCGCCGCGCGCTGTAAAACTCTCCGCTTCGACCAACACGCGTTGCGCGAAAACGGGTGTGACCGAGCAAAACACAAGCGACAACACGGGGACTATTGAATTGAGTTTCATATTCATCCTGCTGTTAGTCTTGGCTCGGCCACCGCGGGCGGGTCGGGGATCCCGGCCGGCCCATGCTCGATTGTAGCCAGTGGGAATGACCAGGGCCTAGTGGCTAAGGACTTGGGCGAAGCAAGACTAGCAAACAAAACCGATGCTGGTCCGACCGCCTTTAGTCACTAGGCCCTAGTCATTCATTGGTTAGGTAATCGTGGGCAATCGTTCCTTTGGAGATAGTTCCGGAAGCTCCCGGGGTGGCTGTCGAATCGGGTTGGAGCCCCCGACGGAAGCGAAGACGAGGCGGCGCGGCTCGTGAGGGTGGGACGCGATGGCGCGGGGTAACGCGGGAATGGGACGCGATGCGCGGGGCAACGTGAGTGTGGAACGCGGTGGCGCGGGGTAACGCGAGGGTGGAACGCGGTGACGCGATGGCGCGGGGCGACGCGAGAATGGGACGCGATGCGCGGGGCGACGCGAGAAGGGAGCGCGGTGGCGCGGGGTAACGCGAGGGTGGAACGCGGTGGCGCGGGGCGACGCGAGAATGGAGCGTTGGTTGCAGCTAGAACGCCTGGTTCACCCGTGCTCAAGCACGGGCCTATGCCGCCTGCGGCGGATGGGGGCGTAAACGCCCCTGGTCGTGCGCGGCGAGTGTGGAACGCGGTGGCGCGGGGCGCGGCGAGTGTGGAACGCGGTGGCGCGGGGCGACGCGAGTGTGGAACGCGGTGGCGCGGGGCGACGCGGGAATGGAGCGTTGGTTGCAGCTGGAACGCCTGGTTCACCCGTGCTCAAGCACGGGCCTATGCCGCCTGCGGCGGATGGGGGCGTAAACGCCCCTGGGTTGTACGCGCCGGCGTCCTGCCTCCTTAGTCATTAGTCCTCAGAGCGCATTTCAAAACCGATGTTTTGCCGTACGATGGCCTTCCAAGGCCGTCGTTTCCCGAGGATTTCCAAAATCGACGGCCTTGGAAGGCCATCG
>JASMLW010000013.1 GCA_030748485.1 Pirellulaceae bacterium
AGGAGTCTCGTGATTTGCGGGGTCCTTCTAGGACTGCCCAACATAGCCACTGTTTCGGCCAGGAATCAGAAGTTCAGTCAATTGCTCCGCTGCGTGCGGATGCCAACTCGTCTTCGAACCCGCCAGCAGTTGTTCTCGCTCTCGACGAGGGCATCCGTCAATGGCGGGCCAGAGCGACGTTCTTTACTCGGTACCGATTCCAACACGGTTTCGGCAACAGCTTCGAATCAGCTAGTCGGGGAGAGTTCGTGAATCCGCAGAGTGGTTCACGAGATTCTGGGGTCAGTGGTAGGGGCGTCGTAGCCAAAACACGGACCCACTACAGAATGTCCTTCAAGCAAGATGGCGCCCTTGTAGCGCAGGGCGGCCATTCGTCATTTCTGCCGTATGAGGTTGCTACAGGGAAAAGAGTGAAATCCGTTTACCGTCCTGTAGTCTCGCTCCCCAACGGCGATCGCGTGGGCGGGAAAATCCGGTTCACGGAGATTCCAGATAACGGCAACTCGCAGTTTCCCGCCGTCAGTGGAATGGTACCGATGCCAATTTTTGCATTAGCGGGCGAGAACGGGGAACCGCTGCTGGCGAAAAAACCGCGACCTGGTTTGGGAGAAACTCTCTCGTGGTCTGTCGAGAAGAGAAGCAATGCGCGCGTGAGCGTCACTATTGACCACGTCGGAACTGCGAATGAAAAATGGACCAATCGATCTCGTTATACGATATGGACGAAGCCGCGTTTTCCGGTCGTTGAAGAAATTGAACACACGTTCCGTGGCGGAGCGGGTGGGAAGATGACCGAGAAGACGATCACGGTGGGCTGGACGGACTGCGGCGGTGGGGTCCTTATGCCATCGCGACTGGTAGTTGTGTTAGAGCTCGACCGTGAGAGAATCAAGCCGTCTCCGAAACACAATCTGTTTCGCGCTCGAATCTGGGAAGCCGACGATCTCGGCGCACGCCAGCCAAATGAAAGAGACTTTGAGGTAACTGTCGCGCCTCAAACGCGTCTCGTTGGCCTTCAGGCGACCTTCGCTGACCAGAGGACTTTTGATCTTACAAAGATATCCGTCGACGATCTGGCAAATCTAGAGCATGGGAGTGTGCCTCCCCATATCGATCTGGGAATTCCGACTAGCCAGGCGCCATCCCAGCGATTTGTGCCTTCATTCCGTTTAGTTTTCGGCTCGATCACCGTTGTCGGCGCAATCTTGTTGGCTGTTGCGAATCGCATCCGACACTACAGGATCACAAGTGCGTAACCTCGCGCTCGCATCGATTACCGTGCTCGCCGGTCTGTTGTTGGTAGGAGCTGCGCGCTTGTTCGTCAAGCCGCCTCAGGTCGATGAGTTTCCCAAGGATGGGCTCTTTGTTCACGACGCGTCGCCAATATTGCTTGACTATCGCGCCCACTCCGAATGGAAACTGTCACACGAGTTTCACTTTGAGAATCCATATGACGCACGGCTTGCGTTGAATGTCGTGGACAAGAGCTGCGGATGCGCTGATTGCGAGGTGGTTACTCCGATTGTTGATCCCGACCAGATCGGAATTGTGCGTTTGTCGTTCGCACCGGCATATCGGCGCACGCGGCGATTCGAGATGGCAACGCTTTCAACCGGTATTACCGAGCAACCAACAATTCGCTTCTACCTTGGTGGCGAGATGTTTCCGCGGATTCTCGTTCATTCCGCGACGCGGAACATCGACGTAGAAATTGATGCTGACAGCAAGATTTCACACAACGTAAGGGTGTCAACATTCTCAACGATCAAAGACGAAGAATCTCGCTTGGTCGTATCTTGCACCGGTGACATTTCCTGTGAACGTTCGAACCATTTGATAGCCAAAACTTCGTACGGTCTGATCCGCTCCGACTGCATCGTCAGTTTTGGTCTCAATTCAGCTATCGATCCAGGACAACTCGCTGGGGCGGATATCAACTGGCGATACCAAGATGCAACTCTCGAATCGAATATCGTCTTTCGACGTGAGAGCGTGATACAAACTGATCCCAAGGCAGTCTACTTCAATAGCGATGACAAAGAAAACACACGCGAGACAATTCGCCTAGTGTCGTTGTCCTCGTTTCAAATCACTGGTATCCAGTATCCTCGCGATGTTGTCGAAGTGAGAACACAAGACCGTGACCAGAGTCGTGAGTGCCAAATTGAGGTGTCCTTGGTCGATGGAAAACTGGGGAAGGACCAAAACACGCCTCTCGTGATCCGAGTCGAGACAGACTCACCCGAACAGCCGATTGTGTCAATCGAGTTGTGGATCCTCTGAGATGCGTGTGCGTCGCTAAAGAATGAGCACGGTTCGCAACTACTTACGAACGACAACCGTTTTCGCCGTTGTCGTCCTGTTGACTGTGGCGAGCTTGGGGAAGTTGGCGGAGTTCTTAAATCCAATTGCCGCCCAGCAGCGTCCGCCTGGAGCGACTTGGTTGCTGGCTGTTACGGCAGTGATTGAAGCTGGAGTCGCAGTCTGGCTCACCGCCGGCTTCGCGCCTCGCGCCGCGCGGGTCGTCACAATTGGCTTGTTTGGGGTATTCATCGTCTATGCAACCGCGCTATCCAGTGTCGGGGCCAGCACCTGTCGTTGCTTTGGTTTCTTCGATACGCCACCTGTTCTCACAATCATCGTTGACGCGTTAGCGCTCTGTGGTTTGGCTGTCGGTTCGTGGAAGTACGATCACGTTGTCAAGATCAGTTGGAAGTCAGGCGCGGCATACGCGGGTTGCGTAGTTGCATTGATTTCGCTTGTCGCGTCCGCCCTTCCGTTACACGACGGCGCGAAAACGCACATCTCCGTGGACTGGGCTTACTACAAGCCAGGGCAGCGACCGATAGTGCTTCGCCACATTGAAGGGTCGCACTCCATGCGCCGCGGCGAATGGCTACTGCTCTTCTATCGCAGTGAGTGCCGTGATTGCGTGCATATGTTGGAGGCATTTGGCAAGGCACGCAGCGACATCAACCAGGTCAACATGGGAATTGTCGAATTGCCAATGCATCCACGGTTTGCAACTGCGAACGCCGGCGTGCCACCTGACGCCGAAGAAATACCCCGCTTTGTACTGACCGACGGGGGAGGCCGCTACAACTGGACGATGCCCACACCGACAATCGTCCATGTCGACAACGGCGTGTTTCAAGGCTATTTCAAGGAAGTCCCCGTCGCTAAGTTCGCACATTACGGAGGCTCCGAGTAATGGCAATGCCGACCGCGAGTCGAAACTGTGTAACCGGGTTGCTGATAATGGCGGCGCTGCTGATGGCCGCGGAGCATTGCAATGGCCAGGGCCGGCGCGATCGACAGGTTGTCTACTTCCGCTTGAGTCTCGACGGTGTACTGCAGCCGCGGACGCGAGTCGTCGCTGGCGACGTGCGAGCCATCGAGCAAGCCGTTTTTCTGACCAGCCCCGACGTCCGTCGCGAACTGGACGTACTGCCTGAACAATCCGATGAGATAACCAAGTTGCTGGAGACGTATCGAGAGAACGTCCAGAGGATTCGCAAGACCGAGTTCGCTGATAAATCGACCACCGCGCAGCAGGTTGACGACAAGATCCGGCGACTCAATCAACAAGTCACAGGAAAACTGGACTATTTCCTGCTCCCCCATCAAACCGATCGGCTCGACGAATTGCGGTATCGATGCGAGCTGCGTCGCACGGGACTATCGCGATCGCTATTGACCGGGTCGCTCAAGCAAGAGCTCATCGTCACGGAAACACAGGCGGCGCAGATCCGACAAGCGAGGATCCGATTGGTCCCTGAACTCAGCAAGAAGAGCCTGCAGTTGCGGCGCGACGCCATCGAAAAGTTGTTGTCGGTATTGTCCGACGGCCAACGCAAACAGCTAAAGACGCTGCTCGGGTCGCTTTATCAGAGCCGCCATGGGAATCTCGAGATTCTCATTTGGCAACTCGGATACAAACCGGATGCCACGACCGTTCACGACCCCTACGACGGACTACGCGCCCAAGCCGGTTTTGAAGTTTCCGTGAGCGGAACGCTGCAACCGATGTACCGCCCCTCCGGATTGCTCAAGCGTCCACCGGCTGAGACGGCCGTGCAGTTTCTGCACGAGCCATCATTCATGGAATTCATGGGCGTCGATGCAGTGCAAGAGGAGTTACTCGACGACTTGGTCAAGTTCCGCAAGCGGGGTTTACAGGCGCTGGACGCGCGAGCCGCGAAAGCCCGGCGAGAATCTGCAACAGACCCGCAGCGCTGGAATCAGTTCCGCCGAGAATTCGTCGACGATCAGCGCGCGCTTTGGCGCGAGTTGGACGAACTGTTCTTTGAGTTATTGACGGATGAACAGGAGAAACGACTACTGGCGTTCTCGGCGGGCCTCGACGTTGTCCGACGCGGCCACGTCGCGGCGCTGCACGGAACGGTCGGAAAAGAGATCAACGTCGGCGCCAAACAGTTGGAGACGATCGTCGCAAAGGCCCACGACGTTCGCAGTGAGCTGATCGAAGAGACGACTCAGATGCACGGTCGCGTCTACGAAGAACTACTTCGTCCTCTGTCGGCGAAACAGCGAGCCGAGTTCAAGCGCCGCGCGGGCGAGCCGTTGCAGAGAACTCACGGCAACGTCACGCTGCTTTTGTTGGATCTCACGCGACGTGAATAAGGCGGCACAATTGGTGTTGAGATTCCGTCGCACGGCTTACGCCCGCCGCGACGCGACTGCCGGCAACGAGTCATGTGCCTCAGTCTGTCTTGGACTGCGGTCACGCGACAAAAGACATCAGCTACGATCCGATGCGAAACAGATGCTTCTCGGAGCGAATGAAGATGTTGCCTTGCGAGACGGCCATCGAGGCTTTGCACTTCTCGTCTAGTCGATTGCGGGCGAGGATCTTGAGGCTCGGCCCCGCGGCGATGACGGTTGTTTCACCCTCGGCCTCGGTCAGAAAATAGATCTTGCCGGCGGCGTAGATCGGCGACGACGAGTGTTTGCCGCCGATGCGATCCTGCCAGACGATCTCGCCCGTCGCCGCGCGAAAACAAGTCACGACGCCTTTGTCGCTGACGGAGTAGAGATGCGGCTTGACGTACAGCATTGAGGCCAGCGAGGGGACGCCTTTGGTTTGCTCCCAAGCCATGTGCGAGCGCGTGACGTCACCTTTGCCATCGGCGCGAATCACGCGGATCGTCGGCGCTTCAAATCCCGAGCAGCTGAAGACCAGGCCGTCGCCAACTACGATCGACGGCGTCACGCCTTCGCCCTGGCTATAGATCGACCAGATCCGCTCGCCGCTGACCGGATCAAACCCCTGAACCGTGTCGCCGGCTCCGCTGATGATCTGGTTGGCTCCGGACACTCGCAGGACGTTCGGCGTCACGTGCCCCAGTCGCGACAAACCCCGTTTGCCTCGCCAGCGGACCTTTCCCGACTTTTTGTCGACGGCCAGCAGCACGGCTTCGCGCCAAGGAATCTTCCACCCGACCCGGTTGTTCTCGCCCGAGCTGCTGCCGTCGTAGGGCATGATGACCAGGTCGTCGTACAGAATCGGCGACGCCGCCAACCCGTGATGGCCGTAAAACTTGACGTCGTGATTGGTCCAGACCACATCGCCGGTGAAGTCGACCGCCACCATCCGGCCACTACCAAACACCGCGTAAACTCGCTGGTCGTCGACGACGGGCGTCGGCGTGGCGTAGGAATTCTCCTTCCGTGTTTTGCGGAGTTCCTGGTCGAAGACTTTGGTGTTCCAGGCAATCTCGCCCGACTTGCGGTCGACGCAGATCACGTGGCACGACCGGCCTTCGTCGGTTGTCGACGTCACAAACACTCGGTCTCCGCGAATCACCGGCGACGACCAACCCGCGCCCGGGATGGGAGTTTTCCAGTCGACGTTCTGCGTTGCGGTCCAGGTCAGCGGCAGGTCCCTTTCCGTCGAGACACCCTGACCGCTGGGACCGCGGAACCGCGGCCAATCCTCCGCGCGAGCAACAATAGCCGATCCAATGAACAAAAGCACGACCGATGAGATCTGGATCCGCTTCATCGAATTCCTCGCGAATTGGTTAGTCGGGCATCGAACTGGTTAGTCGGGCATCGGCACATCTTAGCCGACTGGCGGCGGCGGGAGAACGTGTCGCCAGCCCGCGGCCGCCGCTCAGTTGTGGCCATTTTGACCAGACGTGTCCGCTCGGCGAATACCCTGACCGCAGTGGCTCAACTCGCCGCTATATTAGAGCGCATTTCAAAACCGATGTCTTGCCGTACGATGGCCTTCCAAGGCCGTCGTTTCCCGAGGA
>JASMLW010000014.1 GCA_030748485.1 Pirellulaceae bacterium
ACGCGGTGGCGCGGGGCGACGCGAGAATGGAGCGTTGGTTGCAGCTGGAACGCCTGGTTCACCCGTGCTCAAGCACGGGCCTATGGCCGCCTGCGGCGGAAGGGGGCGTAAACGCCCCTGGTCGTGCGTGGCGGCGTCCTGCCTCCTTAGTCATTCGGCCCTCGTCATTCATTAGTCATTAGTCACTAGTCCTTAGTCATTCCTTAGTGCAGCGACTTGCCGGCCGAAATCCCCACCCACACGGCGATGATTCCGATCCCGAAATTGGCGGCTGCATTCAGCGCGCCCAACCGCCAGTCTTTTTCGAGAGCCCGAAAGGTCTCGAGGCCAAACGTGCTGAAAGTGGTGAGCGCGCCGAGGAAACCAATGGTGAATGCTTTCTGATAGTGAGCCGGCAGATCTTTGCGATGAAGTCCGTACTCCACCGCCAGCCCGAGCAGGAAACAGCCGATGACGTTGACGACGAGTGTTCCCCAGGGAAAGCGGTTTCCAGCGAACCGGTAGAGTGTCAGCGATGTCAAATAGCGGCTGACGGCGCCGATCGCGCCGCAAGCTGCAATCATTAAAATGTCGCGTACGGTCGCCAAACCCTGTCATCTCCGGGCGTTCGATGTGGGAGAGGATGCTAACCGAGTCGGGGGTCAGGAGGGAGATCAGCCTGCTTACTTTTCGACTTGCTGAGCTGGTTTGGTTGGCATACAGTGGACTGTTTCCCCTCCGTTCGTAGTCGCAAACATAGAAACCGACGCGACTTAGCCCCCGTGGACCGCAGCGCGGCGGGTTTCTAATCGACTTCAGATGATCAGCGGTAACCTGCACGTACATAACCTCTTATGTTGATTCTTTACGATCCGTATCGAGCGGCGAGTTCACGTCGCCCGCGCGAATCGAAAACTGCAAACGTTACGACTAGAGACCGACGAGGAAGACCATGGCGACTGGAAAAAAAACCGATGCTCAATTGATGTGCGGATCCGACATTTTGGTCGCCGCGCTCATCAAGCAGGGGGTCGATGTTGTCTTCGCCTACCCGGGCGGGACCAGTATGCCATTGCACCAATCGTTGACGCGCGTTCGAGATCGGTTGCGGACGATATTGCCGCGGCAAGAGCAGGGGGGCGGCTTCGCGGCTCAGGGATACGCGCGGACATCGGGCGGACCGGGAGTCTGTTTTGCGACCAGCGGGCCCGGCGCCACCAACCTGGTGACGGCGATCGCCGACGCCAAGCTGGACAGCATCCCGCTGATTGCGATCACCGGACAGGTGAAAACGCCCGTCATCGGCTCGGACGCATTTCAGGAAACGCCGATCGTCGAAGTCTGTCGCAGTATTACCAAACATCACTACTTGGTGACGGATGTCGAGGACATCGCCCGCACCGTCCGCGAGGCGTTTCACGTGGCGACGACCGGCAGGCCGGGTCCGGTTTTGATCGACATGCCGAAGGATATCCAGGAATGCAAGTGTGTCCCCGATTGGAACGGCGAAATGCGGTTGCCCGGCTACTCGGTCGACACGCGATTGGCTGCGGATGAACAAATCAAACAGGTGGCGGCCGCCATTCGATTGGCGAAGAAGCCTGTCATTTATGCGGGCGGCGGCATCATCTCCTCCGAGGCCAGCGAGGAGTTGCGTGAACTTGTCGCCAAGACGGGCATTCCCGTGGCGATGACGCTGATGGGATTGGGAACTTTTCCCAACCGCGATCCCTTGTCGCTCGACATGCTGGGGATGCACGGCAGCGCTTATTCCAACTGGGCTGTGCGAGATTGCGACCTGTTGCTCGCCTTGGGCGTGCGGTTTGACGACCGCGTGACGGGCAAACTGGCGGAATTCGCCAAGCACGCGAAGATCGTTCATGTCGACATCGATCCCTCGGAAATCAACAAGAACAAACCGGCGCACATTCCCATCGTCAGCGACGTCAAATACGCGCTGCGGAAGCTCAATGCGATCGTCGAGGCCTCGGACCAAACTCCGGAATGGGCTCAGCTCTGCCAAAAGTGGAAGGCGCAGCAACCCTACCGTTACGACGAGACGTTTGACGGCATCCTGCCACAGCACGCAATCGCCGAATTGTCGGCTTTGACGGCTGACCGCGATACGGTTGTGGCGGTCGGCGTGGGCCAACACCAGATGTGGGGAGCTCAGTTCTTTCAATTCGACCGGCCGCGGACATTTCTCGCCAGTTCCGGCTTGGGCACAATGGGATTCGGGTTGCCGGCGGCGATGGGCGCTCAGATCGCTCAACCAGACTCGCTGGTCATCGACATCGACGGGGACGGCAGTTTCACGATGAACATCCAAGAGCTGGCGACCTGCTACTGCGAAGACATCCCGGTGAAGGTGATGTTATTGAACAACCAGCACTTGGGGATGGTGGTGCAGTGGGAGGATCGGTTCATGGCCGGCAACCGGGCTCACACTTACTTGGGGCCGGTCAGTCACGCGGAGGCGACCGGTAGCGGGTCGAGCGCTTACGCAGAGGACCGTTACCCCGACTTTGTCGGCATCGCCAAGGGTTTCGGCTGCGGTGCGGCGACGATCAGCAAGAAGGGCGATCTGCGAGGCGCTTTAGAAGAGATGATCAGCTACGACGGCCCGTTCGTTTTGGACGTTCAGGTGCCGTATCAAGAGCACGTTTTGCCGATGATTCCATCGGGAATGACGGTGGACGACATGATCGTCGAGTAGCGGCTGGCGAATCCCCGTATTTTCTTGGCTTTATGGGGTTTTGCGGGGGTGAAAGGCCGTCGCGTTCGGGTCAAAAAACGGTATAATTTCGGCTTGGTTTGGGCGCGTGATTCCCACTCCTTTCCGGGCCTCATTCAGGCCAGAATCAAGACCCGATTCAAAGCGGCTAGACCGAACGGAGTCCGCGTGGTTAGCGGCGTCTTTTCAATTGAATTCGACGAGCACGGAGGGGTCTCGTCAACCGCCTCACCCGAGGCGTCTACGGCTCCTTTACGCGACTTTATCGCCGGCGCGGAAAACCGCCTGTTAGGTGAAGCTGCGCGCGCCGCGATCGACGGCGACAAGCAGTTCTTTCCCTTGTTGGTTCACGGATCCAGCGGCAGCGGCAAAACCCATCTGCTGCAGGGTTTGGCGGGGCGGTGGTCGCAACAATCGCCGGCTGGCCGTTGGCGAGTCGTGACGGGCGCCGACTTCGCTCGCGAATTCGCCGACGCCGTGCAGCTCCACACGGTCGACGAATTCCAGAATACGTACCAACAACTCGATCGACTGATGATCGACAATCTCGACGAATTGGCCGGCAAAGAAACAGCTCAAGGCCAGCTCGTCATGATTCTTGACCATCTGCACGAGCGCGAAAACGCGTTCGTGGTCGTTTCTGCGCGCGTCGATCCGTTGACCAACCCGGCGATCGTCCCAGCGTTGGCGAGCCGGTTGTCCGGCGGGCTCACCACCCCGCTGGCTCCGTTGAGCCGCGAGACTCGGATGGCCGTGCTGGAAAAGTTGGCCGCCGCCCACGGCATTGAGCTGCCCGCCGCGGCTCGTCGTCTGCTGAGCGAAGACAGCGCCGGGCTCACGGCCGTCCCGCAACTCTATCAAGCCTTGCTGCAGTTGGACGACTACGCGCGAAAGAAGCGGCAGTTGGTCCACGCCGATCTGGTGAGTCAGTTTCTGCGCGAACGACATACGTTGCGACAACCCAACCCGGCCTCGATCGCCGCGACGGTGGCGGAACATTTTGGGCTGCGGGAGAGCGAATTGCGCGGCCCCAGCCGGCGGCGCGGGATTGTCAAAGCGCGCGGCGTGGCCATGCTTCTGATTCGCACTTTAACCAATTCCAGCCTGGACCAAATCGGTCGCTTCTTTGGCGGCCGCGACCATACAACCGTACTACACGCCATCCGCCGCACCGAATCGGCCGCCGACCCGGAGATCAACGAAGCTTTAGAATCGATCGGCGCCTACTTCCATTTGCACTAACACCGCCGGAGCTAACATCGAAATTCGTCTGTGGAAAACCTGGTTGCTCTCTGTTGGCAACTGATGGATCTCGTCGACAACCGAACGCTCGGATTGCGTTCATCGACATGCGACCTTGTTTAACCGCCTGGCTTGCACAGTTTGTCGACCACCAAGTGACCCGTTTTTCACCAACACCCACGGCGTGGAACTTCGCGTTGGATCGATGCTTGCGACGGCGGCGAACCAACTTGTGAACGCTGGGGCTCAACACATTACTAATACTGCGAAGAGAGAAACTATTTAGGTCAACTGGCGCTCACCATCAGATCAGAGCGCCGCCTGCCGCGAGTAGAAAGCAATGAAATCGCGGAGGCCCTTGGAAAGGTGAAACGAGATGAAGATCACTTGTAATCGAGAGAAACTGCTCGCCGCATTTCAGACAGCCGCCACTGTGGCTCCCAGCCGCAGCCCGAAACCTATTCTCCAGAACGTCAAACTTGAGGTCGGTGAGCGCGTGGTCTTGATGGCGACCGACATGGAGATTGGCATCCGTATTGAAGTCGATGGAATTGACGTCGAAGTCGGTGGCGCGGCCGTGTTGCCGGTGGATCGCTTTGGTCCGATTCTCCGCGAGTCGAGCGACGAGACGTTGCGGATCGAGGCGGACGCTCAGGGGACGCTGGTCCGCGGCGAACGGAGTGAATTCAAATTGCCCGCCGGCGATCCGGCCGAGTTTCCGGCGGTGGTTGAGTTTACTGAGAAGAGTTTTCACGAGGCGCCCGTGCGATTGGTGAAGGAGTTGATTCGCCGCACGCTGTTCGCCACGGACACCGAGAGCAGCCGCTACGCGTTGGGTGGAGTCTTGTTGGAGATGGACGGCGAGTCGATCACGGCGGTCGGCACCGATGGCCGCCGGCTGGCGAAGATGACCGGTCCGGCTCAGTCCATCGAAGGGCACGGTACGGGCGAAACGATGACAATCGTGCCGACTCGATCGATGCAGTTGATCGAGCGCGCCCTTTCCGACGGCGACGCCGAAATTCAGATCGCCGCGCGGACCAACGACGTGCTCGTTCGCAGCCCGCGAGCGACCATCTATTCCCGTTTGGTGGAAGGCCGCTTCCCCAAATGGCGGGAAGTGTTTCCCGATCGCCAGGGCTCAGTGAAATTTGACGTGACCGTGGGGCCCGTCTATTCGGCCGTCCGCCAGGCGGCGATCGTCGCCAGCGATGAAAGTCGAGGAATCGATTTCAGATTTGGCGAAGGAGCCCTGGTCCTCAGCGGACAAACGGCTGAGGTGGGCTCGTCGCGAGTCGAGATTCCCATTCCCTACGACGGCGAACCGGTCGTCGTCACGCTCGATCATCGCTTCGTGCTCGACTTCCTCCGCGTGCTGTCACCGGAGGGCAACTTCACGATCGATGTCGAGGATTCTGATTCGGCGACGCTGCTAACCACCGACGACGGTTATGGATACGTTGTCATGCCGCTCGCGCGAGATCGATAGGAAGCTGATGAGTCACGAAGCGGATGGCGATCGTTCGATCGACGAAGTGGTCGACGAGATCCAGCGGAGACGAATTTACCCTCGTACGCCCAAGCGGATTGGCGTCGCGGTGGCCGAGTTGATGGCGCGGAACGGATACGCGCGACAACAGGAGTCCAACCAGTGGACCGAAATCTGGAATCAAACGGCCGGGGGGTTTGCGACTTGTACGCGAGTTGGACGATTGCGAGCCGGAGTTTTGACCGTATACGCGAGAAACTCGGCCGTGCTCCAGGAACTGACCTTTCAGAAATCAGTGCTTTTAGGCAATCTGCGGCAGTCATCCCTGGGCAACGGTTTGGCTGATTTGAAATTCAGAATCGGCCCCATCGAATAACGGATGCTAACACTCGCTCGGTTGACCCGCGCGTGAAGATAGGATGCAAAATGAGCGACGAGAAACAGAATCAACCTGAAGACGAGCAACCGGCGCCCGGAAATGAACCAGGCCAGGGTTCCAGTCCTGGCGGGCCCGTTGACGGCGACTACGGCGCCGATCAGATCGAATACAAGAGCGACATCGATCACGTCCGCAGCCGACCCGGCATGTACATCGGCAATACCGCCTCAAGCGGACTTCATCACCTGGTGTATGAGGCGGTCGACAACTCAATCGACGAAGCGATGGCTGGCCATGCTTCAGAGATTCGGGTGACTGTGCACCCAGATGGTTCGGTGACAGTCGCCGACGATGGGCGAGGCATCCCTGTCGATATGCATCCGGAAGTTGGTGTTTCGACTCTACAAGTCGTGATGACCATGCTCAAAGCCGGTGGCAAATTCAACAAGGAAGCTTACAAGCGGTCCGGTGGCTTACACGGTATCGGAGTGAAGGCGGTCAATTTTCTGTCTGAGTGGTGTGAAGTTGAAGTTCGTCGCCAGGGCGGAGTTTACCAGCAAGAGTACGAACGGGGTGTTCCGACAAGCGAAGTCCAGCGAATTGGCAACGCAAAAAACAGCGGAACGCGCATCACGTTTCATCCAGATTCAGAAATATTCCGTGAACACAAGTTTGATTTCAATGTTCTGCATCGTCGCTTGCAGGAATTGGCCTTTCTAAACCGTGGAGTGAAGATCGATTTCCATGACGAACGAGTTAACGAAAGTGAGTCTTTTCGCTACGAATCAGGAATCGTCGAATTTGTGCAGTACATCAATCGGGCGAGTGACGTTCTGCACAAGGATGTGATTCTCATCGAAGGCGAGGTCAAGGATGCGGAGGTCGAAATCGCACTCCAGTACTCAACCGAATACACGGAGAACGTTCACTGCTACGTAAACAACATCAATACGGTCGACGGCGGTACGCACTTGACCGGATTCCGCACGGCTTTGACCCGTTCGCTGAACAACTACGGCAAAAAAGAGAATCTGTTCAAAGATGTCAAACCTGAGGGCGATGACTTCCGCGAGGGATTGGCGGCGATCCTCTCAGTGCGGTTGGCGAATCCCCAGTTCGGCGGACAAACCAAAGACAAGCTAAACAACCCAGAGCTCGAAGGGATCGTGAATTCTGTTGTTGGAGAGTACTTGGAGAAGTACTTCGAGACGAATCCCCGTGTTGCCAAAATATTGGTCCGCAAAGGCATTGTGGCGGCCGAGGCTCGGGAGGCGGCCCGCAACGCGAAGGAACTGCTGCGGAAGCGAAAGGACGCGCTGCGGACGGGCGGGTTGCCGGGAAAACTGCGGGACTGCATTAGCAAGGACATGGAGAAGTGCGAGCTGTACCTGGTCGAAGGTGATTCGGCCGGCGGCAGCGCTGAAGGCGGACGGTTGCGCGAGTTTCAGGCAATCTTGCCGTTGCGGGGCAAGATCATCAACGCCTACAAATCGCGCGAAGACAAGGTGCTGGCCAACGAGGAAGTGCAGAGCATGGTGGCGGCGATCGGCAGCGGCATCGGAGCCGACCAGGATCTCAACAAACGCCGTTACAACAAAGTCATCATCATGACGGACGCCGACGTGGACGGCTCGCACATTCGCACGCTGCTGCTCTGCTTCTTCTACCGACAAATGCACCAGCTGGTCGCCGCCAAGCACGTCTACGTCGCCCAGCCGCCTCTGTTTCGCGTCCGTTCAAAAAAGAAGACCTACTACGTGCAAACTGACGATGAGATGAAAGCGCAGTTGCTGGAACGCGGTCTGACGGACGCCGTGTTCGATCCCAACGACGGCCGCGTCATCGAATCGGAACAGATGGAAGTGCTCTGCCGGGCTCTCGCCGGAATGGAGGAGGCCTTGGTTGCTCTTGAACGCCGCGGTGTCAGCGTCCGCGTCCACGCCGAACGAATCGACCTGGAGAGCGGAAGGTTGCCGGTCTTTCACGTTATTCTTGGACGTGAGGAGCATTGGTTCACGCGCCGCGCGCAGCTCGACGAGTTCATCCAGCAGAAGGAGGCGGAGTTGGGGCACTCGCTGACCGTCGACGACTCGGTCGTCAGCGCGACCAGCGCCTCTGAGTCAGAGGAGGATGACGCTTCGGATTCAACCAATGGCGAGGCGGACGCCGAATCCAACGGCTCGGAAAACGGTTCCGGACCCGAACTTCACATCACCGAACTCAACGAAGTCCGCACGATCAACGCAGGTCTCAAGACGCTCATCGAGATGGGGTTCGACGTCCAGTCGCTCATCCCACAAGAGCGCACGGGTATTGAAGATCCGCGTTACGTATTGCGGCGTGGCGATCACGAGACGGGTCTGGAGGACCTGCGCAGTTTGTTGCCGGCGGTCCGCGCGGCCGGTGAAAGAGGTCTGCAGGTGACGCGGTTTAAGGGGTTGGGCGAAATGAACCCCGAAGAATTGCGCGAGACGACGCTCGATCCGGCCAACCGGACATTGGTGCAAGTCTCAATGCGCGACGCGTCGGCGGCCGAGGAGATGTTCCGTGTGCTGATGGGCGACAAGGTGGAGCCGCGCCGCGAATTCATCGAAAAACACGCACTGGACGTGCGCAATCTCGACGTATAGTAGGTCCTCCCTGCAGTAGGTCCTCCCTGCCGGGGAGGACTTCGCGACGAAGTCGCGACGGCAGCGCGTTTGACAAAGTCCTGATAGCGGCGCGTTTGGCGAAGTCCTGACGGCAGCGCGTTTGACAAAGTCGCGACGGCGGCGCGTTTGACAGACTCCCACGTCAGCGCGTTTGACAAGCGAGTACGACGAAATCCGAACGAAGCCGCGAACGGAATCGCGTGTGAATTGACTCTGTGATCCTCTTCAAGTCGCAACGGATCAGCGACTATCAGTCGCGACTCTTGTCGCGAATTCCCATTCGGAGGAAGCCATGAACGAAGATCGGAATGCGAAATCGGACCACGAATCCAAACGGCCGGCTGAGTACACGGCGGCCTCGATGAGGCATTTAACGGACCTCGAACACGTTCGCGAACTGACCGGAATGTACATCGGCAATCGCGACGTGAGCGGGATGCACCACTTGATGGTCGAGGTGGTCGACAACTCGATCGACGAAGTGATGGAGGGTCATGCGACGAGGATTCAAGTCACTCTGGGGACCGACAACAGCATGACGATTGCTGATGACGGCCGGGGCATTCCCGTCGATCACGACCCGAACATCGGCCGCCCCGCGTTGGAAGGGGTGATGACGAAGCTGAAGTACGGCGGCAAGTTCGGCGACAGCAATTACAAAGCGTCGGGCGGCTTACACGGCATCGGTGTGAAGGCGGTTAACTTTCTCTCTGAATGGTGCATTGTGGAGGTGGGCCGCGGCGGCCGCCTCTATCGCCAGTCCTATGAGCGCGGCCGCCCCACCTCGCCGGTCGAGGTCGTCGGTGAAACAACCGAACGCGGCACTCGCACGACGTTTCGACCCGACCACGAGATGTTCGGCGAATTGGAGTTTCAATACGACCTGGTGACGCGACGACTGAACGAGTTGGCGTTCCTGAATCCCGGTGTTCGCATCGAGGTCGTCGATCAGCGAGACGGCCGGCAGCAGTCGTTCTATTCAGAGCGCGGAGTGGTCGAATTCGTCGAATTCCTGAATCAAGGGATCGATGTCGTGCAGCCCGAAGTCGTTCATTTTCACGACGTTCGCGGCGGAGTGACGGTCGACATCGCGTTTCAGTACGCCGATACATACGACGAGCAGGTGCGGGCCTACGTCAACAATATCCACACGGCCGGCGGGGGAACTCACTTGCGCGGTTTCCGCACGGCGTTGACGCGAACCTTGAACAGCTACGGTCGCAAGGCCGGACTATTCAAAGAGACGGCGCCAAGCGGCGACGATCTGCGAGAAGGGATCACCGCCATTCTCGCGCTGCGTGTCCCCGCTCCTCAATTCGAAGCTCAGACCAAGCACCGTCTCAACAATCCTGAGGTCGAAGGAATCGTCAGTTCGATTGTCAGCGAGCGATTGGCGGGATTCTTCGAGCAGAACCCGAAAGTCGCCAAGACTGTGCTCGGCAAAGCGGTCACCGCAGCGCAAGCCCGCGAGGCCGCTCGCCGCGCGAAAGAGCTGTTTCGCAATCGCAAACACGTTCTCTCATCTCGCGGGATGCCTGGCAAGCTGCGCGATTGCATCAGCAACGACGTCGCGCGATCTGAACTCTACCTGGTCGAGGGCGACTCGGCGGGCGGCAGTGCGGAGGGCGGACGTCTGCGCGAGTTTCAGGCGATCTTGCCGCTGCGCGGGAAGATCATTAACGCCTACAAATCGCGCGAGGATAAAGTGCTCGCTCACGAGGAGGTGTGCAGCATCGTTTCGGCGATCGGCTCGGGTATCGGTGAAGAACAAGACCTCACCAATCGACGTTACGACAAGATCATCATCATGACGGACGCCGACGTCGACGGTTCCCACATCCGCACCTTGTTGCTCAGCTTCTTCTACCGGCAGATGCACGAGTTGGTCCTCAACGGCCACATCTACATTGCTCAACCGCCACTCTATCGCGTGCGCAGTAAGAGAGTTACGGAGTACGTTCATTCCGAAGAGGAGATGAGGCGGCGGCTGATCGACCGTGGGCTGCAGGGTTCTCGTTTGGATATCGGCGACGGTCGGTTTCTCGAAGGTGGTGAGCTCGAACGACTCTGTCTCGGTCTCGCCGAAGCCGAACAGGCGATCATTGCACTGGAGAGATTCGGAGTCAGCTTACGCGTGCACGCCGAGCGCGCTGACGCGGCGACGGGACGACTTCCGGCGTTCCGCGTTTCGGCCGGTCGAAGTCAACATTGGTTCCTTACTCGCGACGAGGCCGACCAGTTTGCGATCGACCAAGGCTCGCAGCTTCCCGGCTCCGGTTCGCCGCCACCGAACGTAGTCGAAATGTCAGAGGTGCAGGCGATCAATCGCTGTCGGCTTGAACTCGCCGAGCTCGGGTTGGACGTCCAGTCGCTCGTGCCCGTTGATCGCACGGGAGCTGAGCGCAGTCGTTTGGTTTTTAAGCGAGGCGAGCGGAGCCAAGGAATGGATGACTTGCGAGAGCTGTTGCCGGCGATTCGCGCGGCGGGCGAGCAAGGGCTGCAGATCACAAGGTTCAAGGGACTGGGCGAAATGAACGCCGACGAGTTGCGGGAGACGACGCTCGACCCGGCGAATCGCACACTGGTTAAAGTCAGCGTTGGCGACGCCGACGCGGCCGGCCAGCTGTTTCGCCTGTTGATGAGCGAGCCGGTTGCGCCGCGCCGCGAGTTCATCGAGAAGCACGCGCTGGATGCTCGCCACCTGGACGTCTGAGTCGCCCAGTAGGTCCTCCCTGCAGTAGGTCCTCCCTGCCGGGGAGGACTTCGCGACAAAGTCGCGACGGCGGCGCGTTTGACAAAGTCCTGATGGCGGCAGTCGCGATGGCAGCGCGAGATGCCTACCACGACCCCCATGGCCAGTCGCGGTAGTTGCTGACCAAGCCGGCGGTTTCCGGATTGCGGCGAATGTAGGTTGTTATCCGTTCATCTTCTTCGTCCGACCGCGACCAATGGTCAAACCACTCGTCCTGCCAGAATCGCTCACCGCTGCGATCGAGGATCTCTAGCGCGCGGTGTCCCGTCCACCGTTTGAAGTCTTCCATCGTCTCCTTGAGCGTTCCTTTGAGGACTTCAAGGAAGAGATGCAAGTGGCTGGGCATTAAGGCGAACTCCAACATGTTCCAACGCTCTTTGCTCTGGCGGAATTCAATCGCTTCCATCACCATCGGCGCAACTGCTGGATCAGTAAGTTCCGTTGCCGCCGGCGCGCGATCCAGCCAACGTTCCATCTCGGCGAAAACCCTGCGGTGCAGTTCCACGCAGGAATCTGGCGTTTGCCGGGTCGCTCCGTTCTGCAGTGCTTCAGAAATGCTGCGGATTTGCTCCATCGCCGGCTCTGGAATTGCCCCCGCCAGGTGCGCCGTCACAAAGTAACGGCCGTCCTCCACTTCCCAATGCGGCAATCGCCCACACCAGAACCCAAGTGTCTCGGGATGTGCATGCATTGGCGAGCCCGTGAGTCCAGTTGGATGCGACTTAGTAGGTCCTCCCTGCCGGGGAGGACTTCGCGACAAAGTCGCGACGGCAGCGCGTTTGACTTAATGTTAGACATGTCCAGTTCGGGAGTGCAGGTCCAGGGTGACGCGATTATTGAAGATCACAGCGCGGATTCCGGCAGGGAGGACCTAGTGCTGCCAGGGACTTTGTCAAACGCGCTGCGGTCGCGACTTTGTCGCGAAGTCCTCCCCGGCAGGGAGGACCTAGTGCTGCCAGGGACTTCGTCAAACGCGCTGCCGTCGCGACTTCGTCGCGAAGTCCTCCCCGGCAGGGAGGACCTACTGCAGGGAGGACCTACTGCGGGGAGGACCTACTGCTCGATTCGGTAGAGATGAGTACCGCTTCTCAAGTAGAGGGCTCGGTCAGAGACTGCGGGCGACGCTTTGAACGTTCCATCGAGTTGGTTTGTCGCCAGTTTCTTGTAGCTCCGGCCGGCGGCGAACACGGTTGTCTTGCCATCTCGATTGAGGTAATAGATCCGGCCTCGAACCTCGATCGGCGAAGCATCGTGGTTGCCGCCGAGCCGTTCGCGCCAGTGTTCTTCGCCGTTGAGCGCGTCGAGGCAGGTCACAACGCCGCCGTTGTCGACAACAAACAACTCTTGGCCGACCAACAGCGGTGACGGCACATGGGCGATTCCTTTCGAACGCTGCCAGACCATCTGGTCCGCTTTCAATTTGCTCTTGCCGGGACTGACGGCGAACACGCAGAAGTTGTCCTGGGCGACCGACCCCACCACGTAGAACAATCCGTTTCCGTACGACGGTCGACCGACTTGCGAGAATCCAACATACGGCATCCACCAGATTTCGCGCCCGGTTTTCAGGTCGTAGGCGGCAACGTGATCGGCTCCCGTACTGACCAATTGCGGCGTTCCATCGACTGACTGGATCAGCGGCGTGGAGTAAGCCATCTTCGAAATCCGCGCTCTGATTGAATTCGGTTCAAACCGCGCCGCCGCTCTCTCCAGGTGCGCCCGCGGCTGCTTCCAGACCGTCTTCCCCGTACGTTTGTTGAGCGCGACGAGAAACTGATGATCCGTGCCGTCGCAGGTGAGAATCAAAAGGTCGTTGTGCAGCACGGGCGAACTAGCCGCGCCCTGGAACGCTTCGTACTCGAACTCGGTATTCTTCCAGACGATGTCACCGGCCGTGTTCAGGCACACTGTCCCCCGCGGACCGAAGTGAGCGTACGCGTGGCTCCCATCCAACACGGGCGTTGGCGATGCGAAGCCGTTCTGCGGGTGATGGGGCCCGGGCTCTTTCGGCGTCAAGACTTCGACATTGTGCAGCAGTTGTCCCGTCTTCTTGTCAAAACAGACCACCCGCAGCGACTTTCCCTTTTTCTCGGAACAAGTCAGCCAGATCCGGCCGCCCGAAACCACCGGAGAAGACCACCCTTCGCCGGGCACGGCGACTTTCCATTTGATGTTCTGCTTTTCGCTCCACTGCAGCGGGATACCTTCCGCGCCGGAGTGTCCTTGACCATCTGGTCCGCGAAACTGGGGCCAGTCGGTCGCCCTGGCTGGGGCCGAAAACACAATGGCGAATAGAAAGAGAGACGCTCGCGTTACCGTCCGTACACACATGACACTGACCTCGCGACGTAGACCGTTGAAAATGCAAGTAAGAGTGTGAAACATCGCGATCGCAAATGCAACGATTCTCATCGGGTCGCTGACATCGGCAGCATGTTGTTTCATTGCTCGCGCGGCCATAATAGCGGACCCACAGCTTCCCGCTCAGGCGATCTCGCAGGGTGAACTCGAGGACGCCCGCAGCGAGCTTCAGTCGGTAATGGGCGACGGCAGGTGATCTTGGCGACCGGCGGTCAGCTATAATGTCAGCCGCCGCTCGCACTCCAAGAGGAGGACAAAGAGATGACCGTCGCCCGACTGCCCCGTCGTGATTTTCTCGCCGCCGGAGCGGCAGCCGCTTCGTTGTTCGCCGTCGAGTCGGCTCGCGGATTCCAGGCGAACGACACGTTGAACGTCGCGTGCCTGGGAACGGGCGGGCGCTCACAGCGAATGTTGATGCCTCGCGTGGCGAGGATTCCCAACGTTCGCATCGCGGCAGTGTGTGATGTGTGGGATGGACATCTCGCCGCGGGAGCCAAACTGGCCGATCCCCAAGCCATCCGCGAAGACACCGACTTCCGGCGTTTACTCGACCGATCGGACATCGACGCTGTCGTGATCGGCTCGCCGGATCACTGGCACGTCCCGATGACGATCGCCGCCTGCGAGGCGGGCAAGGATGTGTACGTTGAAAAGCCGCTGACGCACGATCTCGGTGAGGGCGAGGCGGTCATCGCGGCTCAAAATAAACACAAACGAATCGTGCAAGTGGGAACTCAGCAGCGAAACATGCCGCACCTCTTGGAAGCTCGTGAGATTCTGCAGTCCGGCGCGCTCGGAAAAATCCACAAGATCAGTTTGTCGTGGAATCGCAATCAGTCGCGCTGGACGCGCACCAAATACGGTATCGATCCGAGCGCCGTCCGTTGGAAACAGTTTCTCGGCAACGCGCCGAACCAGCCGTTCGATGAGTACCGCATGCGAAACTGGCGATGGTTCTGGGACTTCGGCGGCGGAATCTTCACCGACCTCATGGTCCACTGGATCGACACGGCCTACTGGATGCTCGACATGGACAATCCGGCGACGGCGATGAGTATTGGCGACCACTTCGCCGCCAAAGGACTGTGGGAGACGCCGGACACCGTGCAGACGTTGCTCACCTATCCGAAACAGCAGCTACAAGCGTACTTTGAGGGCACGTTTGTCAATCATCAGAACCGATCGGCGCTGACTTTTCTGGGCACCGACGCCAACCTTTACTGCGACCGCGGTCGCTATGAAGTCCGGCCGGAACGCGGCAAGAAGGTCGCGGCGCGAAAGCGAGTTGACGGCAAGCGCGACATCCTCGGTCTCGACTTCTACGACGAAGTCGACGGAGCGCTTTACCACTTGCGCGAGTGGGTCGACTGCGTCAGGACTCGCCAGCAGCCGTCGTGCCCGGCGGAAGAGGGCGTCCGCTCCGCCGCCGCCGCCCACCTGGCCAACATCTCCTATCGCGAGGGGAAAGTCGCCCGCTGGACTGGAAGATAGAATAATCAATCAGAGCCAGTC
Organism: Pirellulaceae bacterium; assembly: GCA_030748485.1. Taxonomy (GTDB): domain Bacteria; phylum Planctomycetota; class Planctomycetia; order Pirellulales; family Pirellulaceae; genus JASMLW01. The sequence continues at coordinate 15,100 of JASMLW010000014.1, forward strand.
TTTGTCTTGCTCAACTTGCTCGACCACTGTTCGTACTCGCGAACGCAGTCGTCGTAACTGACGAACTTCTTCCAAACGAGCCGGCCCTTGTAGCCGTATTCTTTCCCGGCTTCGACGTTGTGGATCACGTATTGAAAGTCCCACGCCGGTCGGCGGCGATCGCCCTTGACTTTGAACTTGAAAAGGCTGAAGCGGATTTCGTCATCTGCCGTGTGCGCGCGATCGAACATCAGCATCAGCGACATATCGTGAGCGGCGCGGCCCACGTAGAACGGCTTGGTGAAGCGCGGGTACTCGTAGCTCCAGACGTTTAACTTGAAGTTGTGGTCGTCGTCGTACTTCAGCGCCTTGGCCGGTCGACTGCGATACGTGCCACCGCCAATGTAGTCGGCGTGCGTCTTAGGCGCGGGGGCGGAAATCCACTTCTCGGCGCCATTGGGACGGTCGAGTCCGCGGAAATGCAGCGCGACGTCTGCGACTTCGTTCATGTAGTTCGCCCAGAAGAAAATCGCATATCCGCGGCGGCCGAACTTAGTCGCATCGTGCGGTGTGCAACGGAACTCGAAGTCGATGTAATGCGGAGCCGTCACCGTGTACCGCATCGTGCTGGAGACGTTCCACGGGCTGTCTTCTTGGCGGCGTCGCAGTTCGATGCTGCGATCGGTCAAGCGGTGCAGCGTGTAGCGCCCCGAACGCGGTGTGAACTTGTTGTCTGGGTTCTTATGCCCGGAGATGATGTGTTCGTAATTGAGTCCTGCCGAGCTGCCCTTGCCGTCAGGATCGTAAGCGTCGAAGCGGGGAGTGTGCTTGACGTTGAACAACGACTGCACGCCGCTCAACACTCTCGGTGACTGTGAATTGTCTCGAAACAGCGCGGCGAGTTCTCCCGCTTTGATGTTCACGACATTGTCGTCCGCGCGAACTCGCGCCGCAAAGAGAGTCGCCAAAAGCACAGCCGTCGCCAGTCGCCACGCCGATCGGTTCATCGCGTCGACTCCCATTTGCGTCTTTTGATTGAGGATCGATAGAGTATGACGGCCACTCCTGTTGCTGAACAGATACTCGCATTGTTCCACGATGACGCCCGAGGATGACGCCCGAGGATGACGCCCGAGAAGTCGCCGATTGTTGACGACGGCGAGTGGTCGTCCTACTTTGTCTGTTCGTACGGACTCCGCAATTGCCTCGGGGGTGACACTTGAATCGATTTCATTGGCTGCTCGCTGTTGTCTTGACCGGCACCATCTGTGCGACGCTTCGCGGCCAGGAGCCGGCGCTGCAGATCAAGATGCCCGCGCGGGGGATTTGCGCTCACCGAGGCGCGAGTGAGTCGCACCCGGAGAATACGCTCTCCGCATTCCGCGAAGCGATTCGGTTGGGTGCGCAGATGATCGAATTCGATGTGGCGTTGAGCCGAGACGGGAAGTTGGTGCTGATGCACGATTCGACTGTGGACCGAACCACCGACGGCAAGGGCCTCGTTTCAAAGTTGACACTCGCGGAGTTGAAGAGCCTCGACGCCGGTTCGTGGAAAGGTGACAAGTTCAAGGGCGAACGAATTCCGACGCTCGATGAAGCGCTGGCGATCATGCCCGAGAACATCTGGCTCAATGTTCATCTCAAAGGTCAAGTGAGGTTGGCTGAGGAGGTCACGAAACGAATTGTCGCCAATCGTCGTTGGCATCAGGCTTTTCTGGCTTGCGGAGCGGATGCGGCGGGAGCCGCTAAAGCTGTTGATTCGAGGATCATGATTTGCAACATGGAACGCCAAGCGAATTCGCTGCAATACGTCAACGAAACGATCGACATGAAGGCGAGCTTCATTCAATTGCTCGGCGGCGACTCGGTCGATCCGGCTCATACGAAACGGCTCCGCCAGCGGGGGATCCGCATCAATTACTGTTGCGCCAACGACGCCGACAAGGTGAGTGCGCTGTTCAAAGCGGGAGTCGAGTTTCCGTTGGTTGACCACGTCGACGCGATGTTGAAGGTCGCGGACAAGAACGGCGTCGCCCGCTTGAAGCCGACTTATCGCGCGCGGGTGAAAGGCTCGGGCGCGGCGCGGCCTCTCCCAGGATCCCAATCGCAATGGCGTGGTTTCGATCAATACGATTTCAAACTGGACGATTTCGCTTGCCGCGTTGTTGCGCCAAAGGAGGTTGCCCCCGGGCGCCCCTGGATCTGGCGAGCCAGGTTTTGGGGACACGAGCCGCAGACAGACGTGGCGTTGCTGAAGGAGGGCTTTCACGTCGCTTACTGCGACGTCGCCGGCCTGTGGGGCAACGCCGAAGCGATCCGCCGTTGGGACCGCTTCTACGCGTACGTCACGAGCGAGCACGGTTTCTCGCGACGACCCGCTCTGGAAGGGATGAGCCGCGGCGGATTGATGATCTATCACTGGGCCATTGAGAATCCTCAGCAAGTGTCGTGCATCTACGGCGACGCTCCCGCGCTGGGCATCCGGCCCTATGTTCGCAACCTCAACGAAGACGATCCGGCGTTGAACAAACTGCGCGGCTGGATGAAGGCCCACGGCTTGTCGTTGTCGCAGGCCAAACAGTACAAACTCGACGCGCTGGATCGGCTGGCTCCGCTTGCGAAAGCGCAGGTGCCGGTGATTCACGTTTGCGGCGACGCCGATGAGAGTGTTCCGTTCAAAGAGCACACAGCCGAATTCGCCGCCCGCTATAAGAAGCTCGGCGGTCCGATCAAGGTCATCGTCAAGAAGGGCGGCAAACACCATCCCCACAGCTTGAAGGACCCGGCGCCGATCGTCGACTTCATCCTGCGTCATCAGTCGTGGGTCGACCCGCGGCTGTCGCACGGTCCGTTCATCGGCCACGCGACGCCGGCGAGCGTTCTGGTTTGGGCCAGGTGCCGTGAGCCAGGTGGTTATCGCCTCGTGGCTCGATCAGCCGCCGATCGGGCGGTCGCGACTGCGCCGAGTAGCTCGACGCCGGCGCGCGACGGGTGCGTTCAATGGCGACTTGACGGGCTCCGCCCCGGCGTGCGTTACGATTACCAGATCGAGTTCGAGGGAAAACAGCTCGTCCATGGCGACGACTTCTCTTTCGAAACAGCAGCGCCTGAGCGATCCGCCGTCGTTCGCTTGGCGTTCGGATCGTGCGCGAAGGAAGACGCCGGATCCGCAGCCGTGTGGCGGCGCATGCAAGCCGCCGATCCCCATGCGGTCGTGCTGCTGGGTGATACTCCGTACATCGATTCCACCGAACTGACCGTGTTGCGACGCCGGTACGCCGAGTTCGCCGCCGCCCCCGACTTTCGCAAGCTGGTTCGCAACCGCCCGCTGTACGCAACTTGGGACGACCACGATTTCGGGCGCAATGACACAGACGGCAATTTGCCCGGCAAGGAGAACTCGCGTCGCGCGTTCATCGAATACCACGCGAACCCTTCGTACGGCGACGGACGCGCCGGCGTCTACACGAAGTTCCGCCGCGGTGGAGTCGAAGTTTTCCTCCTGGACACGCGTTACTTCGCCTCCACCGAAGCTTCACCGTTTGATGCGAAGCGCCCTTCGCTGCTCGGCAAACAGCAATGGAATTGGCTGCGTCGGGAGCTGAAGGCGTCGACCGCGCCGTTCAAAGTGCTCGCCTGCGGCATGATTTGGAACGGAGCCGTGCGGCCTGGAAAACTCGATCACTGGGCGACGTATCCGCACGAACGGCGGGCTCTGTTCGATTTCATCGGAGAAGAGAAGATTGGCGGTGTGATTCTGGTTGGCGGCGACGTGCATCGAACCCGAGTGCTCCGTCATCGGACAACCGATAGTGCCGGCTACAAGATCCCCGAACTGATAACCTCGCCGGTTCACGATAGCGTGATCGAAACCGCCAACGCTCCTCACCCCGCACTAATCCACGATTCGGGGAAACCCAACACGTTTCTGTTGATCACTGTCCTGGGCGATGAGCCAGCGAGTCCGGCGATGCTCAACGCCAAGTTTCTGGATAAGGACGGACGAGCCTTCTTTGCGATCGAGTTCAACGAGCGGGAGCTGCGGACGAGGACAGAGCGATGAGAGCTCACGTGTTCATGGCGGCTCTGTCGCACGCGCTACGGGCGACATGTGCCACCCGTTTGTCACTACACTGTCGAGGCAAGCAGATTACTTGGCGAGCAGCGGCGCGACGCGGCGCGCCCAGATCTGATATCCCTTCGCCGCCGGATGGAGGAAGTCGCCCATCACGTCGCGCGAGATCGTTCCGTCCGCTTCCAGAAAGTCGCTTGTCATATCGACAAGAGTCGCGCCGTGCTCTTTGACGATGGGCGGCAGTAGCTTGTTGATCTCCGCAATCTCGTCGCGCTTGGGATGATCCGGCTTCTCGCCTCGGGGAAAGACAGCCATCACGACCAGCTTGGCTCGCGGAACTCTTTCTCTAACGCGTCGGCAGATTTCACCGATCGCCGCGGCGACTTCAGCCGGTTTGCTGGTCCGGTGCCGTGGCGTACCGGCGAGATTGTTCGTGCCGATGTGAACGATCACCGTTTTCGGATTGATACCATCCAACTCGCCGTGTTCGATGCGCCAGAGAACGTTCTGCGTGCGATCCCAGCCGAAGCCGAGATTGAGCGCTTTGTCGCCAAACGTCGACTTCCATGAGTCGGCTCCGCGGTGGAACTTTCTTTCCACGGGGCGCCCCGCCCACATGTGCGTGATGGAGTCGCCGATGAGGACGACTTGAGGGTCGATCTCACGCTTCACCCACAGCGCGTCCGCGTGTCGACGACGCCAGTCATAGAAATCGCGTTCCAGTCTTGGGGTCGGGATCAGCGACGGATTCGACTCATCGACATTGGCGTGCAGATGGAAGTGAGTCGTCGACGTGGGGTTTCCGCGCCCGTCGGTTGCTTGCAAGATGAACGCAATCGGCCGCTTGGCGGGAATCGTCGCCGAGAGCCGACCGGACTCTTTGTCGAACTTGCCCGCCCGCGTCTCCCACTTCCGCTTCGGCCACTCGCCGACATCGTGCGAGTAGAGCAGCTTTACCTCTTTGATGTCGCGGACATCGTTCACGATCGGAGCGGTCGCCTGTCCGTCAATCACTCGCAACTCGCCGAGCTGCGCGAGCGGTGCGCCGGCCCGGACGTGGCTGTCGATAAACGCGTCGACAACTCCGAACCGCCAAATGTGTCCGTGAGGCAGCCGAACTTGAATGGAAACGGTGGCCAGCTCCGGTCTGACTTGCTCGATCGTCTTTCGGTAGCTGTCCAGCGGATATGCGAAGTCGTTCGTCCCGTTCAGAAACAACATCGGACAGACCGCGCGACCGACGTGCCGGCCGGGATCCAGCAACAACTGCCACAGCCGTCGCGAGTCCGGCTCCATCTCGGCGAGCGACTTGTTCGCCCAAGCGCTGTTGTCGGAGAGAAAACCACAGCCGTAGACGGGCACGGCCGCCTTGAAACGCGTATCGACGCCAGCCGTGATGCATGTCAGATACCCGCCCCAACTAATCCCCGTCAAGCCCGTGCGATCCGCGTCGCACTCGGGCAGAGACCGCAGGAGCGAGTGGGCGAGGATGGCGTCGGCGACAGCGTGATACGTCCACATTTCGCGCTCTTCGCCGGCTTTGAAGTTACGAAACTTGGATTCATGGCTCTGCGCCGGACCGCCGTCCTCGAGCGGAACTTTGTTGGGACCGCAGCCGGCCGTATCCATCGCGATGGAGATGTAGCCGCGTTCCGCCCAGTGGCGAGCCCAATCGGGAAACGCTCGACCGCCGCCGCCGTGCACCAGCACGACGCCCGGATACGGCCCCGCGCCGTGCTTGTCCGAATCCGGTCTGCCGACGTAAGCGAACACTCGCGTCGGTTTGCCATTGAATGGCTCCCCCGCGTACTTCACCGATTGAATCAACCCATCCGTCTCACCCCAGTCGGCTTGGGGCGGCTTGCTGAGTCGACCGAGATCCCACAACGTTTGAGACCGATCTTCCTGAGCAATGAGTGGCGAGCAGGCAAGGACAAGACAAGCGAAAACCGTGAGTCGTGTTTTCATATATCGAACCTCTTCAAGTGCTTCTCAGGGCTGCCGATTCGGTTGCCGCGAGAAAGCAATGCTTCCTTGCGGCAGCGAAATGAGTAGAGTGTGGATGTGCTCGTGATGCAAGCCTGCTGGGGGAGATCTGATGAGGTTGCGAAACTTGAGTCTGTGGCTACGTTCGCCAGAACGTGGAGGCGCTTCATTTGATCGGACGGTCATCCAAGATGCCCCACCGTCTGGCGACGGTAGCTACGAAGTCTGTGGCTACGTTCGCCAGAACGTGGAGGCGCTTCGTTTGATCGGACGGTCATCCAAGATGCCCACCGTTTGGCGACGGAATCACTTCATGCTCGTCGCAAACTGAAACGAATAGAGATCGGCGTCCCGCAGCTCGAGGCGAAGTCGAATCGGCTTTCCGGCCAAATCGCCGACGTCACCGCCAGACTTCCAAAGCACTGCGCGGGCGAGTTCGTCGCCGAAAACAGGCGGACAATCATCGAGCTGGAAACCCGGGAGCGGTTGGCCGTCGACATCTTGAACCTCAACTCGGATCCCACCTGCGGCCGAAGTGGCGAAATTCAGCTCGAGCCGGTCGCCGGAGAACGTCAGCGGTTTGGTGACGAGTTGTCCGCCGCGCAGTGGCGCGCGAATGGAAACGAAGCCGTCCAGCCTCATCGTGTACCGCCGCATGGCGTTGCCCTTGCCGTGCCAGGAACCCTCGCTCGCGTACAGTGACATCTCGTTGGGCGCTCCCGGCAACGAGGACTTCGTTTCGACTGCGTGCCAGGCGATGTACTGTTGTCCGTAGAGCCAAGTTTTGGGACGTTGCGGTCCGGGGCGGAGAAACGCTTCATTCCAGCGCTCGAAGTGCACTCCGTTGCGGCTGGCCATCAACAGCCCCTCGGTCAACGCCGTCCCGTAACGGAGGTGCGCCGCCGCCCGTTCTTCCCGAAGTTTGGGTTGCGGGAGCGCTCGCATCGAAGGGGACCAGCCGCGTTCGACATATCGCGTCGGGAAGCCGATCAGAATATGCGGCGCGCGAAAGTAGGGTGCGATCTGGTTCGTGTACATGTGTTCGACGGGCGAGTTCTGATAGGTCAGGTCGGCGTTGTTCTCCCAAGTCAGAAAGTCGGCCGACGTCGCCGTGCGGATTGCTCGATAGCCGGCGGGCTTCCACACCTTGGCCGTTGTGACTCCCTTCGTGAAAGTCCGGAAGTAAGCTCGATAAACTCCGGCCGTCGCGTCCCAAAACGCCAGATTCTGCGAATCGAACGCACCCTTGGTGACAACCGGCTGCTTACTCATCAACGACCAGTGGATTCCATCGGGCGAATGAAAGGCGAACAGCCCGCCCTCGGACGCCACGCCGCCCAGCGCCTTGAATCGCGACTCGGCCGGACAGCCCTCGCGGGTATCGATGAAAGGTGCGAAGTTGTGTGTGCCGACGCCCGTCCAGATGATGTTGTTCTGTTTGGAACCGCCGTATTCATGCAGTTGCAGCGTGGGCTTGGTGAACTTCACTCCGTCGGCGCTCTCCGCGTAGCAATAGACTTGTCGACCCGTCTTCAGTTTCCCTTTCTCAACTCCCAAGTGCGAACCGCGGTAGTACATGCGGTAGAGATCACCGTCGCGAATGACCGAGTGGTACCCACTGCCGGCTCCCTCCCAAGGCGCGTCATGGACAATCGCAATGTCGCGTGCGGCGGGATGATGCAATTGGCGCCGCGCGTTGTCGAGCGATTCGATCAAATGCTCGTCGACGAACAACTCGCGGCGCGAGCCTACGTCGATGGGCTCCTTCGCGTGACCGACAGTTGCGATGAGCAACAACGCGCAAACTGAAATGGTGAGTTTCATGATGGCTCGACTGGGATGGTGGGGAGTGACGGGATGGATGGCCAAAGGGAAGAGACGGGGAGCTGCTGTGGATCCCACGCTCATGCCCTCAATGCCCTGGAGTGAGGATTCCTGGCGGACACGTGTTTGTCGTGAGAGAATGCTACCAGGGTTTTCCGGCTCAGACAAATCCTCGCAGCGGCGCCAGCGTGCGGCCGTTCCGTAGCTGGGAATCGCGGATCCGCCATCATCCACTCGAACCTAAAAGTGACATATCCATGACAGATTCAAAACTGTGGACTCGACGCGAGGCGATCCAGCTGACCGCCGCCGCCGCCGCCGCTGGCTGGGCTTCGTCACGAGCAGTCGCCGCGCCGGCTCCGCGACAACCGTTCTTGTTGTCACTGCAAGGCTCCGGCCGCGCCACAGCGTACGTCGAGGCGAATCGAATCATCACTCGCGGCGACCGAACACATGTCACTTGGCTCGATTCCACCGCCGACGGTTTTCGCGTCCGCATTCGCACCTTGGACCGCGCTCGGAACCAATGGTCGCCTGTCTACGCCGTCGGTCCCGCGTTCGATAACCACGGCGGTCCGGCGTTGACGATCGACAAGGACGGTTTCTTGCACACCGTCTACTACCCTCATCATCACGCGTTTCGTTATCGAAGATCGAAACGGCCAAACGATGCGTCGGAGTGGGAGCGCGAAACTCAGTTTGGCGAGAAGCTGACCTACCCGACGTTGGTGTGTGCTCCGGACAACACGCTGCACGTGACTGCGCGAAGGAGCGATAGCCAGCGTCCCTGGGGCGTTGAACATTGGATCAAACCGCCGGCGGAAAAATGGAGGAAACAGAGCGAGGTCATTCGCTCGGGAACGGGCGGCTACAGCCACTTTCAAGAAGCGTTGGCGTGGAGTCCGGACAATCGCACGTTGCACTTGTCTTGTCGGATCTACCAGAACGGCGGCATGCGCGAGACGATCGGTTACATGCGCACCGACGACTTTGGCGCGACATGGCGTCGACACGATGGAACGGTGATCAAACTACCGGCGACAACCGAGACGATGGACGTGTTGGCCGATGGCGGCCGCGTCGACGGACAGCGAAGCCACAAGTGCGGCAGTATGGCGGTCGATCCGGATGGCCTGCCCTACGTCATGTATTCCTCCGCCGACAGCTCGAGTGCGGAGATGATTGTCGCCACGCCGCCAACACGTCGAGGTGGTGAGTGGAAACAGACGCCCATCGCCCGGCATATAGACCGCCGCTTCTCGGAATGGCGGATCGGCCCACCCGCCGGAATGACCTTTGATCGGGAAGGGACGATGTTCATTGCCGCCGCGATCAGTCGAGGCGACAAACGTGAACTCATCCAACTGACGTCAAGAGACAGGGGAGTCACGTTTGCGTTTGAACACATCACCGGTGACTTGGACCACGAGCGAAAAATGATGCCGAGCCTGGAACGCCCCACGGGTCACAATCCAGTTGGCTCTCGTCCCGGCTTGATCTTCACCGGAGGCACGCGTGGCGAGTCGACAGACGACGTATTATCGAACAAGGTCTACTGGCTTGGCTGATTCAACTTCATTCATGCGGAAGTGGCTGTGCCACTCGTTGCGTTCAGGCGATCTCGCGTTGCAAGGGGCGGCGATTGTCGAGGCCGACGCCGAATTGGTGCAGCTGATGAACAGCGCCGCGATGGAGCGGCATCAAGCGTCCAACTGGCTCTCCGGCCATGCCGAACTGTATTCCAAAACCTTGTACGATGGCCTTCCGAGGCGCCTTCCGAGGCCGTCGAGAACGGACGTTCCATTTGCTACAGCGGGGCGATTTAGTTCGACGTTGAGCCCGAATCTCGCGATCGATTTTGGGTTAACCCGCATTCGACGGCCTCGGAAGGCCATCGTACATGGACATCGCGAGAACGGACGTTCCATTTGCCACAGCGGGGCGATTTAGTTCGACGCTGAGCACGAATCTCGCGATCGATTTTGGGTTAACCCGCATTCGACGGCCTCGGAAGGCCATCGTACATCGCGAGGCCTCGGAAGGCCATCGTACGGCAAGACATCGGTTTTGAAATGCGCTCTAGAGTAATCACTTCTCGAGTGGCAGTTGCATCACCATGGTCGCGTGGTGGCGGATCAGCGAGTACGATTTCTCGCCGTCTTTACCCGTCGCTTTTTGTTCCACGTTCGTGCGAAATGTATAGCGGCCTTTGCCTTTGAGTGTGAACGACATCTCGCCCTTGGCGTTCGTCTTCGCGTTCTTTTTGAACCCCTGCGGCCCGCGGACATAGACCAATCGATCCGCAACCGGCTGACCTTTCCACAAGACGGTGAGTTTCATGTCGGCTCCGGCGTCATGGGGAACGATGTCGAGGTTCATCAGCTCGGCTCGTCCGAGCTCGTGCAAATCCTCGTGCGTTTGCACATCGAGATGGCGACCGTAGTAATGCAGCAGGACGTCCGTTTCGCCATAGCGGTAGACACCCCATTTTCCGTAACTATCAATGCTGCGAGGCCCCTGCTGAGAGAGTTGGGCGCTGAGCCAACGCTTGTTCGGCGCCTTCGCTTCGGTCGTCTTAAGTAGTCGCGGCTTCGTGTTCTCGACCGTCCGCAGCCACGTCTTGCCCGCTTTCAAGAACGGATCCAAATATTGCCCGTCTCCCGCTCCGCCCTCAAAGTAGATGTTCGTCACGCCATGATCGCCGGCCTTCTTGTCGATCGTCACCCACAGGTAGTGAGCGGATGCCGCCGATGTCAGTCCAATCACGTTGATCAGCAAGCAGAGTAGCAGTTTCTTCGACATGGCAGCACTCCCAAAGGGTTCGTAGAGGCGCGACAACGAAACGATTCTAGCAGTGTCCGAGCGGTCGCGTCGCTGAAACTCGTCGTCTTGCTAAACCAAACTTCTCACCAGCGAGTATCACTTCTTCTTTACTTGCTCAACGAGTTTGTGCACGGACGCGGCGATTATCTTCTCAGCATCACCGCGCCAGCGCAGCGCGGGGCGACCGTACTCGTAGAGCCTGCTGCCGCCCTCGTAGCCGCCTTCCTCCCACACGCGGCGCGAGGGGATGTAGGCGATCATGTCGTCGGCGTATCCGCAAACCCACGTACCGTCGCCGAACTCCTTCTTGAATCGCAACGCGTAGTCGACGACCGTTTCGGCGCCCATCCCGATGACCAACATTTCATCACCCAACCGCCAGGCGTGGATCGGGTAGGGGTAGGTCGGAGAAAACTTCTCGCCCTCCACCAATTGCTTCAGCAGGCGGCGAGCCCACCGAGCTCGAATGGCGTTGCCGTCATTCTGCAAAGCGACAAGCTCGTCGCGCTGGATCACCTTCAAATAAGGCAACGGCACGTATTCAAACGCTGAACGAATCCGGGGCGAGATCGGCTTGAGGGATGTTTCGAGCGTCTCCTCCACGGCGGTCGCCAGCATGTGCCCGTACCTCTTGCACAACTCGACCTTTCGACGCGGCAGCGGATTTTGGTCCCCACCGCACGTGTTGACGAACATCGCCGTCACGCCGGGGTGGTTCTTTTCAATCTCGAGTTGAGCGAACCCGGGGTAGTCGCCACACCACAACAAGAAACTCAACGTCGTCGGGTGGCAGGCGTAACCGAACAGCACAGCCTCCAGTTTTCCATTGGGGCGCTTCACGGTCATGACGGGCACCGTGTGGTCGACGGGACCTTTGAGCGGCTTTCCCGCCGCCAGCAACTCGGGCACTTCCGCCTCTCGATTCTCGCGGCGGTTGACTGCGAACGTTGTCTTGCCGTTTCCCATGGCGAGTTCGGCGGGAGCTAGTTTCTCGATCGCTTCGACGACCATCGCCACCGTCGCCTCAACCATCTTTGTCGTATACTCTTCAACCAAGGCGACTTGGTCGTCGTCGACGGGATAGTAGTCGACCAGGTCGTCGCCCAACCGCGGCCCACAATGGTTGTGCGAAAAAGTGAACATGACCTGACGCCGCTCGAGCTTATGGTGTTCTTTTAGATTGGCGAACACCCGATCGCTCATCACCTTGGGCACTCCTTGAAAGTCGCTGGTGATCAAGACGACTCGATTGCCGTCCGGATCTTCCAAAGCGAGCGCCTTCATCCACAAGTCGTGAAGTTTCCCAGCCGGCGCGCGCCTCGTTCCGTAGCCGGCCAGCCAGACGCTTTTCTCAGGCGTAATGACACGCCGCGCCACTCCAGCTCGCCACGTTGCGGCTGGACAGTCGAGCGCGATCAGCGCGGTTGAGATTCCAAATACGAGAACTAGGCAACAGCAGGTGATGCGCTTCATGGGTCTGGCTCGACAACAAATGTGATGGTTCCGGAAGTAGTAGGCTGGCACACCGCCGAGCCCGTTGCAAGTCGGTCGGCCGCGGAGCGATTCATTCGCCGTTCGCCTCGAATGCCTGCCTCATCCCGCTTGCGAAGAGACTACAATGAGCGTTTGGTTCCCCGACGACACGCCACCCACCACGCCTCGCCGATCGACAATGGGCCGTCCACTATGGGCCGACCGTTCTGCTTCACTGTCGCCCTTCTAGCATTCGCCGCCTCCACGGCGTCGGGGCAGGTCGAATACCAGAGTCAGATCAAGCCGATCTTGGCCGAGCATTGTTTTTCCTGCCACAGCGCGCTGCGCCAGAAGGGCGAGCTGCGGCTGGACGCCATCTCGTTGATCCGTCGCGGCGGGTCGAGTGGCTCCGCGCTCGTCGCCGGGCAACCGGACAACAGCCTCATTGTCGACGCGCTGCGCGCTCGCGATGGTGTGACAAAAATGCCTCCCGACGGATCCGCCGCGGTCAAGGCGTCGGACATCGCGCTGATCGAGCAGTGGATTCGCGAGGGAGCTCGAGCCGAGAACGAACCAATCCCCGACGACCCGCGCGAGCATTGGGCGTATCGGCCTCCACACAAGATCGACGGCGTCAAAGAGCGCAATCCCATCGACCACTATTTTGGCCGTCTTCACGCAACGGAGGGATTGAATCGACAACCTGCCGCATCGCGCGACATTCTGCTGCGGCGAGCATACCTCGACCTGATCGGTCTGCCGCCCACCATCGAGCAACTCGAAGTGTTTGCAAAAGACGAGTCGCCGATGGCGTATCGACAGGCGATCGATCGATTGTTGGACGATCCGCATCACGGCGAGCGCTGGGGGCGTCATTGGATGGATGTCTGGCGGTACACGGACTGGTTCGGTTTGGGAAAGGAAGTGCGCTACAGCCAAAAACACATTTGGCGCTGGCGTGATTGGATTGTCGAATCGCTGAACGAAGACAAAGGCTACGATCGCATGGTCGTCGAGATGTTGGCGGCCGATGAAATCGCCGGCGACGATCCGCAAACCTTGCGAGCGACCGGCTACTTGGCGCGCAATTGGTACTTGTTCAATCGGAACTACTGGCTCGATGATGTCGTCGAGCACACGGCGAAGGGGTTCTTGGGAATCACCATCAACTGCGCGCGCTGCCACGAACACAAGTACGACCCGATCAGCCAGCGCGAGTACTACCAGCTGCGAGCTTTCTTCGAGCCTCATCAAGTGCGACTCGATCCAATCGGCGGTGAACTCGATTTAGACCAAGACGGTCTGCCGCGCGTCTTCGACGAACAACTCGATCGCCCGACTTACGTCTTCGTTCGCGGTCAGGAGAATTCGCCGGACAAGTCGCAGAAGCTCGCCGCCGAGCCGCCGGTCGTGCTGCCGCCGTTGCCGAATAAGATCGCGCCCGTCGATTTGCCCGTGCTCGCCTACTACCCGATGTTGAGACCAGACAATGTCAAGAGCCAGCAGGCGAAGCTGGCCGCCGCGGTCGAGTCGCGACAAAAGCGATTGCAAGCGACACAGGAGAGAATACGCCAAGCGACCGACAAGCTCGCTTCGTTGGAGAAGAGTGAGGCAAACGCTCAAACCAAATCGGAGTCGGCGCTGATCTTCGACCAATTCGGCAAACAGCAAACGAAACTGTGGAGGCGGACGGGAGGCGAGTTTGACTACCGCGGCCAGTTCGTTGTCCACAAGAATCCAGCGGGTCCCCAGCAGCGGCTCGAAGCCCTGGCGCAACCGCCCCGCGATTTCGTCGCGACGTTGAAACTCAAGGTCATCGGCGGCGCGACGCGGAGCGTGGGAATGGCGTTCGACATGGTTGGCGGCGACCGGATCGGCGTCTACCTCAGCCCCGGCAGCCGCTTCGTTTCGATGTACCAGATCATCGGTGGCAAGGAGACTTACCCCGCTCGCAAGAATCTGCCCGTCGAGAACGATGTCGTCTACACGCTGACCTTCGCCGTTCGCGGTCCCTTGCTCAACGTCTGGCTCGACGACCAGTTTGCGTTTGCTCATCGATTGCGGCAACCGCGTCGAGGCGGCGGTTTCGCGATTACCAATTACCAATCAATCGCGGAGTACCATGAGTTTTCGCTGCACGCCTTGGATTCCTCGTCGGCTCTGGCGGAGAACACCGCCGCCGGCGCGACGACACGGCCGCCCACATTCAAAGTGACGCGAGAAAGTTTGCAGGCGATAGCGCGGAACGCGGAACGCCAATTGAAGGTCGACGAACTGGCGCTGCGGGCGAGTGAATTGCGCCGCGCTTCACACCGAACGCGAGCGTTGGCGGAGAGCGTCAAGTTTGGACTGACAGACGGAGCGGTCGATCAGTCGGCGACGGCGGCCGCCGCGGTGGAACGCGAGGCGAAAGTGGCGGCGGAAGAGCTGGCCGTCGAGCAGGGGCGGGTTGAACTCGCTCAGACCGAGACAGGGGGCGACCAAAAGAAGATCGACGAGGCGAAAGGGCGACTGGTCGCCGCCGAGAAGAAACGCGATCAGGTCATTGAAGCGAATCGCAACGGCGGCTCGAAGTACTCGCCACTCGGCAAAATGCATCCCAACCGCAGTTCGGGTCGTCGCTTGGCGCTGGCCAAGTGGATCACTGCTCGCCAACATCCGCTCACCGCCCGGGTGCTCGTCAACCACGTTTGGGTCCGGCACTTCGGTGACTCGCTGGTGGACTCGGTATTCGACTTCGGTCTACGCACGAAGGCGCCTCGACATCAAGCATTGCTGGATCACCTGGCGGTCGATCTGATGGAGCACGGCTGGAGCATGAAGCGTCTCCATCGCATGATTTGCACATCGCAGCTCTACCAGATGGATTCGTCCAGCGCCGTGTCGGGAGCCGCGAACCGGACCCGCGATCCCGACAACAAGAACTATTGGCGAATGAACACTCGGCGGATGGAGCATGAGATCATTCGCGATAGCCTGCTGCACGTCGCCGGTCGTCTCGACAACACGATCGGCGGGGCTCCGTTGGCGACGTCGCTCGCGGAAACGGCCCAAGGAGTTCGCCGCTCCATCTACTACCGCCACGCCCGCGACGACAAGATTCGCATGTCGCGGCAGTTTGACGACGCGAGTGTGGAGGAATGTTATCGCCGTCGCGCCACGATTGTCCCGCAACAGGCGCTCGTGTTGGCCAACAGCGAATTCGTCGGCATTCAAGTAGCAGCGGCCGCTTCGCGCCTGACGAAGAAGTCGAATTCGCGCGCGTCGTATATCAGAAGCAGTTTCGCGGCCGTTCTCGGTCGACCGCCCAGCCCGCAGGAGGTCGACCTCTGTTCGCAAGCGCTCGAGAAACTGACTGAATCTCAGGTAACCGATGGAACCGATCGCGCTCAAGCCACGGCCAAAGCCCGCGAGCATCTGGTGCACGTCTTGTTTATGCATAACGACTTCATCACCATTCGCTAGCCATATGAACTCCAACCCCCGCAACATCGACGTCGACGTAATCGCTCCACCAGACCGTCGTCGCTTCCTATCGACGGCCGGTCTCGGCTTGGCGGGCGTCGCTCTCGAATCGCTCTTGCAGCGCGAGGCGCGGGCGGTCGACGCGCGACAACCGGGGCCGCATTTCGCGCCGCGGGCGAAGTCCGTCGTCTGGCTCATGATGCGCGGGGGAGTCAGCCATCTGGAGAGTTTTGATCCGAAACCGGAGTTGGACAAGTACGACGGCAAGACGATTGGCGAGACGCCGCACGCGGAGCAGGTCGTTAACTCGAAGTTCTTCGCCAACGTCCGCGAGCAGGTCGCCAACAATGTGATCAAGACGGATAAAGCCAGGCTGTGGAAAACGCAAGTTGGTTTCGGCAAGGGCGGCCAAAGCGGACTCGACGTCAGCGATTGGTGGCCGCACGTGCGCGCGCGAGCCGATGACCTGGCCGTGATTCGGTCGATGTGGACAACCGACAACAACCACGGAGCTCAACTGCAGTTCATGTCCGGTCGCCATCTGCTCGACGGTTGCTTTCCGACGATCGGCTCTTGGATTCACTACGGGTTGGGAAGCCTGAATGACAACCTGCCGCAGTTCGTATCGATGGGCCCGCCACTCGAGTCGCAATGCTTCGACGGGTTGGGGGCGCACTATCTAGGGCCCGAACACGCCGGTGTGCAACTGACGGTCAATCCCAATGACCCGTTGCCCTACGGTCGCGCGAAGAATCCTCCGTCGGCGGATGTCCAGCGAATCAAGCAAGAACTGCTCGGACAGCTCAATGGATTGACGGCCCAGCGATTCGCTGACGACGAACAGTTGCGTGCGCGAATCAAATCGTTCGAACTCGCCTTCCGCATGCAAGCGACGATTCCCGAGGTCATGCGACTGCAGGACGAGACGGACGAGACGCAGCGGCTGTACGGCGTCGATCAAGCTCAGACGAAGGCTTTCGGTCAACAGTTGCTGGCGACGCGGCGTATGGTCGAGAAGGGCGTGCGGTTTATCCAGCTGTTTCACGGTGGCGGCGCCGCCGGAGCCTGGGACGCTCACACCAAACTGGTCAACAATCACACAGGGCTTTGCGGCCGCGTCGATAAACCGATCGCCGGATTCCTGGAGGACATGAAACGGCGCGGGTTGTTGGACGAGACAATCGTGTTGTGGACGACCGAGTTTGGCCGCACGCCCGGGAAGCAGGGCGCGGACGGCCGCGATCACCACAACTACGGGTTCTCGATTTGGATGGCCGGAGCCGGCATCCGCGGCGGTGCTGTGCACGGAGCCACCGATGAGATTGGGTTTCACGCCGTCGAGGATCGCCACTACGTGACCGACATTCACGCCACCGTGTTCCATCTGCTCGGGCTCGACGCGCGGCGCTTGTCGCTTCCCGGTCGCATACGATTGGAGCGCGATTACGGAGATGTCATCCACGGAGTGTTGTCGTGACCACTCGCACCGCGCCGATCCGGCGATCCGCCCGGTCGCGACCTTTCCTGATCCAGTCGACGTTCAAGCGTCAAGCGAGTAGCAACGAGAGAGACACGGATCGAGCAGACTGGACTCGCTGGTGCTTTATCTGATTACCTGGCTGACCGACTTTTCATTACTCCTCTTTGTCTTCGCCGGCACGCGGCGCTTGGCTGAGCAGGGAGCGAGTCCGCGAGTTCTCGGGTTGCTCGGAGCTAGTTTCTTTCTCGCCAGTGCGTTGAGCAATGCTTGCATGGGCTCAGTCGCCGATCGAATCGGGCGTCGACGCGTTTCGATGACGGGGGCGCTGTCAGTTTTCGGTAGCTTGTCGGCGATCACCTTCGCGCCACTGGGGAGCGCCTTGTACTACGCCAGCTACACGCTCGTCGGCGTATCGATCGGTTTTGTCTATCCGCCGATCATGGCTTGGCTCGGGCAAGGAAAGAGCGGCTTGGCGGCTCGACGCGCCTTCTTGCTC
>JASMLW010000015.1 GCA_030748485.1 Pirellulaceae bacterium
TCGCGGTGGCCTTTCCGGGCTGGCGTTGCCCGCGCCCGGCTCGCCCTTTGTCGCCCAAGTCCTCCCGCGCCGTTTCCGCCAGCCGCATCAGCTTGGCGACCACATCGGCGTGCTCGGACGCGACGTTCTTCCGGCAGCCGACATCGTCGAACAGATGGAACAGCAGCGGTTCGCGCTTGCCCTTGGGCGGATAGTGCGGATGCCTCGTCGACGCGACGGGCAGGAACAGTTTCCAGGGACCTGAACGAACGGCGTGCAGCTGATCCTGGTAATAGTAGTAGTACGCCTCGTGCGGTGACTTGGCATTCGGCTCGCCAAACAGCAGCGGTCGAATGTCGCGGCCATCGATTCGCCGCTCGCGCGCCGCTCCTCCGCCGGCCAACTTGGCGAACGTGGGCAGCAGGTCCATCGTCGAAGCCAGTTCGTCGCAAGTCGTGTTGGCTGGAACGGAGCCCGGTTGCCAGACGATCGTCGGTACGCGAAATGCGCCTTCGCTGGTCGTGTAGCCGCGGCCGTGCAGCGGAAGATTCGAGCCCCGGCTCAGGTCGGTCGTATCGCTATTCAGCGGCGCGCCGTTGTCGGATGTCCACACGACCAACGTGTCTTCGGCAATCTTGAACTCGACGAGCTTGTCGAGAATCACGCCCAGCGACCAGTCCAACTCTTCGATCGAGTCGCCCCAGGGACCGTTGTTGCTCTTGCCGCGAAAGGCGGGACTGGCGAACGGCGTCCGCGTGCTGCCCGGCATCGCTTGCGGCATGTACAGGAAGAATGGTCGGTCGCGATGTTGGCCGATCCACTCCACCGCCCGCTCGGTGTATCGCTTTGTCAGGCCGTCGCGGTCGCACGGAGCCTCGATCACCGTTTCGTTCTCCATCAGCGGCAAAGGCGGCCAACGCTCGCCGTCCAGCCGCTTGCCAATCCGTTGACCGACCGCCCGCGTCATATCGTCGCTGTACGGCACGCCGAAGAACCAATCGAATCCCTGCCGAGTCGGCAAAAACTCGAGCTGATCGCCGAGGTGCCACTTGCCGATGATGGCCGTGGCGTACCCTTGCTGCTTGAGCACTTCGGCGATCGTCACCTCGTCGGGATGCAGGCCGTAGGGCGAGATTGGGCGGAGCACCTGTCCGTCCCGACTGTTCAGGTGCATGCCGACTCGTTGGGAGTAGCAGCCGGTCATCAGACTGGCGCGCGAGGGTGTGCAGACGCCGGCCGTGACGCAGAAGTGGGTGAACCGCCGTCCCTCTTTCGCCATGCGATTCAGATTCGGTGTGCGGTGCAACTGCGAGCCGAACGGTTCGATGTCGCCGTACCCGAGGTTGTCGCAGAAGACAACGATCAGGTTCGGCTGAGCTCGCTTCGCTTCGGCGAACTCCGCGCTGCAAAGGGAAAGCAACGCTGCGAACAGGAAGGCGGGTAGGGCGATGCGCGGCATGTCGTTCTCCGCAAACAGTCGGATCGGTCGACGACCGAAGGGCAGGCGTGGCGGCAAGTACCCAATTGTAAGTTGTCCGATCGCGTTGCACAGCAGTGCGAGCAATACGCCCCAGCCGTGATCCAGATCCAATTCTCACCCGCACAAAAGGCGTACTATCGCCCACGAGAACATGTTCTTCGCATTCGAATCGCCTTCATCTGCGAAGCGCGCAACCAGAGTTCGCAAGTCGGGCTCCCGTGGTGCTGTTAGTCCGATGACGATTCCAGCAGTCCCACGAGTAGTCGGATCGGAATCCCCTAACAACTCAATCAACTCATCGTTGTCGTGCTACTCGAGCCGCGCCAGTTTGGCTCGCGCGTACTTCATACGCAGCTTGGCGTTATTGAGAATCTTCTCGGCGACTTCGTGATTTTTCTTCGCGTTGTTCGCCTTGGCGTGCAACGAATTCGCCTCATCCGTTTTCGCTTTCGCTTCGTCGGCTTTTTGCTTCGCCTCGTCAAACGTCTGTTCCGCGACGCCGGCGGCCTTCTGCGCTTCGTCCAACTGCTGTTGCTGCGCAGCGACTTGCTTCTTCAGGTCTTCGTCGTCCGGCTTCGCCGCGGACTTTTTGGTGGCCTCCTGCAACGATTTCTCCGCCTCTGTTCGACGGCCGGCCAATTCATCTCTCTTTTTCTTTAATTCATCGGACTGGCGACGGGCTTCGTCGGCAACCTTCTTGCTCGCCTCCGCCGCCTTCTTGAACTCCTCCTCCTTCGGCGCGAGTTCCTCGAGATCTTTCGCGGCGACGGAGATCTGTGTCTCCGCCTCGCCGAGTAGTTTCTCCGCAACCGCCAGCACCAACTTCGCGCGCCGTCGATCCTCAGCTCGATCGGGCGACACCTTCAGTTCGGGCAGCGCGTCTTTCAGCCCGGCGACTCCGGCCTCGGACACGGCTGTCTCGCCCACGAAGAGTTGTTGCAGCGCCTTCAATTCCTTGAGATGTTCTAGCCCCGTATCGCTCACTTTCGTCGAGTAGAGATTCAAGTCGCGCAACGACGTCAGCGTCGTCAGCTGCTGGAGCCCCGCGTCGGTAACGGCCGTGTGGTCGAGGAACAGCCGTTGCAGCGACGTGACTTGGGCCACGTGCGCGAGCCCTTTGTCGGTGATCGGCGTCCGCTTGAGCCGCAATACGGTGACGTGCTCGAGCGCCAGCACATACTGCAAATGCTCGTCGCGCAGTTTCTCAGAAGCGAACTGCAAGTCGACCTCAAGTGAGTTTCCCTGGGCGCTCACCAACCGCACGGCGCCGCCGAGTTCTTCGATCCGCTCCACGGCCTCGTCGGGCGACTGCGCGGCGCGATAGTCGAGCGACTGCGCTCGCGCGTAAGGCGGTGCGGCGGCGAGCAGGCAGGCGGCGATCAGGCAGGCGGCGATCAACGCGACTCGAAGCGTCATCCCAGCAACTCCTCGATCGGTTTGGCCGCCTTGTCCGCCAGCAGCACGGGTCTCAAACCGGGCGCCAGGAACTCGCGCTGAATGTCCATCCCCAGTGCGCTGCAGAGCGTGGCGATGAAATCAGCCGCTTTGACGGGGCGATCGACAATGTCGTGGCCGGGGCTCTTCGGGCCCTCGTTCGTCTTGCCGACGACTTGACCCGTTTTGATCCCACCTCCGGCCCAGAGGGTCGACCAGGCGTTGCAGAAGTGGCCGTTTCCATCTCCGGGCGTGCGGCCGAACTCGCCCATCCAAACGACCAGCGTGTCGTCCAGCATTCCGCGGTCTTTCAAGTCGCGAATCAGCGTCGCCATACCGGCGTCCATCCAAGGCGCACGTTTGGCGATCGGCTTGGCGGCTCCGTTGTGGTCGTCCCAACCGCGATGAACAATCTCGACAAACGAAACGCCCGCTTCGATCAGTCGACGCGCGAGCAGGCAGGACTGCCCGAACTTGTGTTCGCCGTAAGCGTCGCGGAGCGCGGCCGGTTCGTCATCTAGTTGGAACGCCCGCGATCGGCGCGATCGCATCAACCGCACGGCCCGATTGAAGGCGGCCTGCTTCGCTCCCACAGCCGGCAGCGCGTACTGCTCCGCGAACCGCCCCTCGCTGCGCCCCAACAACTCCAGTCGCGCATCGATGTCGTCGCCGGTCGGCAGGAGGTTCTCCAAGCCTTGAGTCGGATCGTTGACCGCCAGCGGCGCGTGGTTTGGACCCAAGTAAGAAGGGACACTTCGATACAGCCGCCCGCCGTCGGGGCGATCGTAACCCGCATCGACCGTGACGAACGCCGGCATGTCGTCGTTGGGAGGACCGATCTCCGACGAGGCGAGACAACCGACGGCAGGATGCTCAAACGCGGTCGTCCGCTTGTAGCCCGTGTGCAGGTAGTACTTGGCGTCGTAGTGACCATTGATCTCGGTCGTCATCGAACGCACGATGGAGACGTCCTCCATCACCTGCGCCAGCTGCGGAAGATGCTCGACGATGTGAATCCCCGGCACCGACGTCGGCTTCGGTTTGAACTCGCCGTGTTCTTTGGGGTCAAACGTGTGCTGCTGGCTGGGACCGCCATCCATCCACAGCAAGATGCAGGACTTTCCCCGCGGTCGCTGAATCGCCCCGCTGACGAGTTGTTCGAACCATGGCACCGAGACGCCGGACAGCAGACCGGCGGCGGCGAGTTTCATCATGTCGCGGCGACCTGGCGTCCAATTCGATTTGCTCATTGCTCTCTCGCGATACTTCTTGCCGCGTCTCCGCGCTGATACATCAACGAATCAAAATAAACTCACTTCGGTTCACCAACATCCAGAGAACTCCGTTGTACGGTTGAGCCGCGTCGGCGTCGCGCTGCACATACTCGACCGCTTCCTTCAGTTCATCGGCGTCGGGACGCCTTGACAGAGTGCTGAGGTAGAGCCACTCGACGGTCTCCTCGGCGGACGCCCGCGGCGCGTCGGCTTGCAATTTGTCGAGCCCCTTGCTGCCGGCGAGCAACCGAGGGTGGTTGATCATCGTCAACATCTGGGCGATGCCATGGGTGAAATCCGTGGGGTCTTCCTCATTCGTTCCAAAACGCCGTTGGAACTCCAGCCAGGGGTCGCCCACCGGAGCCGCCATGCCGACCGTACTGTGCTTCACGTTGGTGCGGAGGTCGAGCTTGGGATCTCCGTAGGCTTGCTTGAGTGAATCGAACAACATGTCGGCCGTCATCAACCGCATGGGCATGCGACCGAACATCGTCGTCAAAGCATCCCGCGCGGGGGCGTCCGTCCCGGCGCTGACGCGGCTGCTCCGCTGATAGGCTCCCGAATTGCAAATGCAGCGGAACAGGTGCTTGATGTCGTAGTTCGACGCGGCGAATTCGTTGGCCAGCAACTTCATCAAACCGGGATGCGACGGTGGATTGAGTTCGCGAAAGTCGTCGATCGGGTTCACGATGCCGCGGGCGAATAGATAGAACCACAGCCGGTTGGCGAACGATCGAGCAAAGTAGGGGTTCTCCTTGGCGACGAGCCAATCGACAAACGGCTTCCGCAGATCGCCGTCTTTTTGTTCACTCAACTCGGGGCCGCGTAAGAATGTCGCCTTGACGGCGACTCCCACGTTGCGAAACGCCGAACCGGGGATCGAAATCTCGCCGGCAGTTTTGCTCGGCCCCTTGCCGATCTCGATCTTCTTGAAATCGCCCTGCGTGCGGCCGAAGAAGGCCGCCATGCCCCAATGCTGCGCTTGCGACCAATCCCGGTAGGGATCGTCGTGACAGCGCGCGCAATGAAGCTGAACTCCGAGAAACGTCGATGCGACCGCCCGCGCCGATCCATCGGCCGTCGTCTTGCCTCCTTCGCCAACCAAGCCGAAGAAGATGACCTGCGGCTGGTCCTTGATCTCGCCCTGCACGGTGAGAACATCGCGAGTTATCTTGTCCCACGACTCGCCCGCCGCGAACTTCTTACCCAGCCAACTCCCAAACTCCTTGGCTTGACCGATCGGTTGAGCTCCGCCGTTGTTGTCCGACGGCAACTCGGGCGGCGAAATCCAATCCCGCCAAGTGCGGCCGAACTGCTCGCCAAATTCAGCCCTCGCCAGCAAGGTGTCGATCAACTTGGCGCGGCGATCAGGGGCGTCGCTATCGAGAAAGGCGACCGCTTGCTCGGCCGTCGGAATCCGTCCCGTCACGTCGACATAGACTCTCCGCAAAAACTCGTCGTCCGTCGTTCGTTCGGTAGGGCTGAGCCCGGCGTCGGCGAGAAACTGTTCGATGTGTTGGTCGATCGCCGCGGCGACCTCAGCCGGCTCGTGCCGTTTGCCCGCCGGCAAGCGCGGATTCACCTGCGCGTGCCGTTGTGCGACCGTCGGCATCCCGGCCTCAACCCAATTCTTGATCACGGCCTTGTCGGCGGCCGACAACTTCTCGCGGTCGTCGCCGGATGGCATCTCGTCGTTGGCGATCCGCTTCCATAGTTCGCTCGCGTCCGCCTTGCCCGACTCGACCGCCGGACCCGACTCGCCGCCCTTGAGCATCGCGGGAAGCGTCCGCAAGTCCAGCCCGCCCTCCTTCACCAATCCGCCGTGGCAGCCGAGACAGTTCTTGGTGAGCACCGGCAGGACGTCACGTTCCAACAACGACGCATCCGCCGCCGATGAGATCGCGGTTGTCGAGGCGCAGGCCGCGAGAAGGAAAGAGAAGAAGACGGATTGCCCGGCGAGTTTCCGCATCGCAGCTCGTCCCTCGTCTGTACATCATGGCCGCGTCGGCGCGTCCAACGTCGTCGCGTGCAGCTTCGTCTCAGCATCATCGCAGCATCGTGGCAGCATCGTCGCAGGTGCGCCACTGAGTCGTTCCAGATTATAAGACAACCGCAGCGCCATTTTGAAGTCGATCTGCAACGCGGGTGGGCGACGGCGCGCGATTCCGCCCAATCTCGGTATTTGTGACGTGAAGGATGGGCGAGCTTGTTGGATCGATTCCAGCGACCGACGGGCGGGGGGCGTGGTGAATGGAACTTCTGGCGAATTCCCACGGCGCAATCCCAACCTGACAGAGCGCTAAAACAACTCGTGCACTGGCGAACCGTCCGGCAGCATCGTCATCAGACGCCCTTGCGCGACGAACTCCGCCTTGGCGTTGAGCCCC
>JASMLW010000016.1 GCA_030748485.1 Pirellulaceae bacterium
GGCAGCGCGAATGAAAACCTGCCTCGCTACGTCGTCATGCACGCCAAGACGAGTCACGCCGAACAGAGTCTGTTCAACCGGCTGTGGGGAACGGGCTTCATGCCGTCGGACCACCAGGGCATGTTGCTCCGCAGCACGGGCGACCCTGTGCTCTATCTGAACAACCCGGCCGGTGTGAACTCGACAGATCGACGCGCGCAATTGGATGCGCTCGCCGCCTTGAATCAAGAGCAGCACAAGCGGTTCGGCGATCCCGAAGTGCTGGCTCGCATTCGCCAACACGAGATGGCGTACCGGATGCAAACGTCGATGCCCGAGCTGATGGATCTTTCGGAGGAGACTGAACAGACGTTCGAGCTGTACGGCGAGGAAGCGAAGCAGCCAGGCACGTTCGCCGCCTGCTGCTTGAACGCGCGGCGGCTCGCTGAACGCGGCGTTCGCAACATTCAGATTTTTCATCGAGGCTGGGACGCGCACGGCAATCTGCCCCGCGAACACGGCTCGCAAGCGAAAGACGTCGACCGCGGCGGCGCGGCGCTGATCAAAGACCTCAAGCAGCGCGGCATGCTCGACGAGACACTCGTCATTTGGGGTGGTGAGTTTGGGCGGACCGTTTACTGCCAGGGCAACCTGACGCGCGGCAACTACGGTCGCGATCATCACCCGCGCTGCTTTACCGTTTGGATGGCGGGCGGCGGCGTCAAGCCGGGGATCACTTACGGTCGAACCGACGACTACGGCTACAACATCGCGTTTCCCGACGGTACGCCGATGATTCCGAAACCGGACAAGGAGACTTGGACGCCCGGAACGATGCACATCCACGACCTCAACGCCACCGTGTTGCACCTGATGGGAATCGACCACCGGCGGCTGACTTACCGTTATCAGGGCCGCGACTTCCGTCTCACAGATATTCACGGACATGTCGTGCGGGATTTGCTCGCCTAGGGCATGTCGTTGCATGTCGTTCCGAGAAGCAGCGCTCGATGACCTCTCCCACCGCGAGCCCCGTTGAATTGGCCATCGTCCTGGTGGACGTGCAATCGCATTTTCTCAAAGCGGTGAACGATCCGGAGCCCTTGTTGGCTCGACTCGAGCAGCTATTGATCGTGGCGGATTGGTTCGACATTCCGGTGATCTCAACAACGGAGGGGCCGGTCGACTGTAAAGGGACGCTTGCCGAACGGCTGGCTCGACGCCTTCCCGAGAATTCGCTCGAATTCACAAAACAGACGTACGATCTTTGCAGCGAAACGGAGATTCGCGATGCGCTGAGCGCGACCGGTCGGAGCCAGTTCGCCGTCGCCGGCGGCGAGACGGACGTTTGCGTACTGCAATCGGCCCTCGGCCTGCTCAACATGGGCTTTGCCGTGTTTGTGCTGGAAGACTGCGTGTTCAGCTCCGAGTGCAAAGCGGACGCGGCGTGGCGCAGGTTGGCTCAAGCCGGGGCCGTGCCGACCACTTTTAAGTCGCTCTTTTACGAACTCGTTCACAGCGAACAGAATGAGTTCTGGACGCAGATTGAGCAGCTCAAGAAACTCGGCTGGACGCCGCCCGAATCGCTCCCGCCGCGGGAGTGAACACACTACGAAGTCCGACAACCTGGGAGTCGCGATGACGCCGCCGATGACGCTGCCGATCGTTGATGTGGCTCCTCTAGTCCAATCCACCTCCGCGCGTCGAGCGACGGGCGAACAGATTGGCTCAGCCTGCCGGAACGAAGGATTCTTTTACGTCGCCGGTCACGGTGTCAGCGTCGACCTTCAACGCCGACTCGATCAACTCGCACAGCAGTTCTTTCGTCAGCCGGCGGAGACCAAGATGCAGATCCGCATGGAGCGCGGCGGGCGAGCCTGGCGGGGATTCTTTCCCGTCGGAGCCGAACTGACCTCTGGCCAGCCGGACCAGAAAGAGGGAATCTACTTCGGCTCCGAACTACCGGCGGACGATCCGCGCGTGAGGGCGCGGACACCGCTTCACGGAGCCAACCTGTTCCCCGCGATCGATGGCTTCAGGCAAGCCGTTTTGGATTACCTGGTCGCGCTGACCGATTTGGGCCACGCGTTGATGCGCGGCGTGGCGTTGAGTTTGGGCGTCGACGAGGAGTACTTCCACCACGGTTTTACCGACGATCCAACGATTCTGTTCCGGATCTTCCACTACCCGCCTCTGCCTGCCGGGCGAGCCGCCGATGCGTTGTGGAGCGTGGGCGAGCACACCGACTATGGCTTGCTCACCATCTTGCGGCAGGATCAAACGGGCGGGCTGCAAGTCAAATCGCGGCCCATCGAGAGCGATTTGAAGGAATCTCACACAAAGCCACAAGGCCACAAAGAAGATGCGGTTCTTCGTTACCGTCACCTGCTGTCACTGCTCCTTGTGCCTTCGTGCCTCCGTGTGCGATTTAAAGGATTCTCACACAAAGCCACAAGGACACAAAGAAGGTCCGACATCTCCAACTCATTCGCTCCTCTTGGCGAAATCTCGGGGACGGCGCCGCAGTATTTCAGATCGCGGCAACTCGTGAATGCAGAGCGAGTTATGAGTTCGTGCGCCTATGGGCTGTGCGTCGATTCGCCAGCGGTAGACCTTTTCCCAGTCACAAACTCCGCCCCGTTGCGCTGAGGCGTACATGCCTCGATTGTCGTCCGGTTTCTCGCACAGGAGTTTGTCCCATGTCCCTCACCGCCACGACCGCCCCGTTGCGCCGTTTTGCTCGCCGCGCTTGGTACGCGACGTTTCTCGGATTCCTCATCCCCACCGCCGGCTGCATGATCGCTCCGCTCGACGGCAGGCAGATTGCGACCAAGAACAGCAAGATCCACTGTTTGGGAGCCACGTTCCAACCCAACGAAATGGTGCACGTCGAGGCTTGGAACTGGCTGACCAATAATTGGGACATCATCGATCACGCGTACACGGGAACGTCGAGCGTCAACGCTCACGGTTACTCGTGGCGCCTTTGGACCACCAGCGTGCAAGTCCCCGAGTTCTTCTACTGGCAGAGCGATGAAGACGGCGAGTACGTGCTGATTCGCTCCGTCCGCTTCGAGGGCGATTGGGACTACGACGGCGACGAGCTGCCGACATTCGAGTCTTGGTCGTTCTCGCCCGAGACTCCTCTCATCGACTTCTACAACATGCACGGAACGGGAACGACGCACGCAAAAGTGTATCTGAAGTGAGCTTGTTCCACTTCCCGGCGTGTTGCTGCGTGCCGCCGAATCGAGCACCGTTTTCGGTCCCGCCCGATTCGATGTAGGACTATGATGGGACGACTGTTGGCTGTCGTTTTCCGCCCGACTTCGCGAAGTTGGGATCGCGTTAATGAATTGGAACCCGTGAATGAACAGTTGTCCCCTGCTTCGTTGTACGCTCGCCGTATCCGCTGCCATCGCCGTCTTCAATTGCGCCCGCGCGGACGAGCCCAATTTGTTGACCGTCGATCGGATCTACCAAAGCGGTGAGTTCAACGAGCAGAGGTTCTCGGCCCGGTGGCTCGACGACGGCGGCTACTCGACGCTCGAGCCGTCAAAGGACGCGGACGGGCGCGACATTGTGCGTCACGATCCTCGGACCGGAAAATCTCGCGTGCTCGTGTCGGCGTCCGAGCTGATCCCGGCGGGCGGATCCGCGCCGCTGAAAATCGAAGACCACGCCTGGTCGGCGAATCGCGCCCGGCTGCTGATCTACACGAATTCGAAACGCGTCTGGCGGCGAAACACGCGCGGCGATTACTGGGTGCTCGACCGCGCCAGTCGGCAACTCCGAAAACTGGGCGGGGACGCGCCGCCGGCCAGCTTGATGTTCGCCAAGTTCTCTCCCGACGGGTTGAGTGTCGGGTACGTCCGCGACCGCAACGTCTACATCGAAGATCTGCGCAGCCGAGCAATTGGGCAGCTGACCGAAACTCCCACGGACGACATCATCAACGGCACGACCGACTGGGTGTACGAAGAGGAGTTTGGGCTGCGCGATGGTTTTCGCTTCAGCCCCGACGGAAAGTCAATCGCCTACTGGCAACTCGACACGACGAGCGTCCCCAAGTTTCCTCTGGTCAACAACATCGATTCACTCTACCCCAAGGTGCAATGGTTCGCGTATCCGAAAGTCGGGCAGCGCAATCCCCATTGCCGAGTCGGCGTGGTCGACATCAAGACGGCCAAGACGCGTTGGACCGAACTGCCGGGCGATCCCGCGCGGCACTACATTCCACGAATCGAGTGGGCCGGCGAATCGAACGACCTGCTGCTCCAGCAACTCAACCGATTGCAGAACACCAATCGCCTCTTTCTTGTCGACACGGCAGGGCAGCCGAACAACATCCTCACCGAACGCGATGACGCCTGGGTGGACGTTCACGATGAATTGAAGTGGTTCGCCAAGGGTCGGCAGTTCACGTGGATCAGCGAGCGCGACGGTTGGCGGCACGCGTACATCGCGCGGCGGGATGGGGGTGAGCCGAGGCTGGCGACTCCCGGCGACTTCGATGTGATGCGGCTGCTGCACGTCGACCAACAGCGCGGGGTCCTCTATTTCATCGCTTCGCCCAAAACGCCGACACAGCGTTACCTTTTCCGCGCGGCCCTCGACGGCAGTCAAGTCGATCGCCTGACGCCGGCGGATCAAAGCGGATCTCATCGTTATCAAATTTCTCCCGACGGGCGGTGGGCGCTGCACGATTGGTCGAACGCCAACCGCCCCACCCAGAGCGAGTTGGTCTCGCTGCCCGATCACCGGCGGCGGAAACAGTTGGTTACCAACGAGAAACTGGTCGAGAAGATCGCCGACTTGCCTCGTCAGGATACGGAGTTCTTTCGTGTCGCCATCGCCGACGGCGTGGAGCTCGACGCCTGGTGCGTCAAACCTCCGCGTTTCGATCCGCAAACAAAGTATCCGTTGTTGGTCTATGTCTACGGTGAGCCGGCTGGTTCGACGGTCAACGATCGCTGGGGAGGCAAGAGTTACCTGTGGCATCTCATGCTGGCCCAGCGCGGTTACGTGGTGATGAGTTTCGACAATCGCGGCGCCAACGTCGCCCGGGGCCGAGCCTGGCGAAAGAAGGCGTACCGCAAGATCGGCATCGTGGCTCCTCAAGATCAAGCGGCCGCCGTGCGAGCCGTGCTCAAAGAGCGATCCTATCTGGACGCCGATCGCGTCGGCATTTGGGGGTGGAGCGGCGGCGGGTCGTCCAGCCTGCACGCGATCTTCAAATACCCCAAACTCTACAAAACGGCGATCGCCATCGCCCCCGTGCCAAACCAGCGGTACTACGACACGATCTATCAAGAGCGCTACATGGGATTGCCCGAAACCAACGTCGAGGGATTCCGCCAAGGCTCGCCCATCAACTTCGCCAAGAACCTCGAGGGCGACCTGCTGCTCGTTCACGGCACGGCGGACGATAACTGCCATTATCAAACGACCGAACTGTTGATCGACGAGCTGGTGGCGCACAACAAGCAGTTCATGCTGATGTCGTACCCCAATCGCACGCACTCGATTCGTGAACGAAAGAACACGACGAGGCACTTGCGGGAGATGATGACGCGGTTCCTGCTCCAGCACTTGCCGCCCGGGCCACGAATGTAGCTGCGACAAACACAACAGTGGGACGGTCACAACAGTGGGACGGTCACTCCTGACCGTCAGCAAGCGCATCTTTCAACGCGCGTATTTTTCCTCCTCGTTGTCAAACACAGCACTCGCTGGCACGCCTCAAAGATGCGCGCGCAGACGGCCAAGGGTGAGCGTGGCGCTAGTCGTTTCCGACTCGCCGCCCCAACCCACGATAGCTCGTGCCAGAGTTAGTGCGGGAGCTCGTGCCAGAGTTAATGGGAGAGCTCGTGGGAGAGCTGGTGTCAGAGTTAGTGGGAGAGCGAGTGCTGGATCCCCTTCGACTTCCACCGCCACCGAAACCGCTCGCTCTAAGCCGAGCAATGAAGGCCCGGCGAGCTCGGACCGTCACTATAGTAATCCCGTTGAATGAAATACTGACACGCGGGAGCTGTGCTGCCAGTCGGTCAGCGGCCTCGAGGCTCACCCCGTCACCGAGATTCAATGTCTTCAGTGACGGTGGGAATCTCGTCGCGGAGAGAGCTTCGTCAGTGATCTTTGTGTTCGCCACGTCGAGGTGCACGATGGCCGGACAATGCGACAGAATCTGCGCCAGTCCGCGATCATCGACTGGAGTGTCATGCAGGATCAATGTCTGCAATTGCGAGAAATCGTTGGAGAGCGACGTCACGCGGGTGAGCCCCAATTCAAGTCGGCGAAGTTTCTCGAATGTTGCCAACAATCGAACGCCCTCGTCAGTCACTTGGGTATCGCGCAAGTTGAGTTGAGTCAGGTTGTCGAGGTGCTGCAGCCGTCCCAGTGTCTCGTCATCGCAATCTGAGTGGCTCAGATCGACAATCTCCACACGGTGCATGTGACGTATCAGGGTTGGGAAATCGGTGGGCAAGGGAGCCTGTCCCGATCGTGGGATCGAAACCCTCTGCACTTGAACGGAGGAGTCGCCCGGTTTCTGCGTAGTGACTTGATGCGGGCGCCGTTGTTCCATTCCGAACACTCTATTCGACCAACTCCAGTCTGGCAGGTAGACGACTTCGACACCGGCGTTTTGCAGCTCGACGGCGGTCAGCATTTCTCGCCGATATTTCAAGATGTGAGCGCTGAACAAACCGCAGGCAAGAGCGGTGATCGTCAAGATGACCGCCGTGCTTCGCAACGTGAATTGATACCAGCGTCGTTTCGCCATAGTCGGCTTCTGTTCGCCAAGGAAATGAAGACGCCCGCTATCATCGCAGATGAGAGCACACAGTGGAAATATTTCGCCAGGCGATGGTGCGGCCACACCCTATCCCAACGACAAGGATGTGAGCCGCGCTTGAGTGCTGAAGGCGCTGATCGAATTCCGTTTGGCGGCCGCGGCCGCGACCACCGAAGAGGAGATTGACCGCTTGGCTCGCGCTGCGCTGGGTGTAATTGTCGAGGAACGCGCCTACGACGGCATGCGGGCGGAGACCGAGGAAGCATATCGGAGCGCTCTGCTCGATCTCCACGCGCGCCGCAGGCCTTGCTCAGCGAACTCCGTGAGCAAGCGCGAGAGGGTCACGCCGGTTTCGGTTGCTCCTCGACGCTCGAGATGGCCGCCTTTGAGCCGTTCGTCGGCGGTGTCTTCAACCCAACTTTCTCGACCGCGCGAGTGATCGCGGCGACCAATTGCCACCTGCAGACGATGATCGAAGACGGGAAGTTCTTGGCGGACTTATACGACCGTCTGGCCTTTGAGGTGATTGAGGCTCCGCCGCTGCGCGAGCGCGAGGGCGACGTCGAAGTGCTGTTGCACCACTTCGCCAAGCAGTTCGAGCGCGAGGTGCCGGCGTTTCGCGGCAAACGGTTTTCACAAGCGGCGGTTCGAGAGCTGAATCGATACCCATTTCCAGGGAATGTTCGCGAATTGAAGAACGTCATCGAACGGGCCGTATACCGCGAGACAACCGATGAAATCACGCCATCCGATTTAGGACTGCGGACCGCGTCAGCACAGCAGCTCGTCAAGGGCGGCTACCACGAACAACTGGCGGCTCTGGCCCGCCAACTCCTCGAAGACTCACTTCACCGCGCGGGCGACAACCAAGCCGAAGCGGCTCGCCAGCTGGGGCTCACCTACCACCAGTTCCGCCACTACCGCAGCAAGTATCTGCAGTGACGGCCTCCGCGACGCCCAGGCGGAATGTCGTCTTGTTCCACTCAGTCTCCGTCGGCGATATGGCGGAGACCCCGGCGGCACTCAGCCACCAGGTCCGCGTCCTCAATCTGAGCTGCGAATTGCAAGATCCACGCAACGTGATGCGCCGCACGCACACGAGCTCGACGCCATGTCGCGTCGTCAACATCACCGTAAGCGTTGCGAAAATGAACCCGACTGGCGCGCGGCAGAAACTCAAACCCGATCGCCAGATCGACCGCCGCGTCGCCAACGTGGACGTCGCCCCAATCGATCACACCGGCGAGCGCGCCGTCGCGGACGATCAGGTGGCGCGAGTAGAGGTCGCCATGGCAGAGAACACGTTCGGGACAGCCCTGCCAGGCTCCGCGGGCGGTGAGCTCCTTCTCCTCGGTGGCGACGATTCGCTCGAGATCCCGAGCTTCCTCGCGCAGTCCGCTCGGCAACTCGTCGAGTTTTTCGAGCCAACGAGGATGGCGGGCCGGAAGGTCCATCCGCTGAATCCAGTCTCCGGGCGCTCCCCAGTGGCGAGCGCGGGATGCGTCCACGGCGTGCAGCGCCGCCAGGAACTTCCCCAACGGCTCGGCGAAGGATGCTCGTTGTTCGTCCGACACGTGAGCCCGGCAGGCTGATTCGCCGGCGACCAGCGGGGCGCCGGAGAAACGCCACGGATAGGTCGACGATGGCCGGCCGATGAATCGCGACCAGGATATGGCCAGCGGCAAGCTCGTCAGGCGCGGCGTCACGGCCGTCTCGTAGTCCATCGTGCGGCCGCCCATTGCCCGCTGCGGAAAACGAAACACCCAGGCGTCGTTCACCAGGTAAGCCCGGTTATCCCAGCCGACGCCAAAGTCGCTTAGTCGAACGGGTGATAACTCCGGAAACTGAGTTTCGAATAGTCGCCGGGCGAGCGTTTCGGTGACTTCCAACTCCGCGTCCCAGTCGGGCATCCAACTTTGCTCCTAGCGGCCGCTGCGCTCAAATCGTCCAACTATACTGGTG
>JASMLW010000017.1 GCA_030748485.1 Pirellulaceae bacterium
CGCCGCGGGCGTCGCGGCCGCCGAACAACTGCAGCCCGTTCACGTTGACGTTCTCGCAATCCTCGATCAAGACGGCGTTCTTCGCGTCGGCGAATTCCTGATAGCGCGGATTGCGGTCGAGCACATTGGCTCCGACGACGACGTGCGCGCACGTCTTGAGACGGATGTTCGCCGTGAACCCCTTCCAGATCGTGTTGCCAGTGATCGACACGCCGCGCGCCCCTTGCAGATCGATGTTGTAGTGAACATCCGAGAGCACATTGTCGGCGATCGTGATGACGCCGTATTTGGCGGGTTGCGTTTTTCCGCCGCGACGAAACTCGCCCTCCGCCAGCATGCGGATGTTCGCCGTGCCCGCCGACTTGTGTGAGTGTTGAATCGTGCAGCCGACGATGGCCACTTCGGCGATCGATCCCTGTTGGCAGTCGAGCAGGATATTGGCGGCGTCGTTGTCGCCCATGTTCCCTTCGATGTCGCATCCGGTGACCTGCAGATTGCGAACGTTGCCGCCGCGGACGACGATTCCGCCCAAGCGGTTGTAGCTGATGTGTGAATTGGAAACGTTGATCTGGTGCAGGTTGACGTCGTCGAGATAGAGTCCCACCCCGGAGTTTTCGTAGAAGTGCGAGTTGGCGACGATCACATTGCGATTTCGTTTCTGCAGCAGCACCGCGTGACGAACGCGACGGATGTTGACGCCGTCGATCAGCAACTGCATCGCCCCGAGCGCGGCGACGCCGTCGGCCGCGGCGTGCTTGCCGACGATCTCGAGGCCACGCAAAGTGGGCATGCGTTGGCGATCCCACACGGGCGGCTTGACGGTTTCGGGGTCGGCCGTGCCGTCATGAGTTCCTTCGATGCGCAAGGCCGGACCGGCTCCCTCCATGATCAGTCGCGCCACGCCGCGCCCGTCGAATGACGTGAATCCAGATTGCCGCAGATCGACGACGATAGGTTTGGTGACGCGATAGGCTCCGCGGGGAAACTCGATCGCGCCGCCGGCGTCGGCCGCTTTTTGCAGGGCGACCGTGTCGTCGGCGCGGCCGTCACCCACCGCTCCAAACTCGCGCACGCTGCGGGCGGCGGCGGAAGCGGGTTGCCAGAGAGCCAGCGCCAAAACAATCACAAATGCACGAGTCAACATGGTGGCCTCCGTCATTGCCAAACCGGTGGTGAGGAACGAAGAAAAACGCGGCGGATCAGTCGGCCGTTTTGAAACTCTCAATCTGTTCGGCGATCCATGTCTCCAACTCCTCCAAATCGACCGGTGGCAACTCGGAGAGATCGGGCCGCAGGCGAACGGCCTCGTTTACGTACACGTGTTGGATTTCACCCTGGGGTCGCTCGGTGTTCCAGTGAACGAGAATGCGGATGCAGCGCTGTAGAGATCCGCTCACATTGATCTCGTACGTGCACAGCAGGGGGACGTCGCGCCAGCCGAGTTGGCGGGCGGCCAGAGCCGGGAATTCGGCGTCGATGTCGCGCGTCGCGCTGAAGATCGCACTGGCGACATCCTCGGGATGGATGTCGTTCAAGCGGATCATCAGCGCCAGCAATTGCCGTGTGGCGGCCAGGATCTGGTCCCGATCATTGTCTTTGACTGTGGTCGCTCCACGCACTCCGCGGCACCACATAAACTGGCTCCTCTACACGCTTTCGGTTCGGCGGCCCCACATCGACGGCGCGGCTTTTGGAGCTTTCCACCGGCGGCCACAAGATAGCGTATGGCGAGTGCCGACGACAGGGCCGCCACCGAGATGAAAAAAACCCGCACTCCTGCCACAATAGAAAGACAGAAATAGAAAGACAGATTCACGGCCCCACTCGCGTACCTACAGATAACAGCCGCGCGACGACCACACCATGACAACCTCGCCCAAGACCACCACCGACAGCGTGACCGGTCTGCTGCAACTCTACGCGGCGGACCCGGACGCGGGCCTCCGCGCGTTGTTGGAGAAATTCGGGGGGCGGGTGAGACGCTACCTGTGTCGCCAATTCGGCGGCGCGCTGGACGACAATCAAATCGATGAGGCGTTGTTGGAGGCGGCCTGGCGGCTGCCGACCACCTTCGACGCCGATCGCGGCAAGGCGCTCGATGCGTGGCTGCTGTTTTTAGCGGACCGCGAAGCGATCAATTTGGTGCGCCGCGAGGAGCGGCACCACCGACGCCGCAGCGACTCGGGGCAACTGGATTGCGTTGAGTGCGAATCGGACGTCGAACTCAGCGTGCTGGAGTCCGACCTCATGGCGCACGTGCGGCGGAAGATCGACACGCACCTGTCCCACTTCGAAGCTGCCGTCGTGACGGCGGACATTGAAGCGGGGGGCGGAGTTCCGGCGGCTCAACTGGCCGCCGACCTCGATTCGGATGTCAACAAAATATACGCGGCGCGCGCTCGCGCGCGGCGAAAACTGGCCCGTGAACTAGACGGCCTGTGCCCACAACGGACGAAGAGGATCCCCCGATGATTCGACTTGCCAACTCATGGCGCGCCCGCGCGGCGGAAATCGCCCGCTTGCTGAATCGAAGTGAGATGTCGTTGGACGACGCCGAACACGTGTTGCAGGGCGAGTGCGACAGCCCGTTGACGGCGGAGGAAATCCACCGCCTCGGCGCGGCCGGCCAAAGGAGCGCCAACCGCGCGCTTTACATCGAGTCGCTCGAGGAGCGCCGTTCGCCCGCCGGACTCGCCGCCAGCCTGGTCGGCATGGAGGTGGCTGCGGAAGTGGGGGCTCCCCTCGCCACACCGTACGCTCCCGCCGCCGCCGTTGAGGACGTCGACGTTTGCCAACATGGCGAGCTCCGGAGTCTCGATGGAGAACGGGCTCTGGCCGGACGCGCTGAAGCAGTGGAAGAGACAATCGGCGTCTTCGCGGCGACGGTCGTCAGCCGCTGGTTCACCCCCCACACGACTTCGCTCGAATTGAGTCTCGCCGCCGCCGCCTTCTAAGATCCGTGCTATCGTGGTTCGACCGCGCCCGCGGCGCAGCCAACTGGAACGTCCTCCCGCTCCCCCCTCCTGCGCGAAGTCCCCGCAGGCAAGTGACCTTCTACGGAATCAGGAAGATCAGTCCTGTCACCACACCCGCTTCCAGCAGGCCGGCTTTGCCGTTGAACGGCGGCCAGTAGTGGTGGTACGGGGCGTAACTGCCGGACCGGTAGTGACCCAGCGTGTAGACGCACTCGTTGTGCGGGCGGGCCGTCATCAGGTAGGGCAGCGCGGGGACTCGTGTGAAGAAGTGGGCTGCCGACACGGCGGGCTGCAGCGCGCCGGCCGAGTATCCGTGCCGCTCCGCGTTGACCTCCTCAAAGAACAGCGGCTGGTGACAAAGGGCGGCCGGCTCCCAGAGGAAAGTCGACTCGGCCCACGATCGCGAAGCACCGACCCCATGAGCGATCTCGCCCTCCTTCGCAAATCGCTCGCCGGCGAAGTTCGGCGGCAATTCGCCCTCGTTCGCTCCGATGTTCGTCGAGATTTCCAAGATCGACTTTTGCCTCTCCATCTCCGCCAAGGGAGCCACGTCCTCCACCGCCTGCTTCTCGCTCGGTGGATCTTGTTGAGCGACCAGGCGCTGAGCATTGCCGTCAAACAACCGCTGCGGAGCTTTGCGACGAGTCGTCGAGCTATCGGCGACGGTCGGCCGCGCGTCGGGGAGCGGTTGGGGAACGAAGGGCGCCGACGTCGAATCAGGGTCTTCGGTGGCGGCGGTCTGTACCAGCTGCGGCTCGATCAGCGCTACGCGCATGTCAGGTGGAGCCTGAAAACGTCTCAGACGGCCATTCTCGGACCGGGCCAGACGCATTCCACTGTCGCCCGGCAGGTGCGCATCGGCCGTAATTCGCACACGCTGCAAGTTGGGTTGGTAGGGTCGAGGAATCGACGGTTGGCGGATCGGGCGAGCCGATTGCTGGGGGTCCAATCGCCCCGGCTGTTTCGCCGCCACATTGCGCTCCAACTCCCGAATCGAGTTCTCCAGTTCACGCAAAGTGCGCTGCAGACGCTCGGTCTCGCTCGGTGTTGGCAACGCCCCGCGATACTCGATGATCTTCACTCGCCGACCGGCCGCCGTGCTCAACTCAGCCGATTTGGTCGGAGTCCGCGGCGGCGCCGGACGCGACGCGACGCGACGCTTCTCCCCCGACTTGTTCCCCGCTGAAACTGGTTGTTGAGAGCGAATGGAAGGAGAACTGGTGATCGCTCGCTTCGGCAACGGACCGATCACCTTAGGCAAGGTTTGTGACGAGCCGGATTGGGGTTGCCCCGGTTTGCCGTCCGACACCTTGCTGCTAGCAGGCTTGCTGACCGCCGACGACCCTTTCCGGATCACCTTCTGTTGACCGTTTCGAAACTCGATGATCTTCACCGTGTCCGCCGCCCGCGGGGGGTCAGCCGCACCAGAAATGGTCGCCATCACCACCATCGAAGACAGCGTGAGCGTCCGAGCAAGTGCGGAAATCTGGGTGCCAAACACGACCGTATTTCTCCTGAGGCGGGCCCCACCAGCGCAAGCTGAGTCAGCAAGGTGGAGTCGTAACTCTGTTTTCGTCCGCGCGCCTGCAAAACAATCACTTTTCCGTCAATCGATTTCACCATTGCAACACGGTCGAGTTGCCAAGTCGGGCCAATCGTTAAAGTCCGCCACCTAGCCACTCTGTAGAGGTAGGTGTTGCTAGCTCCCAATGCGACAAAAAATGCCACCCAACCGTTGCCGATTGTTTGACCCCTTTAGGGCCTCGAATGATAATCGACGCTACGGCTATCTCTTTCGAAGTCCTTGTGACAGCGTGATTTGTCTCCAATTGGCCGCCCCCCACCCCACCTCCAGAGGGGTCGCGAGCCAACGATCTAGTTGCCTTGAGCCGTGAAGGATAGGAAAAATGCCAAGCGCATGGCGCAAAGTGCTGCAACGACGTCGCAAACAGCGGCGCAAGCGGCGGCCAAACCAGGACGAAGCGCGGCTCGGAATCACGCGTCTTGAAGATCGGCGCGTTCTATCGGTCAGCACAGGGTTCGCGGCCGGTCAACTAATGATCAACTTGGCGGGTGCAAATGAAACCGCCACGGTGAGTACCAATGGCTTGAACATCGAGGTCACCGACAGCGCGAACACGGTGGTCGGAACGCACACGATTGCCTCGGTCGACAGTATCAACGCGGAGGGCGATGCGGGAACCAACCAGCGACTGGTCATCGAGTCGGATTTGACGTTGGACGACGGCTTGGTCGTGATGTCGCAGATCGAACGAGTCAATGTTCGGGAGTCGGTGACAACGGACACGGGCAAGTTGACGTTCGCGGCGACCAAGAGCGCGAACTTCACAGCCGACGGCGATCTGTTGTCCAACAGCGGCGACATTTTCATCACAACTGAACGCTTGATCGTCGAATCCACAACGCTCTTCGACGTCGACAAGGACAACGCCGGCGCCGCCGGCGCGATCGACATCAAGGCGAATCGCGTGGCCCTGCCGACAGTGAACACGACGAGCACGCTGACGGTCGAGTCGCTCGCCGGCGAAATCTCGGACTTGGGCAAAGTCTCGGTGACCGACACGATCAAGTTGACCGCCAACGGCGGCGGTACTCCCGGCGACGGGTTCATCAATCTCGACCAATTGGACGTCGCCACGGCCAAGGTCGAGTTCAGCTCGACGGGAACGGCGGCGATCACCAACACGGGCGACTTGACGATTGTCGGCAACTCGAGTGCCGGAGCGCCGGCGACCGGTTTCGACCTCACGCTCGGTTCAACGACCGGTTCGATCACATCGTCCTCCTTCACGATCACGGTCGCCGACGATTTGCAGGTGAACGCGGCCAACAATGTCACTCTGAACAACCTCGAGGTGGACGGCGCGATTGGCGTCAACGCCGCCAACGCGACGATCACCAACGACACGACGGTCGTGTTGAACGAATCCAATGTGATGGGAACGTTCGACGTCAAGGCGACCGCGGGCGACATCCTCGACGCCGGCGACTTGGCTCAACCGACGCTGACGAAGTTCTTTGATTTCAACGGTTCGGCGACACAGACCGGCTACACGGGCGTTTCCGGGTCGACAACTTACAACGCGACGTTGGGCTACGGCTGGGACGCCAACGTCACCGAGTACAGCGACTTTTCCGAGGGCGGCATCAACAGCCTGTTGCGCCGTGACGGTCACAAGGGAACGGTGGCGCGACGATTCCGCGTCGACCTGCCGAACACGACGTCCGCGGTCGACTACTTGCTCAACTTCACGATTGGGGACCCCGATCTCGGCCACCAGGACATCACGATCACGGATGTGACTCCGGGCAACGGCAACGCCGTTTTGGTGAACAGCGTCGACACGCCGTTCGATCGTTACTTGACGATCCCAGCGGTGATCAATGCGAAGGATTTTCTTGAGTTTGAGATCTCAACGACGTCTGGGAATTGGGTGATCAACGGCTTCGAGATACGCCCGAAGTCGGATACGGAGATCACCTTGACCTCGCCTGGCCCGGTGGAGGGAGACGGCGTCACGGTCGACAAGATCACGGGCACGGTCGCTCCCAACGCTTTGCTGACTGTCTCTTCGACGCTGGGCACGATCATTAACTCGGACGCCAACACGCAGCAGTACCCGGGAATCCAAATCCAGGCGGACGGCAGCGGCGACTTCGAGATCGAGATTCGTCGCGCGCCGTCGGCGGGAACTCCCAAGGTGTCGGTTCACGCCATCGACGGATCGGCGTTCGCCGAGTTCGAAGATGCATCTCAGTTGAGTTACTACATTCCGACGATTCGCCGGTTCGACTTCGGCAACGAGCAACTGCAGACCGGGTTCACCAGCGTCACGAACACGACGATTTTCAGTCCCGCCGTCGGTTTTGGCTGGTTGGGAGCCGTCGGCTCCTTTGGTTTCAATGGCGGCGTCTACCCGAACCCGGCCGACCTCTATCGCGACGGCAATTGGGGAAGCACTTCGGAGACGTTCAGCGTCTTCTCGAACGACGGCTCCATTTACGACGTGGAAATATTCATTGGAGACGGTCTTTCCAGTCGGCTGCGCGGGCAGGTCTCGATCGAGGGCGGAGCTCAAATCGACCTGAACTCGCCGCAGTCCGTGTTCCAAAAGATCGACACGACGGTCACGGCGGCCGGCATGACGATGGACTTCGCCTTTTCGCTCACGTCCAGTCCGGGATCGTGGCTCATCAACGGGCTTGTCATATCGGAGATCGACCCCGATCTTCCGCCCGCTGTGGCGCCGACGTTTCTCGGCAAAGAAGGCGCGGTGATCGTCGACGGCGCGGCGACTTTCACCGCGGACACCGGCAAGGTCACTCTCGAAGTGCTCGACGCCCGCAGCACGGTCGTCGTGGACGCCAAGAACACATCGTTCATCACCAGCCCGACGTTGCGTTTGATCAACTCGGAAGTCAAAGCCGATTTGGAAGCGCGGGCTTCGACGGGCGATCTCACTCTCGACGACGTCAAGGTGACCGGGGCCGCCACGATGGTCTCCACGAGCGGAAAGATCCTCGGCCAGGCGAACGCCAAGACGGATCTGACCGCCGCCAGCGTCGACCTCGACGCGGCAGCGGGAATTGGCGTCAAGACGACCGGCCAGGTCGTTCTCGATTCGGGGAAGATCAGTGGTGACGCCACCGCGGGCGACATCAACCTCAGCAACTCTCACGCTTCCGCCACGACG
Source organism: Pirellulaceae bacterium (assembly GCA_030748485.1). Classification (GTDB taxonomy): domain Bacteria; phylum Planctomycetota; class Planctomycetia; order Pirellulales; family Pirellulaceae; genus JASMLW01. Next base: position 7,691 of record JASMLW010000017.1, read on the forward strand.
GTCGATTCGTTGACGACAGCCGACGGCGGCGCGATCGAGTTCGCCAACAGCAACGGCGACGTGACATTCAAGACCGTGACGACGATGAACGACGGCACACCCGCCGACGGCGAGGACGACATCACGCTCTCGAACACGGGCGGAAATCTGACGATCGACACGGGCGTCACGATCGCGGCCGACGGTGAAGGCGACGTCCATCTCCGCACGATCGCGGCGGGCGACATTGACTTGAAGGGGTCCGTTACGGCGACTTTGAACCGCGTCACGATCGACAGCGCCGGGAAGGTCACCGATGGAAACGGAGCCGCCGTCAATGTGACCGCCGCCGAATTGGCCGCCTCGGCGGCGAGTGGATTTGGCTCCGCCGACGCGGTCGAGACCGTCATTGACACGCTGGCCTACAACAACTCGACGAGCGGCAACGTTCAGATCGTGAACTCGGGTGGATTGACCGTCGACAAAGTCGGCGCGGTCACCACGCTCTCCAACGCCGGCGCGACGATGCTCACCGCGTCGAGCCCCATCACATTCGCAGCCGACAACACACAGGCGGCGATCACTGCGATCGCCAAGGAATCAGCGGCTACCAACACCGACAACATCACCGTCAACGCGGGAGTCACAGTGACGGCCACCGCGACCGACGTGGTCTTTCAAGCGGGCGATCGCATCATCTTGAGCGGCGACGTTATAGCGACGCTGGGCGGCGTCCGCTTGGAATCCGGAGAAAACGACAACGACAACGACGGTTCGATGACGCTCGACGGACTGATCTCCGCCGCCAACACAGTCGCGATCGATCTCAATCAAGAGACCGGCGCGGCGACCCAAGGCGCTGCTGGAAAGATCGCCGCCGGCAAACTCGAACTGCTCAGCAGCGCCGGCGGCGGGGCGTTCGACCTCGACAACAGCACGACCAACGACGTCGACCTGCTGGCCGCGAACGCCGACGGCAAGATCGCCTATCGCGACGCGGATGATGTGACTATTGGAGTCGCCGGGGGAACGACCGGAATCGCCACGACGAACGACGACGTCACGATCGTGGCGACCGACCTGACGCTGTCGGCGAACGTCAACGTCGGCCTCGGCGTACTGCGGCTGGAAGCGACCACCGACGACGTCAGCCAAACGAGCGGCGCAATCACCGCTTCATCGCTCGGCGTCCGAGCGGGTACGAGCATCGATCTGCCAACGCTGACCAACGACATCGATACGTTCGCCGCGGCGGCGGGCGCGAGCATTTCCTTGCACGACACCGACGGCTTCGCCTTGGGCGCTGTGACCGCGGACGGTCCTTTCGCAGCCGTCAACGGCGTCACCGCCGGCGGCGACGTGGAACTGACCGCGACGACGGGGAATCTCGCAATCAGCACTGCGTTGAACGCGGCCGGCAATACGATTCGGTTGCAAACCGGCAGCGGGGACATTACGCAGACCGCCATTGTCACGGCCGCCAATCTCGGCGCGCGAGCGACCGGGAACGTCGACCTCGACAGTGCGACGAACGTCGTCAGCGGCGTTTTCTCCGCCGTCTCGAGTGGCGCGGGAGTTGTCCAGTTCCTCGACGATGGCGGCTTCACTGTCGGCTCGGTCAGCAATGGAGCACGTTTCCTCGCCACCGCCGGTGTGGCGACAAACAACGGCGCCATCGATCTCGACGCGACTGGGCCGACCGCCAACATCGCGATCGATGACGATATCACTGCGGTTGGCGACAGCGTCGCCATTACGGCCGCCCGCGATGTGACCAGCAACACGGGCGACGACATCACGACGACCGCAATTGTCGACAGCAGCGCAGCCAGCGGCGCGGTCGATATCGACGCCGGTCGCGCTGTCGACCTGGCGGGCGACATCATCACGACCGGAGCGGCTCATTCGGGAGCCGGAGCCGGCGGAGCCGGCGGGCAAGTCGACATCGATACCGTCGATGGAGCGATCGCCGTCAACAACATCAATGCCTCCGGCGGCGCCAGCGCCACGGGAACGGGCGGCGATGCGGCGAACATTAACCTGACCGCAGCCGATGCGGGCAATGACGCCGTTCATGACGTCACGCTCAACGGCGCGCTGACGGCGTTCGGCGGAGCTTCCGGAGGAGCTGACCGCCGAGTGAAAATCAACGCCGACGGCGCTGTCGTCGACAACAACGGCGCTTCGCTCAATATCGCGGCGGCCGATCTGGCGATCACCGCGGTGACCGGTATCGGCAACGGCGACTCCCTTGAAACGGACGTCGACAACTTCGCCTACAACAACACGACCAGCGGCAACGTCGAGCTGACCAACTCGGGCGGCTTGACGATTGACGCGGTCGACACGATCCTCACCTCGTCCAGCGCGGGCGACACGATCCTGATCGCCAGCAGTCCGATCACCTTCGCCGTCGACAGCACGCAGAAGAACCTCACCGCCACGGCCACCGAATCGGCGAGCGCCAACGCGGACAACATTACGGTCAATGCCGGAGTCGCGGCGGCCGCCACGGCCGGCGAT
>JASMLW010000018.1 GCA_030748485.1 Pirellulaceae bacterium
TGTTGCTAGAGCGGATCCCAAATGATCAGCTCAACGCCTTTTCCTCTGTTCCGCAGTCGCCAACTTCCTCTGTTCCTGAACGAAAGTCTCTTTTTTTCAAGCACTTAAGTTCGAGTGCTCAAATCTTCTCTGTGGGGCCGACCCCGTTTAAATGCCACTTCTCCTGGTTCCGGCCACCGATTCGTTCTGAGCCTGCGACTTGGCCGCTTTTGGCAGCCACACCCATTAAAGCAAACTGAATGCCAAAGTCCTCAGCGGTCGCTTCTTCGTCGAAAAATGGAGCTCAGCAGGCTGACCACCACGGTCACCAGGGCGGGAGCGGCGAGTACGACCAGCAGAGCCACGAGCCGCGAGCGGTGGTCGTTTGTCCAGATCGCTTTATAGAGGTAGTGGGCGGCGGCGGCGGCGATCGACATGACGCCCAGCAACAGAAACAGCCAGCCGAGACCAAACTGTTGTGAGGTCGGGCGCGAGTCATCGTTTTCCGGTTTCACCGAGGCTCCCCGTGTAAATGGCGAATCAGGTCCACCACGTCGGCGTGGGTGAGGGGCAGGCGGTTGGTCAGCAGCAGGTAGCAGGCGTTCCAGCCGGCGCAGTCGATGATCACTTGCCGCTGGTTGGGAGTTTGAAAGCCGTGCGGGCAGGGTTCGTGGCCGTGAATGAGCACTTGGGCGTCGACCAATTCACAGAATATCTCGGCATTGGACGCGCGGAAGTCGCGGCCCCAAACAAGCCGAAACACATCGCCGCCCGGCGCAAAATCCTGTTCGCCGAGATCTCGTTCAAGAATGCGCTGATCGAGCGGATCGACATCCAACGCTTCGGGAATGCTGTGGCAAATGAACACGCCGTTGCGGAGGCGGACTCCTAAAACTGAATTCAGGACGAAGTTCATCGCCGCCTGGCGGACGCGGTCGGAACCCGAGCCGTACAAATGTTGCATCCCGGTGCGGAACTGCAGATTCAACATCCGGCTGGACTTGGTAATCGGGAAATCCGTCAATTCGGCCAACTCGTGGTTGCTGAACAGAAAGTGAACTCGATCCGGGTGGTCACATTGGAGTTGAGCGACGTCCTCGAGCAGCAGGTGGGACATGCAGCCACCGCTCGTGCCCGGGTAGATGGGTCCGCCGTGGCAGACCTCCTGGAGGACGAGGTGCCGGTGGGGGTGGGCGGAGAGGTCGGCGATTTCGATGAGCTGGCGGAAGTTGACACGATTGCCATGCAGGTCGGTGGTGACGAGCACATCGTCGACCGAATCATCGAGATCGATGATGTTTCCGCGGCGAAAGGTCGAGTTGCGGCTGCATTCGGCGGCGCGCTCAAAGCGGTGGATCGTTTTTTCGATTTCGTTGGGCGAGACAGCCATGGTGGGAGGTTACCAAAGGCGAGCGGCGACGTGTACCAACAGACCTGATGACAAGTAAATCCGGGGGATTTCGAGAACAATCGGTGTAGCCGCGACGACCGTCACATCCCGCACCCACGACTGCATTTTTCATTCTATGCTTGTACGGTGCGTTGCGCCGGAAGGACGGCTTGGCCGCCAAGCGACAGAACACGACGAGCGGGGGGGACCCGCCGACGGAGATTGAGAATGACCGAGAATGATCAACGAGGGGCCTTCCGGGTCGCCATGGATCGCAATGCGGTGCTCCGCATCGGCCGCAAGGATCAGGTCGTCAACTTGATCGATGCATCGGCGAGCGGGTTCTGCATCCTGTGCGACAAACGGCCCAAATTCTCGGCCAAGAAGGTAATCCAACTCCGCACCGCCAATGGGTGGTGCCTGGCCTCACTCGTTCATTGCACGGAAACTCCCGATGGATGGCGAGTCGGTCTGCTCAACGTGGGTGACCTGAAGGACCCTCGATTCGACGGCGCTCTGCCCGCTGACAAAGACGATCAGCTCAGCGATTTCATGCCGTCCGACCGCGCGACGTCAACGGTCATGTTCACGCTAATCGCTTTGGCCGCAGCCGTTTATCTTCACTTCGCATTTCCCGATCAGTTGGGTTGGTGGAAGCCGATCGCCGAGTTCTTTGGCGCCGAGGTGGCGGGGCGATAATCGCATCACTTGTGACGATTTGTTCAACTGTTCCGATTCTGCGGTCGATGAACTAATCAGACCTACTCTCATCGACCCATATCTGGGGCGGTGAAACCTGCAACTCAATCCGCATGTCGCGCTCCACGCTCTATCCCCGGGAGCCTCCATGCGCTGAAGGATCCGAACGATGAAACGCGCCTTACTCACCCTGGCGGCCCTGCTCGTCGTGTTCTCCGTTGGCTGTCAGCGGCACAACCTCCGAACCAACGGTTGCAAGAGCTGTGACAACGACCAAAAGGGCGGCAAGGTGGCTCAAGGCGATTGCAAGGGCGGCAACTGCGGCGGCTGCGCCTCCTGCTATGGCGCGACGGGCGAACCCGGTCGCTACGGCCTGTTTGGCAATGGGAATCCCGACATCCCTCGGCTGCCCCGCGGCTCCTACCCGGGCATGCACACAGGCGGACCGGCTGGACCGCCGACAGCGGCAGTCGCCTCGCCCTACTACACGACGCACGGTCCCCGCGACTTCCTGATGAACAACCCGCCACCGCTGGGCTACTAGCGCGGAATTGGGTGACTGATCCAATCGAACTGGTCGGGTGCGAGCCCGACCAGTTTTTTTTGGCGAGTCAGACGCGGCCGACGGCGAGAGTGATATTCTGGCCGCCGAACCCGAAGCTGTTGTTGAGCGCGATGTCGCATTTTGTCGGACGCGACTCGTTGGGAACATAGTCGAGATCGCAGTCGGGATCCGGATTCTCGTAGTTGATGGTGGGCGGCAGCACGTTGTCGCGGATCGCCATCAGACAGACGATCAATTCGGTGACGCCGGCGGCGGCGATCAGGTGGCCCATCATGCTCTTGGTGCTCGAGACGGGGACGTTTTCGGCGTGGTCGCCAAAGACCTGCCGGCAGGCGCGGGTTTCGACCCGGTCGTTGACCGAAGTACTCGTCCCATGCGCGTTCACGTAATGGACATCGCTGGGATTCAGTCCGGCGTCCCGCAGCGCCATCTGCATGCAACCGATCGCGCCGCGTCCTTCCGGATGGATGTCGGTGATGCGATAGGCGTCGGCCGTGCTGCCATACCCGAGAATCTCGCCGTACATGGCCACCCCGCGGCGGCGGGCGTGTTCGTATTCTTCGAGGATGACCATCGCGGCTCCTTCGCCCAGCACGAAACCGTCGCGGAGCCGATCGAACGGCCGCGAGGCGCGTGTCGGCTCATCGTTGCTGGTCGACAGCGCGGTGAGCAGATTGAAGCCGGTGACTCCGAGGGGGTGAATCATGCTGTGGGTGCCGCCGGAGATCATCACGTCGGCGTCGCCGCGACGGATAATCTCCGTCGCCTCACCGATCGCCTGGCTGCTCGCCGCACAGGCGGTGAGGCAATTGGCGTTGGGGCCCTGCGCGTTGAACAGGCTGGCGATATGCCCGGCGGGCATGTTCGGTTCCTGTTCCAATTCCAGCGTGGGGTTGAGCGTTTGCAAGCCGGCTTTGGCGAAGCGGCCGATATCCAACTGATCACCGTCGATCGCGGCAGCCATCATCTTGGTGAAGGAATCGAAATCCTGATTGCCTTCGCCACTGCCGAGATAGACACCCAGGCGAGTCGGTTCGATGCTGGATTCGTCAATTTCGGCGGCCGCCACGGCTTGCAGGGCGGCCCCGCCGGCGAAGCAGGTGTGGCGGGCGCGGTCACTCCACAGCTGGGCGTCTTCACCGGTGGAGGTGATATCCCAGTCCTTCACCTCGGCGGAGATTTTTGTGGGGAAGTTGTTCGCATCAAAGATCGACGTATATCCCACTCCGGACGCGCCTTCCTTGAGGCCGTTCCAGACGGTTTCCACGTCATGCCCCATCGGGTTGATGGCGCCCACACCCGTAATAACTACTCGTCGTCTCATCGACTCCTACCCTCAACTCGCCGCTTTCGATCCGCCGCGGCGAGATGGCGTTTACTAGGGCGCGTACTCTTTGGATTCCGCCCGCAACAAGCGTTCGGGGATCGTCAGCGGGCTCCCATCGGGCGTGACCCCCACGTCGTAAAGCCTAAATAACCGCAGCATGGCGAGGAAATCCGCCGGTTCGAAAATCTCAGCCGGAAACCGTTCGTCCAAGTGCGCGAACTGCAGTCCGACCTCGGCTTGCAGCCGGTCGTCCACCGTCGCCGTCGCCTTGACGAACGCCCCGTCAACCTTGATGTCTTCGATCTCGGTCCGATAAACCAATTGGTCGCCCGGCGAGACGGGGAAGTGAAAGACGGCCCTTCCCAATTTGGCGAGCACGACGCGCTCGTCAAATTGATTGTGTTCGCCGACGAGCAGGCCGCCCGTTTGCGCCAAGCCCTCCACGATCAACGAATGCGGCATGGTGGGGTGGCCGGGCGAATACTCATCGATGTGCAGCTCGGCGAGCGAGATGTTCTTGACCGCGGTCGCGCGCTGACCGCTGACGAACTCGGTAAAGCGATCGATCCAAAACCAGCGCATGGCGAACTACAACGTCAAGAGGGGGAAGTGAGCCGCTAGTTGACTTTACTGTCGATGTAATTGCAAAGGTCGTTAACCGTGAGCAGATGACCGAAGTCCTGCACAATCGGGTTCTTTTCGAACTTCGAAAGATCGGCGAAAGGAATGCGTTTCTTGAGCTCATCCAAACCGGTGTCCGTCACGCGGCCGTCCTGTACGTACTCGGCGTTGGTAAGGATGTCTTCGGGGAAGAGTTCGGTGCGATCGATCTTGATGTCGAATGCCTTTTCCAAGCGAAAAAGGATGTCGAGGAAATCGATCGATTCGGCTCCGAGATCACCCACCATCGTGGCTTCCGGGGTGACGTCCTCGTCGTCGACCCCAAGAGCCTCGACGAGGGATTCACGCACCTTTTCAAAAACTTCCTCTTTACTGGGCATCGTCTGCTATCTCCCAATCATCGTACTGTAACTCGTCCTGAAACCGTCGTCGCTGGCCGGCGCGGCGCGACTAGTTAACGGCCTCCAACGAGGATTGATACAAGCGTTCAAACTCCAATCGCATCTTCTTACGCATCATCGCGTCAGCCGGAGCGCGGGACGGGTCGTCCTCGACCAAGTTGTAGGTCTCCACGATCAACCTGGCGCTGACCGCCACGGAGCCGTCAACCGTTCCCTGAACCTTCATCGTGACGGCGCGGCCGCCGCGCTTCACAATCTCGCCAGTCACCTCCAACAGTTGTCCCGGCTGAACGAAGTCGGCGTACTTGACGTTCCGCGCCTCTTTCAAAACAACCATCGCGCGGGAGAAATCGTCGGTGCGGCGAACCAACCAGGCGGACGCCTGGAACATCGCCTCCAACATCAGCACCCCCGGCATCACGGGAAAGCAGGGGAAGTGGTCCTTGAGGTATTCCTCCTCAGCACGCAACAACTTCACGGCCGTGATGCATTTGCCAGGCTGCAAGTCGATAATCCGATCTAGCTGACGAAATCGCATGCGCTAAAGCCAAAGGCAGAAGTTGGGGGGTCGGCTGGGGTTAGGCAGCGTGGGCGCTGTCGTTTAGCGACGGCAAACCGCTTAGTATAGTCCCCGCGCCCACCCGCCTCAACCGCAAGTGGAGCCCGCCGACCAGCTGGCCGTCGTATCGTTAAGTCGCGACCTGACAGCCGGTTACCGTTGGACTTCCGGTCGCGTTGAACTCCCAAACGACGGCTGCTACATTTCCCGCATGAGGAATGGAATCGGTGTCTCGCCTGGTGTGGCAGTGGGAAAGGCCTACTGCATTCACCAAATCTTCGTGAACCCCGACACTCGTCGCCTCGAGGGGCAGGAGACGACGGCCGAGCTCTCCAAGTACGAAAACGCTCGCGACCTGACAGCGGCCGATCTGCAGGCTCTCCAGGCCAAGGTCAAGGCGCAAGTCGGCCCCGAAGAGGCGAGCATCTTCGCCGTTCACGAATCGATACTCCGCGATCCGGCTTTCACCGACAAAGTCCGTCGCTGGATCGCCGACGAGCACCAGACGGCCCAAGCGGCCCTACACCGGCTGCTGAACGAGTACACGTCGTTGTTCGCCCGCACCAAAGACAACTACCTTCGCGAACGGGTCAACGATGTGCGCGATGTGGTCGTCCGTATTTCAGCCCATCTGTCCGAGGTGCTCCTCCCCGAATCCGATCTCGATGTCGGCCCGCTGATCGTCGTCGCCGACGAATTGCTGCCATCCCAGGCCGTCGCCTTGGGGGACATCGAAGTGAAGGCCATCGTCACCCAGGCCGGCAGCCAGACGAGCCATGCGGCGATCATCGCTCGCAGCCGCGGCATCCCAGCTGTCTCCGGCGTCCGCGGCATACTCCGCCAGGTGAACAACGGCGACACGCTCGTCGTCGACGGCCGGTCGGGCAAGGTCGTCGTCAGGCCCAACGCCGAGACGGAAAGCGCCTATCGCAAGCTGGAGCGTGAGTTCTTCGATCTCAAGGACGAACTCGTCGCCAATCGCGACTCCCCAGCGCTGACGGGCGACGGCGAGGCGATTGAGCTGCAAGCCAATATCAACAACCTGGCCGACACGCGAGCGGCGATCGCCATGGGCGGGTCGGGAGTCGGCCTCTACCGCACCGAGTACTTGTTTCTCGATCACCCCAGCGTGCCCGACGAAGAAGAGCAGCTAACGACCTACTGCGACATCATCAACGCCGCGCCCGGCAAGTCCGTCACCATCCGCACGCTCGACATCGGCGGCGATAAGACGGTTCCCTACTTGGGACACGATCACGCCGAAGCCAATCCGTTCATGGGCTGGCGGAGTATTCGTCTGTCGTTTGAGCACCCCGAGTTCTTTCACACGCAGATCCGCGCGATCCTGCGAGCCGCGGGCGAGGTCGAGGACGCGTCGGTGAAGTTGCTGTTTCCCATGGTCACCACTCTGGAAGAGATGAATCGCCTCCGCTCGATGGTGCGGCGCGTCTGCCGGCACCTGGACGAAGAAAACAAGACGTACCGCAAGGTGCCGATCGGCATGATGCTGGAAGTTCCGGCGGCCGCCATCAGCATCGACTCGATGTTGCACGTGGTCGACTACATCTCCATTGGATCGAACGACTTGGTGCAATACCTGATGGCCGCCGATCGCGACAACCCCAAGGTGAGCCATCTGTGTCAACCGCTCGCCCCACCGGTCTTGCGCGTGCTGGCGAATGTCATTCGCAGTTGCCGCCGCGGGCAAAAACCTGTGACCCTGTGCGGCGAAATGGCCGGCCAGCCCCGCGCCTTTGTCGTCCTGCTGGCGATGGGGTTGCGGAGCTTCAGCATGAGTCCCGCGTTTATTCCGTCCATCAAAGAACTCGCCAGCCACGTGACCGACGAAGATTGCAAGCGGATTCTCCGCAAAGCGTTGAGCCTGCGGACGACCGCTAACGTCAATCGCTACCTCGGTGAGGAACTCCAGCAGATCGCTCCCGGACTCAGCATCCTCGACACGATCTAACTCGCCCTACTCGTCGTCGGCCGCTTGATCGAGCGCGTCCTGGATCTTCGGTTTGGGCTGTGCGCCTTGAAACCGCTGGACAACTTCCCCGCCTTTGAAAACCAGCAGCGTCGGGATCCCCTCGATGCCATACGCGCGAGCGGTGCCCTTGTTGTCGTCGATGTTGACCTTGCCAACCTTGACCGCGCCGGAGTTCTCCTCGGCAAGCTCGTCGATCATCGGTGCGATCTGGCGGCACGGCATGCACCACGGAGCCCAAAAATCGACCAAGACCGGCTCAGCTGAATTGACGACTTCCGCATCGAAATTACCATCCGTCAACTCGATGACATTCGCACCCATCGACTTCTCCCGTTTTCCGCAAGCCGGCGGACCGCAGCCGGCAGAATGAAACACCAATAGACTGATCGACTGAATAAGAGTCATGCGAAATTGTAGCGAACTGGTCTAAGGCGGCTAGGGCGCGGCTAGGGCCGACCGCCGACTACAAGATCTCCAGAACCTTCTCCGGAGGCCGCCCCAAGCGAGCTCGTCCCCGGTGAACGACAATCGGCCGCTCGATGATCTGGGGATTGGCGGCCATTCGCTCGATCAATTCCGCCTCGTCCGCCGTCGCCGGAAGACCCAGCGCGGCGTGCTCCTTCTGTCGGATCAACTCCGCCGCGCCGACGCCGAGCTGCTTCAGCAACTCGCCGATCTCGGCCGCGTCCAACGGATCCTGGAGATACTCGACGATGCTGATGTCCGCCCCCTGCTCTTCCAAGAGGGCGAGCGTCTGTCGGCTCTTCGAGCAACGCGGATTGTGATAGATCGTAACCTGCGCCATGGGACACCTGTGCTCTCTGTCTAGTTCGATCAAAAGCTGCTGTTCAAATGCTCCAATCGTTCAAGACGATTCGAGTTGCGCCAACACGTACGGCCCCTTCGGAATCACGGCGATCTCAGCGTCTTCACCGAATTCGTCAAGGCATTTGGCGACCGCCGCTTCGACACTCGCCGCGCTTTCCACGAACAGCCCGTCAATCGTATCGGTCGGCAATCCATCGGTCACGACCAACACCTTCGCTTTGCGGCGGACCTTGGCCATCTCCTCGAGTTGCCATTGGTCGATGGCGAAATAGTCGTCGCCGAGAATCTTTTCGACAAACGCATCCAGGTTCTCGTGTTCGTGAAAGAGCTGTTGAAACGGCTGGCTGCCGATTCCCTCCGTCATGCTGGCGGCCAGGATGACGGCGCCGCCCTGCTTGACGATCGACATCGCCCCGCGCATTCCCTTCACGCTTTGATAGAACGTCGTGTCCAGGGGATACCCGGCTCCGCACGTGACGACAATGTCGACCGGGCGCGGCAATCTGTCGGTGACCACATCTCGGACAAACTCCACGCCCTCTTCAAAAGCGTCCACCATGTCGCCGGCGACGAATTTGAGCGGTCGCCGCTCGGCGTCGATCACGACGTTGACAATGAAATCGCACCCTGCGCGACGCGCGATCCAAGTGTTCTCTTCGTGAACGGGGTTGCCGGTGAGCACTCCGTAGTCCGCGGACGGGTGCTCCAAGAATCTCGGGCCGTGCCAAACCTTGACCGTTTCCAGCGCGGCGATTCCCGGGCAGATCAACTTTCGTCCGCCGGAGAATCCGGCCATCAAATGCGGCTCGATCAGCCCGACGGCGATTTTCACCTCCGCTTCAAGGAACCGCTTGTCGATCCAGATCGGCACGCCGCGGGGGCTCTCGCCCAAGTAGGCGTGCGCGGCCAGATCCAAGCCGTCGTGAACCTCGACCCGATAATTGCCGGCGATCTCGGAGCCCACCATCTCGACAATCTCGTCCGCCGTGCTGCCCCGGTGAATACCTGTCGCCACGAGCAGCGTGGTGTTGGCGGGGGGCACGCCGGCCGCCGCCAACTGCGCCAGCACGGGCCGCAGTATTTGCTCGTTGGGCACCGGCCGCGTGATGTCGCAAATCAGGATGCACGCCGACCGCTTGTGTCGAGCGAGAATCTCCAGCGGGGGCGATCCGGTGGGATGAGCCAGAACGCGAGCCACCTCGGCGTCCGGTCGCACTAGCGGCGTGGCGTCCTTGTAGGCGAGCGTGCGAACGACGTTGTCATCCGGGAGGTCGACCTCCAGTCCGTCCCGCCCGTACTCGAGTCGCACGCGCATCGTTCACTAATGAATAAGGCTGACTGAGGCCCGCTGACAGAACGGTTAGGAACGAGTGATGGTGTCCGGCGTCGGCGCTGGATTCGCTATTCATCCGAAGCGGGAGTCGCCGCCTCGTCTTCGCCCTCTTCTTCGACCTTCTTGGCCTTCTTCTTCTTCTTCAGGCTGACCTTGACGACGCGGACTTTGGGGAGCCCAAAAACGGGGTCTCCCTCGGCCCAGCGATCGGACTCTTGGAGTTTCTCCAGTCGCTCGGCCCGGGTGAGCACATTGCGCGAGCGGGATACGCCGCCACGAATCTTGAGGGATTTGTCAATCGTCATGCTGCTCGCTCCTACCCAGTCGCCTGAGAGACCTTTCGCCAAACGGCCAAGTATCGCCGATATGGCCGAGTCAGAAAAGGGGGAATATGAGGCGACTTGCGGCGTTGAGAGTTGGGAGCTTCGCTCGATTCCAGCGAGCAACGGGAGCGGACGAAGTCGAACCGAGCGGCAGCTCGCTTTGCGTGTAGCACTGCTGCTCGGCGGCGGGTTTTCGAGCACCAGAGCGGCGGAGCGTTCAGTTTTCCGCCGGCAGACCGCTCTCATCTTCGAACTCGACTTCGCGAATGTGTTCCAGAAACGCCTCAATCGTCTGTGTCCGATCGTCCGGCGCGGCCTCAAGGCATTTCATGATCGCCGCGGCCAGCCGCTTGTCGGTCTGGGGACGGACGTCCAACACCTCCCGCGGCGCCGTGGTGTCGTGAGCCAGCGCCGCCAGCCCACTCGTCTCGGTGACGATCCAGGGCAGGTCGAGCGTCAAGACGTGATACGCGGTGACTCCGAACGCAAACACATCGAGCCGCTGGTCCGTCCACCTGCGGCGAATGACCTCGGGGGCCATGTAGAGCGGTGTTCCCGTGCGATTTCCGGGCTGCATGAACTCGCGCCGCGCCGGCAGCGTCAAGCCAAAATCGATCAGCTTGACGGTCTTGCCGTCTTCGGCGCAGATGAAATTGCGCGGGCAGACGTCGCGATGGATGAACTCTCTTTTGTGGACGATGTCGAGCGACTCGCCCATCTGCCGGATCAACGAGAGACGATTGCCGTCGAGGATTCCGTCACGGGCGTAAACCAATTTGTGCAAACCGGGTCCGGGAATGAACTCCATCACCATGTACGGCAACCCGTCGGTCGTCGTGCCGTGTTCGTAGGTTTCGACGATCAGATGGCTGCGGAATTGGGAGGCGATTTCGCCTTCGGTGGGCTTCTTCAATCCGCGAAACCGCTGCTCGAAAAGCTCGACCTTTTCGCGGTCGCCGACTTTCAGTCCGACGACTTTGTCCGTCTCGCGATCGCGGGCCATGTAGAAGTTCGACATGGTTCCGGAAACGGCTTCTTTGAGCTTCTCAAAACGCCGGTCAACTTCGAGCCGTTTCTTGGACCGAGTCGCTGCGGATTTGGCGTCCTTGGGGGCTTCCTTCCCCTTGAACATCGAATTGAATTTGTCGAAGACTCCCATAACGCCGCGCCCAATCGGTCACTTGCCGCAATAGTCGATGGTCCTCGCGATTTCCGACTTCAGTTTGTCGCGTGGAACGATCCGATCGACAAACCCATGCTCCAACAAAAACTCGCTCGTTTGAAATCCCTTCGGCAACTCGATCCGAATCGTCGCTTTAATCGTCCGCGGACCGGCGAACCCGATCAAGGCTTTGGGTTCGGCGAAGACGACGTCTCCCAACGAAGCGAAGCTGGCGGCGACCCCGCCCATCGTGGGATTCGTCAGGACGGAGATGTAGAGCCCGCCGGCCCGATCGTATCGAGCCAGCGCGGCGGACACTTTGGCCATCTGCATTAACGAGTAAATGCCTTCATGCATTCTCGCTCCACCACCCGAGCCGCTGATGATGATCAGCGGCAATTGCTGTTCGGTCGCCCGCTCGACTAGCCGCGTCAGCCGCTCGCCGACGACCGACCCCATACTGCCCATGATGAAGGCCGAGTCGGTGACTCCCAGCGCAACCCGGCGAGCTCGCACCATGCCCGAGCCGGTCAGCACGGCGTCGCGCAATCCGGTCCGCTTCTGTTCCGCTTTGATGCGGTCGCTGTACTTCCTCTTGTCGGCGAAGGTCAGCGGGTCGGTCGGCGTCAGTCCGGCGTCCCACTCGTCAAACGTCCCGTCATCGAGAACCTGACTGATTCGCTCGGTCGCCGAGATATAGAAGTGGTGGTCGCAGAGCGGGCAGACGTTCAGTTGCTCTTCGGCCTCTTGGCGGAAGACAGGCTGTTTACACCCGGGGCATTTTTGCCACAGGCCCTCGGGAACTCCGCGTTTGGGGCGTTTCATTGGCGCCGCAGCGTTCGGTTCTAATGAACTGGTGACATCCATCTTAGAGCGTTCCCGATAAAGATGCGAACGGCCAAATGGCGGAGTTCTATCGCGTCAACGCCTTTTGACGCGACTCGACTTCCAGCAATTCCCAACTGCCGTGATCGCACTCGCTCTTCCATAAGTCCCCGAGATCAGTTTGCGTCAGCATGCGCGCCGCCAAGCTGGCCAACGGGTCGCCGATCACAACCGCAACCGCGCCGCTGCGGTGCTTGCGGAAGATCTTGCGGAAAGCTTTCGAAATGCGAGCCTCCGCCTCCGACAACGTTTCGCCCTCCGGAGGACGAATCGTCTCGGGGTGATCTTGCCATTGGCGGTACACTTTCGGCTGCCCGACGCGCATCTCTTCAATCAACTTCCCGTGCCAGAGCCCATGGTCGAGATTGCGCAGTCGATCGAGAGACTTCACCTTCGTATCGCGACCCGTCGCCAACGCCGTAGCCGTTTGCACAGCCGACAGACAGGGTGAGCAGTAGATGCCGTCGAGCCGCCGACCGGACAAGTCGTCTACAACTCGCCGCACCTCATCCGCACCTGTTGGGCTGAGCGGAATGTCGAGCGACCCTTTGATGCGTTTTTGTTCGTCGAAGTCAGTGCAACCTGGCCGAACCAGGAATATGGACAACATGTGAGATTAACTCGCCGAGGATGATTTTTTCGCCGCCGCCGACAAGTCGTCGATGGCGGAGGAATATGATGCATGACGAAAAATAGCTGAACCGACAACTAACAGATCCGCGCCGGCGTCAGTGCAGCGGCCGATTGTGTCGATGTTGACGCCGCCATCGACTTCCAGGACCAGGTCCGGGTGATCGCGGCGCAGATCGGCCAACCGCTGCAGGGCGCACGAGTCGAACGGTTGACCGCCGAAACCGGCCGGCACGCTCATCACCAACGCGATGTCGCAGGCAGCGGCCGCCGCCGTGATCTTCTCGAACGGAGTGTGGGGGTTGATCGCCAGCCCCGCCCCCACGCCCAGTGACTGAATCTCTCGCACCGCCGTCACCGGCTCGGACACGGCCTCCACGTGAACGGTAATGATGTCCGCCCCCGCATCCCGAAACGCGGCGGCGTAGTCGAGCGGGTTGGCGATCATCAAATGGACATCCAGCGTCAACTCAGTCAGGTCCCGTAACGACGCGACGATCGGCATTCCGTATGTCAGATTCGGGACAAAATGACCATCCATGACATCCAAGTGCAGCGCCGCCACGCCAGCCGCCTCCAAGGCGCGGACCTCCCGCTCCAAATTGCCAAAGTCGCATTGCAACAGCGATGGCAAAATCGCGGGCGCAGATTCGCGCAAAGAGGTTAAGGGCGTCGGTGGCATCGGATGGCCGAGAGTGGAGACGGGCAGCGAGAGTTGATAGGCTTCGGACGGTTCATCGCCGCCCGCCGTGGACTAATGATTAACGTCCAGTTTCCCGAGGTGCCGAATGATGATGTGGTTAGAATCCACATCACTGAAGGAGCCGAGTGTACTTGCGGTCGTCGAGTCTGGCAACCGAGAACCGCCGCAGTTATTCACAACCTGAAATGCACCAACAGCTTACGGTCGCCGGCTACAGCTCGCGATCCAGGTCCTGGCTCTGCGGCAACCCCTCGATCGCGTCCAACCCGAAGAGATCGAGGAACCGCTCCGTCGTCAGGTAGACCGCCCGGCGGGGCTTCTCATCGAGCCGTCGCAGTTCCAACAACTCTCTGCGCACCAGTTGGGAGAGTACGCCACCGCTGGGCTTGCCGCGCAACTGGTCGACTTCCCGTCGAGTAATCGGTTGGTTGTACGCGACAATCGCCAGCGCATCGACGGCGGCTTGCGTCAATCGGGCCGACTTCACTTGACCGTAGAATCGATCGCGCAGCGAGGCGAAGTCCGACGTCAGCTGCAATCGGTATCCGGAGCCTTCGGAGACGATGCGATACGGACGCTGCTCGTCATCGTAGACCTCGTTCAATTCAACCACCAACTCGTCGACTTCCTCTGGTCGTACGCCGCGCATCAAGGCGGCGACGGCGCGAGCCGACAGCGACTCGTTCTCCGGGTGCCCGACAAAGAGCATCGCTTCGAGGATGCTGCGCGGAGAAATCTCAACCGGGTCCTCCGGCTCCTCGATCACCACCCGCGGAAATGACTTGGCCTCGGAGCTATCATCCTCTGACGCCGATTCGTCGTACGGGTCGCCGCCGCCCGAAATCATCTCGGCGTACGTCTCGCTCAGTTCCTCCAGTGAAAGACCCAGTTCATCCGCCGGTTGCTCGAACGACTTGAGTCCAAATAACTCGCCGGCGTCTCCGAGTTCGATCTCCTCGACTTCGTCGTCAGGCGGCTGTGTCTGGTCGTCGTTCACGCGCTGCGCTTAGCAAAAGAGAGAGGAGGATTCCGCACGCGTCCTGAACTATAGAACGATCGCGGCGATAGGCAAACATCGATCGGATGGAATCACCGCCCCAGTCAACCATGCGGAGCCAATTCTCCTCAGCGTAATCGCTTTGCAGCTACGTTCGCCAGAACGGTTCGTTTGATCGCAAGATCACCTGCGCTGCCCCACCGTCTGGCGACGGTAGCTACGTGATCGATTGTGGGCGCGCTCGCTTTTGTTAGGGAGGAGCCGCGAGTCACGTTTTCTACCACCGCTTGGCGACTTCAGCCTGCATGAACGCCAAGCTGTCGCGCGCCAGTTGCTCTTCGCTCTCGTACATACGGCGCCAGATTTTCGTGGCGGCGACCAATTCGGGCAGGGCCAGGCCAAAAGCCTCGATCATCATCCAGCCGTCGTAGCCGACTTCTTTGAGCGTGTCGAAATTCTCCGCCCAGCGCACGTTGCCTTGTCCGGGCGTGCTGCGATCGTTCTCTGAAATATGCACGTGGCAGAGCATCTCGGCGCAACCGCGAATCGCGCCGGCAATCGACTTCTCTTCGATGTTCGCGTGGAACGTGTCGTACATCATGCGGCAATTCGGATGGTCGACTTCTCGACAGAATCTGGCCGAGTCGGCGTGGGTGTTCAGCAGATAAGTCTCAAATCGGTTCAGGCACTCCACGCCCAGCACGACGCCGCACTGCCCCGCGTGCTCCGCGACCGGCCGCATGCTATCGACGCCCCATTTCCATTCGTCCTCAGTCGGGCCGGCTCCGCTGAACAGCCCGAGAGCTGAATGGTAGGGGCCGACGAGTGTTTGCGCGCCGACGGCCTGGCAGCAGTCGAGCACCTGCTTGGAAGCGTCGACTCCCTTCGCGCGGATCGCCGCAGCGGAGCTGATGGGATTGTCTTCCTCGCCGCGAACGGTGACCGCCGTGCGTTCCAGGCCGAGGTCATCCAATCGCGCCCCCCAGGCGGCGTAGTCGAGATCGGTGTTGAAAATCGGCAGCTCGACGCCGTCGTATCCCATCCCCTTGAGAGACTCCAGAACGGGCAACATGTCGTCGTTCATCTCGCCCGTCCACAGCAGTAGGTTCATGCCGAACTTCATCGCTCATCTCCAATTGAGTTTGTCTTCGTATGGCGACTGCGGTCGCCGGGCGGCTGATCTACTCGGTCTCGCCCGCCAACAATTCGTCCCGCCGTCGGGCGACAGTTCGCCGCGCCTCGGGGAAAAACTCCCGCAGTCGATCTGGCAACGCGGGCAGGTTGACGCGTTTCATCACACCGTTCAATCGTCCCAAAAGTTTCTCATCATCCGAGTAGTCGTACAAGAACTCCAATTCGCAAAAACGCTCGATGAAGAACGCTAAATTGTCGGTGGGCCGCGCAGCCATCTCGTTCACCATCCGCTGGACTTTGAACCGGTCGAGCGAACGAATGACGTCGTAGTACCGATCGAGCTCCGCGGGCTCAGCTGAAATCAGTTCCGAGTCGAGCAGCATCTCAACGAGAATGTGGCCGAGAAAACTGGGCCTGGCGCCGTCGTCGTCCGCCAACAACTCGCGCAAGTCTTTGGCGAAGCCCAAGCTGAGTTCGACAAAAGCGACCGTCGTGTGAAACCAATCGTCGTCGCGGTGGTGACGCAGAATGCCTCGCGCGAACGACACGACATCCGGATCGGCGTCATTGATCCACGGGTTGGCTCGCTTCGACTGCACGCGAACTTTGCGATCGACTACGCCGAGCCAATCGGGCAACGCCACGCCGGCGACAAAGTACGGATTCCCGTCGAGGAACCGGCGCGCATGGGCGAAGTAGTTCATTTCATCGCCGGCGTTGAGGAGTTTGGGGATGCGCCGGTCGATTCCGACGGCGGCTGGTGGCGCTGCGATTCGCCGGCCGCTAGACGTTCTCCCACTGACGCGACGCGGCGCTCTTGAGCACGGCGTCACACACTTTCTGCGTCTCGAGCGCGTCGCGGAACGTGGGACCAGCCGGTGTCCCGCTGGCGACCCCTTCGATGAAATCGGCTACGTGGTGGACGAACGAATGCTCGTATCCAATCTGCAAACCGGGCACCCACCACTTGTCCATGTAGGGCATGTCGCCGTCGGTCACGTGAACGGAGCGCCAACCCCGGACGATCGAATCGTCGCGGTGATCGAAGTAACTGAGTCGATGCAAATCGTGCAAATCCCAAGCGATCGACGCGTGCTCGCCATTGATCTCCAACGTGTAGAGAGCCTTGTGTCCACGCGCGTAACGAGTCGATTCGAAGATCGCCAACGAATCGTTGTTAAAGTGAGCGAGGAACGCACAAGCGTCATCGATGTTCACGGGCTCGACTTTGCCGGTCAGGTTGTGCATCCGCTCCTTGATAAATGTCTCCGTCATCGCGGAAACATCTTTGACGGCTCCGTTGAGCCAGATGGCCGTGTCGATGCAGTGCGCCAGCAAGTCGCCCGTCACGCCGCTGCCGGCCGCTTCGGCGTCCAGACGCCACAGCGCCGCCCCGCCCTGCGGCAGGTCGTCGGAGATCGTCCAGTCCTGCAGGAAGTTGGACCGATAATGAAAAATGCGACCCAAGCGGCCCTCGTCGATCAGCTGCTTCGCCAACGTCACAGCCGGAACTCGCCGGTAGTTGTACCAAACCATGTTGGCGACGCCGGCCTTCTCGACCGCCTCGCACATCTCCTCGCCCTCGGCCGCGTCCATCGCCAAAGGCTTCTCACAGAGGATCATCTTTCCCGCCGCGGCCGCCGCCAGAGCGATTTCCCGGTGCAGGTTGTTGGGCGTGCAGATGTCGATCACATCGATGTCGTCGCGGGCGATCAACTTGCGCCAGTCTGTCTCGATCGATTGGTAGCCCCAGTTGTCGGCGAAGTCCTTTACCTTCTCCTCACTGCGAGCGCAGGCGGCCTTGAGCACTGGTTCGTACTCCAGATCAAAGAAGTTGCTCACCGTGCAGTAGGCGTTGCTGTGAGCGCGACCCATGAAGCCGTAGCCGATCATGCCGATATTCAGTGGTTTGGCCATCGAGCGAATCCTTTAGCGTTCTTGTCTGTGCGTATGGCGGAGGAGTCGAGTAGGTTTGACGAGCTACGTTCGACGAGCGCTGGAGAAGACGCGGGCGCGGTTGCCGTCGACGCCGCGCGCCCGCCGCGCGCCTGTCGTTAGGCCGCCCAACCGTGTTCATTGCGCACCGCGACCATCGCGGCCAAGATGTTGTTCCAAGTGCCCGGCTGCATCATCACGTCGTTGGGGAACATACAACCGTCCCAGCAAACATGCTGGAACGCCTTCGTCGACGCGCCGTCAGCTCCCCGCAGCCAGTGGCCCGCATCGCGCGTGATGTTGAGCTTGCCGTTGGGGTCGTCCGCCAGGCAGTGTCGGCCGGTCTTGTCATGCGACCCCTGCCCTTTCACGGTGGCGTCGTTTTGGGCGATATGGAAGTCGATCGTCCACGGCCGCAACGCCTCGGTGAGGGTTTGCAGAGCGGATTGGAACGTCTCTTGATCGGTCCAGTCGAATTCTTCCGGCAGAATTCTCGCCTCGGGCGCGTTGTAGCCGAGCAGGTAGAGCAAGGTATGAGCCATGTCGGCTTGAAAGCCGAGCAAGTCGGGACGACCGACACCCTCGAGCGTGTTGACCATCGCCTGCCAACTGTGCATGCCGGCCCAGCAGATCTCGCCTTCCGCCGCCAACCGTTCGCCGTGATCCGCAGCGATGTCGCACGCCTTGCTGAACGTGTCGACGATCGACGCCGTGTTCGCCCCAGGATCCTCCGCCCAGACTCCCGGGCTGCTGGCCGAGTCGATGCGGACGACACCGTACGGACGCGCTCCCAGCTCGCGCAGCTTTTTGGCGATCCCGCACCCCTTGCGTACTTGAGTGAGAAAATTCTCCCGTTCCGCGATGGAGCCCATCGCCGAACCGCCGCCGGTCGGCTCCCAGACGGGGGCGACCACCGAGCCGATGACGAGTCCGCGCGACTGCACATTTTCGGCCAGTCGTTTGAGGTCGTCGTCCGATGAATCGATATCGACGTGAGGCGCAAACAGGAACAAGTCGACACCGTCGAACTTGACGCCGTCCACTTCCGCCGCGACGGTCAAGTCGAGCATCGTATCGAGTTCGATGATGGGCTCCTCGTCGCCCTTGCCGACGACGCCCGGCCACGCCGCATTGTGAAGTTTGGGGAAATTGTTGCTCATACCTTGCGTCCTTTACTGTGACTTTGAGCGCGTCGCAATCCGACGCGATTCGTTGCGGTTCGTCGTCCCATCCGTCGAAACTAAGCCTGCTTGTAGTCGCCGACACTCGGCACTGAGTCGAATGTATTGGGGCCAAAGTAACGGAGACTCACAAGCGGTTCGCTTCCCGTGTTTTCTATTTCAACGCCCGCGGTGGCCGCTTCATGACTGATGAAGACTTCGTCCTCCGTCTCGTCGCCGAAGTTGATCATGGCCGGCGTCTGGAGGTTCAAACAACCGATGCGGCCCTTGCCCTGGACGGTGATCCACCCGCTTGCTCCAGGATCTTGCAGCACGCACTTGGCTCCCGCTTCCACCGTCATCTCACGCGCCGAGAACAACTGCTGTCCATCGACGTGGCCGTAGACGATCCAGCGATCCACCCAGCCGTCGCCCTCGCCGGCGACGATCGGTTCG
>JASMLW010000019.1 GCA_030748485.1 Pirellulaceae bacterium
CTGGATTTCAGCCTTGCGCAGCGACGGGATTCGCAAACTGATCAAGGCCAACCTGGTGCAACGGTCGCTGTTTGATGAACGCGATCTCGCGGAGATCACGTCCGAGGATTTCCCCGGCGAGCGGTTGATCGTCTGCCGCAACGAGCCAGATAATCCGTGGTTTGCTCGAGCGTTTGTCAATCGCGTGTGGGCCGGATATTTTAGCGCCGGCGTCATCGAACCGCCGGACGACCTCAACCCGGCCAACCCGCCGAGCAACCCGGAACTGCTCGCCTGGCTGACCGACGGTTTCGTCGAGAGCGGTTACGACATGAAATGGCTGCACCGTCAAATCGTCTCCAGCCGCGCATATCAACGCAGCTGGAAACCAAACGCGACGAACCGTGAAGACCGCCGCAACTTCAGCCGCGCGATCCCCCGTCGGATTCCGGCCGAAGTGGTTTACGACGGCCTGAAGCAGGCCACCGCCGGCTCCGCAAAACTCGACGAAGTGCGCGGCGACCTGACGCGCCGAGCGATTGGGCATCTGTCGATGCGGCTGGCCGGCACCTACGCGATGCGCGCCTTTGGCAAACCTGACCGAGCGGTCAATTGCGACTGCGAACGCGTCAATCAGCCGACGTTGTTGCAATCGATTTTCATGCATAACGACCCGCTCGTCGAGCAGCGGCTTGACGAGAGTGGTTGGATTCAAGAGATCGCCGATTTGGAGTCAACGGTTGACAAGATTGATCACTCCAAGTTGATTCGAATCGCCTGGCTGCGAACGGTCAGTCGGCCGCCCACGCGCGAAGAAATTGAGCGAGCAGAGCGGCATTTGGCCAAAGTGGATTCGCTGTCGGAGGGAATGCGAGATCTGCTCTGGGCGTTGGTCAACACGAAGGAGTTTATTTTGAATCGATGAAGATTCACTCGTTCGGCCTCAAGTCGAAGACACGGATTTTGTCTCCCCAGGCGACGCCCGCGGTTGGCCGCTGCGAGGAAGACTCCGAAGAAGACTCCGAAGAAGACTGCGAAGAAGATACTGCGAAGAAGATACTGCGAGGAAGGCACTGCAAAGGAAATCGTCCAATGAAGTCTTCGGCAAACATATTCACTCGCCGTGAGATGCTCAAAGTGGGTGTGCTCGGCGCGGGATTTTCTCTGAGCAACTACCTGCGGCTCAACGCGGCGGATGGGCAAGACACGGGAAGATCTGCGATTCTCGTGTTTCTCGGCGGCGGTCCGTCGCATCAAGACACGTTCGATCTCAAGCCGAACGCTCCAGCCGAGTACCGAGGGCAATTCAGACCCATCAAGACATCGGCAACCGGCGTCGAGATTTGTGAACACATGCCCAAGCTGGCGCGCCGCGCGAACAAGTACGCCGTGATGCGCGGAATCACACACAACCTGGCCGCGCATGGACTCGGCACGCAATACGTGATGACCGGCAACCGACCGACTCCCGGTATCAACTATCCCATCTTCGGCTCAGTGGTCAGCCGCGAGTTTCCCGCGGCCGAAGACTTGCCGTCGTTCGTTTCCATAGATCGCCCCGTCGCGGGACCTGGCTACCTCGGTCTGGAACACGGTCCATTATCGACCGGCGAAAAGCCGCGGTATGGCCAGCCGTTCCGCGTTCGCGGCATCACGCTGGGCGACGGCGTGACCGTGGAAAAGTACGAGTCGCGTCGCGATTTGTTGACGGACATCGACAAGGCGTTCGACGGCTTTGAGAGCCTGGACGATTCGGTTCGCGGTCTCGACCGATTCTCGCAGCAGGCGTACCGCATCATCAGTTCGCCTCGCGCGCGCAACGCGTTTGACCTGTCGCGCGAACAGGATCGCGAGGTTGACCGATTCGGCCGGCACGAGTTCGGCCAGAGCATGATGCTGACAACCCGCTTGATCGAGGCGGGAGTCCGCTTCGTCACGGTGTTGCTTGAAGGCTGGGACACCCACGCGGACAACTTCAACACACTCGGCCGCGAGCTCCTGCCCAGGTTCGATCAATCGATGTCGGCGTTGCTGGACCGCCTCGATTCAAGCGGACGTCTCGATTCCACGGCGGTTTTGGTGACGGGCGAATTCGGCCGCACGCCCAAAGTGAACGGCCGCGCCGGCCGCGACCACTGGGCCCGCTCGATGTGTTCGTTGATGGCGGGCGGGTCGGTCGCAGGCGGCCAAGTGATCGGCGCTACCGACGACAAGGCTCAAGGTCCAACAGGGGACGGATACACGCCCGACGACCTGGCGGCGTCCTTCTTCCGCAATATCGGCATTGATCCGAAGACCCAGTACCAAGCCAACGTCGGCCGACCGATTACGCTCGTCCGTAACGGCGAGCCCATCCCGGGACTATTGTCGACGTAGGTGAGGTCGCGGAGATTCGGGACTTCCCTTCTGACTCGCCGTTTCATCGCTCGAGCACTCGGACCTTTCTTGATGTGACGCTACTACCAGCCTTGGCGACATAACTCAAGCAACCGCCAAGGGAGGCGCCTGCGAAACGTTGTGGCGCGCGACGTGGCGTTCTACGATGGGCGTGCAACCTTGAACCCACCACTGCGAAGTTGATTGGAGCTGATCATGTTTGGGCGCCACAGTCTTTGGTTTCTTGTCGTGCTGCTGCTGCTGGCCTCAACTGCTCTTGGCCAAGGCGTTGACCATGTCAAATCGCAGTACACCAAATACGAACATTTGATCGAGATGCGGGACGGCAAACGACTGTTCACGTCTGTCTATGTTCCGAAAGACGATTCGAAGACGTATCCAATTCTGCTGAAGCGAACACCGTACAGCGCTCGGCCTTACGGCGTCGATCAGTATCCCGAACAACTCGGTCCGTCGCCGCTGTTCGCCAAAGCCGGATATATCTTCGTTTATCAAGACGTCCGCGGGCGGTGGATGTCCGAAGGTGAGTTCGTCCAGATGCGGCCTCATCGTCCGGTGAAAGAGAAGAAGACCGACATCGACGAAAGCACCGACACGTGGGACACGGTTGAGTGGCTGGTCAAGAACGTCAAAGGCAACAACGGAAAGGTCGGCATCGCCGGCATCTCCTATCCTGGTTTCTACACGGCCGCCGGTATCATCGATTCGCATCCGGCGATTAAAGCCGCCTCGCCGCAAGCGCCCGTCAACGACTGGTTCGTCGGCGACGATTGGCACCACAACGGCGCGTTCTTTCTCGCCCACATGTTCAACTGGATGTCGCGCAGCGGACGCGTCCGGCCTGAGCCGACGAAGGACTTTCCCCGCGCCGCGTTCGACTACGGAACACCCGACGGCTACGAGTTCTTTCGCCGTATCAAAACGCTATCCGAGATCGACGAAAAGTACCTCAAGGGAAATGTGCCGTTCTGGACCGAATCGATTGAGCACGGCTCGTACGACGAATTCTGGAAAGCTCGCAACATCCGCCAGCACTTGAAGAACGTCAAACCGGCGGTGATGACAGTCGGCGGGTGGTTCGACGCCGAGAATCTGTTTGGGGCGTTGGAGACCTACAAGTCCATCGAGCGAAACAACCCCAACACGTTCAACATGCTGGTCATGGGTCCCTGGCGACACGGTGGCTGGTCGCGCGGCGAAGGCGCGTCGTTTGGCGACATCTCCTGGAACTCGAAAACGTCAGTGTTCTACCGCGAGAACATCGAGTTTCCATTCTTCGAGTTCCATCTGAAAGATAAAGGCAAGATCGATCATCCCGAAGCCTGGGTGTTCGAGACGGGCACCAATCACTGGCGCAAATACGACCAATGGCCGCCCCAAAACGCCTCGCCTAAATCGTTGTTCTTTCACGCGGATGAACGCCTGGCGTTTGCGGCTCCGAAAGATAATCGCGGCGTCGACGAGTACATCAGCGACCCGAAGAAGCCCGTGCCGTACATGAATGTCGTCGCGCCGGGGATGAAGGCCGAGTACCTGGTCGCCGATCAGCGTTTTGCCGCGCGACGTCCCGATGTGTTGGTCTATCAGACCGACGTGCTGGAAAGCGACGTCACGATCGTTGGCCCCATCGAGGTCGAGCTTCATGTCTCGACGTCCGGCACGGACAGCGACTGGATCGTCAAAGTGATCGATGTCTACCCGGACGACTATCCGGATCCAAAGGACAATCCCAAGGAAGTCCGCATGGGAGGCTATCAGCAACTGGTGCGCGGCGACGTGATTCGCGGCAAATTTCGAGAAGGGCTCGAAAAAGAAGTTCCGTTCAAACCGGACACACCGACGCGGGTGACATTTACAATGCCCGACACTTATCACTGCTTCCGCCGCGAACACCGAATCATGATCCAGGTCCAGAGCACCTGGTTCCCGTTGGTCGATCGCAACCCGCAGAGATTTGTCGATATCTACCACGCGAAAGAGTCGGACTATCAGAAAGCGACGCAGCGTGTCTTCCGTTCGAACGACATGGCCTCGCACGTGAAGGTGCTGTTGCTGGAGTGATGCTTGGAGAGCAAAGAACGAACCTGACAACTTCAAACGAAATAATTGAGAGCATTGACATGAACGAAAACCAGAGTCGCCGGACGTTCATTCGCGAGACGTTCTTAGTCGGCGCGGGTGTCACGGCCGGCGTGTGTCTGCCGAGTCTCTTTCGCGGATCGTCGCCGCAGACGGCGGTCGCGGCTGAGAAAGATAAGGCCGGGTCTGCTGAACAGCGATTGAAGGAGTTGGGCATTGAGTTGCCGCCGCCGCCGAAGCCGGTCGCCGTCTACATTCCGGCCGTGCATGTGGGCGACATGGTCTATTCGTCGGGACATGGTCCCGGTCGCGTCGATGGCGAGCCCGTTCGCGGCCGAGTTGGCGACGACCTGACGCTGAAGCAAGGTTACGACGCCGCGCGGCTCACCGGACTCAACGTTCTCAGCAGTGTTCGCAGCGTGCTGGGCGACCTCGATAAAGTCGTTCGACTGGTGAAGGTGCTCGGTATGGTCAACAGCACGGCGGATTTCACAGACCATCCGAAGGTGGTCAACGGCTTCAGCGAATTGATGGTCCAGGTGTTTGGCGAGAAGAACGGCAAAGGCGCGCGCAGCGCGGTCGGCATGGGCTCGCTGCCCGGAAACATCCCGTGTGAGATAGAAGCGATATTCGAGGTGCGCGGATGACAGGCCACGAGATGACGCGCCGGTCCGTTCTCAAGACTAGCGCCGGCGGCGCGTTGGCTGCCGCGCTTGTGCAGAGTGATACGATGGCAACAGAAACAGCGAGCGAAGTCTTGGACGTCTACAAGTCGCTGGGAGTTCGCCCCATCATCAATGCGGCCGGAACGATCACGACGCTCGGTGGTTCGCTGATGCCGCCGGAGGTGGTCGCCGCTTGGAACGCCGCCTCACAAAGTTTCGTGCGATTGCCGGAATTGCAGGATCGCGTCGGTGAGCGGATCGCCAAACTTCTGGACGTTGACGCGGCGTTGGTGACGACGGGTGCGGCCGGCGGGATTCTGGTTGGTACAGCCGCCGCCGTGACGCATCGCGACCACAGCCTGATCAGTCGTCTACCGCTGCCTCCCGAGATGGGCCTGGAGGTGATCCGGCAGAGTTCGCATCGGGAGTGCTACGACAATCAGGTGAAGACCTGTGGAGTCAAACTGGTTGATGTCAAAACGCGTGATGATCTCGAACGCGCGATCAACCAGCGCACCGTGATGATGTTCTCCTACAACGTACAAGAGGGCGAGAGCAAGATCTCGCAGCAGGATTGGGTTGAAGTAGCGCGTCGCCATAAGATCCCAACACTGTTGGACGCCGCGGCCGACACGCCGCCCGTCGACGCGCTTTCGAAGTACAACAAGCTCGGTTACGACATGGTCGTCTTCAGCGGTGGCAAAGCGATTCGCGGACCGCAAGACGCGGGGCTGCTGTTAGGTAGCAAGGACCTGATTGAGACGGCCAAGCTGAACACGGCGCCGCGCTGCGGCAACATTGGCCGCGGCATGAAAGTCAGCAAGGAAGACATGGTGGCGATGTGGGCCGCCGTCGAGCGATTCGTGAAACTGGACCACGCAGCCGAATTGCGAGAATGGGAGCAACGGATTCAAACCATTGAAGACGCCGTCGCGAAGATTCCATCGGGGAAGACAAGGCGAGTGCCTCCGCCAATCGCCCATCAAGTTCCCCACCTGGTCATCGACTGGGACGAACAACAAGTGAAGGTCGCGCCGGATCAAGTCAAGCAAACGTTGGCTGCCGGCGAACCTTCGATTGTGACAGCCCGCGTTCACGGGACCGGTCAGGAAGGGTTTCTGATTTCCGTATTCATGTTGAAGCCGGGTGAGGCCAACATCGTCGCCGCCCGCGTGGCCGAGATTCTGAAACGGGCCGCGTCATAGAGACTTGCGCTCAGCAACAGCCATAACCCTCCAGAGAACTCAGTAAAGGAGGCAGCCTGATGTGGCACTACACGGGATCAAACGGCGCTGAGGGTCCGCTCTCAGATGCGGATTTCATCGACTTGGTTGCACGGAAGAAGATCAAGAGAGACACGCCTGTGGCGCACCCGCAGCGCACCGGGGGTGAGTGGCGCTATCTGCATCAGGTTGCGACATTCACCGCGCTCTCAGTGTTCTTTGCGGTCTCGGCCACCTCGGCGGACGCGGTGGCGAAGGATTCCGCTGCTGCGAAGCGTCCGAACATCGTCTTCTGCATGGCCGACGATTGGTCGTGGCCGCACGCGGGGATTCTCGGCGACCCGGTTGTGAAGACTCCGAGTTTTGACCGGATCGCCCGCGAAGGCGTCCTGTTTGAGAATGCTTTCGTTTCGACGCCGTCGTGCACTCCCAGTCGCTTGAGCATTCTGACGGGACAACACCACTGGCGACTTCGCGAAGGTGACAGCTTGGGCGGCTCGCTGCGGGAGGATTTCGATGTTTACACCGAAATGCTGCAACAGGCCGGCTACCGCATCGGGCGATTTGGGAAAGGCGTCTGGCCAAGCAAGCACTCGTTTCGCAAACGTGACTCCTTTGGCGAACGTTTCCGTTCGTTTGACGACTTTCTCAAGGACCGCGATCCAGGTGAACCGTTCTGCTACTGGCACGGCGGTCAGGATCCGCATCGCCCCTACGAGCTGGGCGTCGGTCAGAAGAGCGGCATCGCGCTGTCGAAAATCAAGGTGCCCGCTTGTCTGCCGGATCATGACATCGTCCGCAGCGATGTCGCGGACTATCTATGGGAAGTGCAGCGTTTCGATCGGCAGGTTGGCCAGATTGTCGCGAAGCTGAAGGCGATCGGCGAGTTGGAAGACACAATCATTGTCGTCAGCGGCGACAACGGCATGCCGTTTCCGCGCTGCAAGGCCACCCTCTACGACCAGGGCACTCGCGTACCACTCGCTATCCGCTGGGGATCACAGGTCAAAGGCGGTCGCCGAGTGGAGGACTTTGTCAGTCTGTGCGACCTGGCTCCGACATTCTTGGAAGCGGCGGGAGAACAACCGTCGGATCAAATGACGGGCCGGAGTCTGTTGCCTCTTTTGAAATCATCCAAGTCGGGACAGGTTGATGAGGCGAGGACGTTCGCGCTGACGGGAATGGAGCGGCATGTCTATTCCTATCCATCGCGAGCATTGCGGACACGCGACTTCCTCTTCATCCGCAATTTCCATCCGGAACGATGGCCGTCGGGCGAAGTCAAAGGCCACAACCCCACCTACGATTTCGCTTCGCAGCCGTGGCCAACGGAGCGCGGTGCGTTCAGTTTCAATATCGATCCGTCGCCTTCGAAGCAGTTCCTCCGGCTGCATCGGGATGATGTCGATACGAAGCGGTACGCGCGGCTCGCCTTCCTGCGCCATCCCACCGAGGAACTCTACGATTTGCGCAAGGACCCGGATCAGCTCAACAACGTGGCGTCCGATCCGCTGTATGAGCGCATCCGCCGGAAGCTCAACCGTCAGCTCGAGACCGAACTGATCGACAGCGCAGATCCTCAGGTGGCGGTGGGCGACGACAAGTCGCAGCTGACTGGCTCGAAGGCAGACGCATCCAAAGAACGGGATTCACGGAAAGAGCCAACCCGCCCCAACATCCTCTATCTCTACGTCGACGATATGGGTTGGGGGTCCATCGGTCCCAACGGCCAGGCTGCTCGTCGAGCCAAGAATCTCCCCTACGTGCGGACGCCAAACCTCGATCGGCTCGCTCGGCAGGGAGTCAACTTCACACGCGGTTACGGTTGCCACGTCTGCTCGCCCGCGCGTTCGTCGCAGCAGTCCGGATTTCACCAGGGACATACTTTCGCCGATCGCAACGATCCGAACAACGCGAAGAAGGCGATGCGCGCCGACGACATCCTGATCGGCGACGCGCTCTCGGCCGCCGGTTACGTCACGGGCTACTGGGGCAAATGGGGTTACGGCGGCTCCAAGGATCAGCAGCAACCCGTCATTGAGAATGTGCAGACGCTGCCCACTTCACACGGTTACAAGCACGTGCTCGCCGAACTCCACCATGTCCGCGCTCACACCTTTTTTCAGCCGACGCTGTGGAGCGCTCCAGCGGCGCCTGGTTCGGTCGGTGGTCTGGAACTCATCCCCAACTCGCTGGCCCATCACAAGTGGCAGTGCCACACACAAAGCGAGCTGCCGCTCGGTTCGACTTCGTCCGCTCCCGATGGTCGCTGGACCCGATTGAGGGAAATCCCAGATCCTCAACGTCACAAGGGGAACGACGACTATCCGAGCAGGCCCGCGTTGCAGGATCACGCCGACTACCCGAAGACGGCGTATTGCGACGACGCCTACGCCTTCGCCGCTCTCGACTTCGTCCGCAGCCAAGGTCAGAACTACAACAAGTCAGGTCAACCTTTCTTTGGTCTTCTCGCCGTGCAGATTCCTCACGCTCCTTTTGGCGAGATCTCCACACTGCCCGATTGGGACAAGGCGTACGCCCGCGACCCTCATTTCGAGTCGCTCGCCGATCAGACGCGGCAGTGGGCGGCCATGGTGACTCGCATCGACGCTCATTTCGGGAACATCCTCGCCGCTCTCGACGACCCCAACAACGACGGCGACAGGTCCGACTCCATCGCCGACAACACGCTCGTCGTCTTTCAGTCGGACAACGGCGGGCCCGGTGGACGAAACAACGTGGAGCTGGACGCGAACGGGGGACTCAGCGGCACGAAGGGCAGGATTCAGGAGGGTGGCATACGCGTCCCGCTCGTCATGCGGTGGCCTGCGAAGGTGACCGCTCGATCGAAGCTCAAGGTTGGCTCCAATTGTGACATGGTCGTCGATGTGACCGACCTGTTGCCGACGTTTTGCGAAATCGCCGGCGCTCCAGTTCCACTCGGCATCGACGGGGTTTCCATTGCTCCCACGCTGGCGGGCGTTGGGCTCCAGCGCCGTCGCGAGTTCATCATCCACGAAGCGGGCAACGGTCAGTCGATCATCCGCGGCAACTACAAACTCATTCGTGCGAAGAGAGGGCCTCTCCAATTGTTCGACCTCGCGGAGGACCGCGCGGAGCAGCAGGACATCGCCGCCAAGCACCCTGAACTCGTTACAGAACTCGCAACGCTGCTCCTGGGCGAACGCGTCGCCGAGCCGAAGGGTTTCGCCAATACCTATCACCGCTGGATCGGGAAAGACGGCTCCAACACATCCGATCCCGGCAGCTGGTCCGACTACAAATACTCCAACGCCGGCATCGTCTACATGGAAGATGACGGGGCGCCGCGGTTGTCGTGGATTGCGAGGATCGAAAACTCAAGTGACAAATCGAACGTCGCGCAGGCGGACCGTGACCTCGAAGTACTCGGTCTCGAAGTTCGCGGCAATGCGGCAAAGAATGTTCAACAGTCTCTTGTTTTGCGGCCGAGAATCAATCTGGTGGGGCGCAACGAGATTCGCCTGGCGTCTCACTCGACGCTCACAATCAACGGCGGCTCCGTGTCGTCGCTCCGCTGGGTCGACATCTTGGCGGGCGCTGCGCTCAACGGCAATGGGTCAATTACCGGAACTGTCTACAACAACGGCACGGTCGCGGTGACGGGCGACGATTCCCCAACGCTTCGCGTTGACGGCCACTACCATCAAACGGCCGACGCCACACTCGCGGTCGCAGTTTCAGGAAGCCGAGAGTCATTCGAGGTCAATGGTGAAGCGAAGCTGGACGGCCGGCTCGACATTGTCATTGGTGAGGGATTCGAGCCGACGCGCGGCGAGTCCTATTCAGTTCTCACCGCCCATCAGATTGCGGGCAAGTTCGCCAACGCGAATGACGAACTGGTCGCCAGTGATGGGACTCGGTTCGTCATCAACTATTCACCGTCCGCTGTCAGTCTCACGGCGAAGTAGCGGACCGTGCGCAAGAAGGCGTGGGCAAGAAGGCGCGGGCTTTTCTCAAGCCGTACGCGTAATCGTGACAAACTCGAATGAACGGAAGTCGTCCGCGATCACCTAAGCGGACTCCTGGGGCCTTACGCGGACCGCTCCGAACCAGATCACGCGGCCTTCAGGTTGCGGGTCGCCCACTTCAATGATGTCGCCACTCTCAATCAACGTGTGACGCCGCAGGCCTTTCATCACGCGGACCTCAAGCGGGTTCAGGTCGTCGTTGTTTTCCGATGTGAGTGGGCAGAGGCCGAGTTGCAGAGACAAGCACGAGGCTCCCTCCGAGCAGCTGACTTCCGTGCAGCTCGGAAACAGCTGCCCCTCGCCGCCCTGCTCGTGGGCTAGTTTCCAATGGCATTCCAATGCGACACCGCCACCGAAGGCCGTGCATTCGTAGTTCACGCCGGGCTCTGAATAGAGTTCTCCCAATTGCAAGTTGGACTTGGAGCTCATTCAAATGCTGTCTGTTGAGAGTAAAGTCGTGTACACCATCTTCAGTCGGATCGCTACGCGCCTCAACGCAGAGTTAATCGCTCAATCAACGGTCGACGACATCCTGACGTCGCGTCTGCGGACACATCAGTATCTGCTGCGACTCTTTGCTGGCGTACTCGATGTACCAATCGTGAATATCTTTGTTGATATGTTTTTTGAGCCCTGTGCCGCGCCACACATAGTTTTCGTGGAAACGAAATGTGAGCGAATACCGGTCCCACATTCGCCCATCCGCGGTTTCCGTGGCGTACATGCCGGTGAGGTAGTTTCCCAGCGCCGATTCAGCGTCCGCGATGGCCCGCAGTTCGGGGCAGAGTTGGGCAAGCAGGCGAGAGTGGTCGGACATCGAACGGGTCTCGACTGAGGCTGGTTTGGCAAGGCGTTCTCGTGCTCTCGATTGACCGAGTGCGCGGACTCAACTTCGATCGATGCGGACTTTATAACACACCTGACGATTTTGGATCGGGGAATCGCTCGTCGCCCCGGATGGAGGTCGCCAATTGAATCTGTGGTAGTCGGCAGCCGAAAGTCGTTCCCATAGAATCTTGGCAAGACGAAAGACCGATGACGGTGACTAGAGCGCATTTCAAAACCGACGTCTTG